>JALGWN010000147.1 GCA_025774115.1 bacterium
TCCTATCGTAGTGGGAAGGGAGCTAAAGTAGGAGGATAATCAGGTGCGAGTAAGATGGATTGCATTGTGGCTGGCTTTTCTGGTGTTGCTTGCCGGAGGGTCTGTTGCCTATGTCTTCGACTCCATGGACGTGAGTAGCAAGGCCAGGGGTATGGGTGGGGCCTGGGTGGCAAGCGTGAATGATGCTACAGCCATGTTCTACAATCCCAGTGCTCTGGCTCTGGTGGGCTCACCCGATGTGTATGCCTCCTATCTAAGGCCCAACTCTCAGGATTTTGAGTCGCTCACCTTTCTGGCTTTCAGCATCCCGGTCAGATCGAACCACGCCATCGGCCTGAGCTATCGCGACTTCGGTGTCGAGTATAAGGACAAGAAGCTCCTGGGGGAATCCACGCTGAGCCTTGCATATGGGCTCTGCCTAATGAAAGATATCCATTCCGAGCTCTATCTGGGAGGGACTTTGAATCTCTACTCGCTGGAGTTCGGCTCAACGGGTACGATGGATCTGGGAGAAGAGACCACCCTCGGTGTGGACCTCGGTTTCCTCGGCATCCTCAGGCAACGCACGAGGCTGGGACTTTTCGTTAAGAACATAAACGAACCGTCTGTGGGCAAGGGCATCAGAGAACCCCTTCCACAGTGGATCAGCGCGGGGGTGGCCTACGAGCCCTACTATGGTGTCGTCACCGGGCTGGACATAAGAAGTCTGAGGGGGGAGAAGACGGAGATCCATATGGGCATGCAGTTCGCGGTGACCGAATTCCTGGGTCTAAGGTTCGGCTTCCAGACCCATCCCAACTCGCTTACCGGCGGGATCACGGCGGGCGTCGAACCGCTTGAGATCGACTATTCTTATTCCAGCCACTCGGTGCTGCCGGGTACTCATCATGTGGCTATAGGTGCAAGGTTCTGAGAAGGCGTATGCTATGAGAAACACACTGTTTGTTCTTGCTGCTGTCGCGGTTCTGGCCGGCATGGCGGGTGCGGCGGATTTTCCGATCGATCTCAATTCGGCGAGCCTCGAAGAGATTATGGAGCTTCCCATCCCGCCGGAAGAGGCGCAGGCGATATTCGATTACAGGGAATACCGGGCCTACTTTGAAAGCGTCTACGATCTGATGACGATAGAGGGTATCGACGCCGAGGATCTCGCGACGCTCAAGCCTCTGGTCAGGATCGAGCCGGTGACCCGGGACTATTTCGCTGAGAGAATGAGTATGACCCAGCGCTCGATCCGGTCCTGGGGTTCCTCCGAAGGGAGCAACGAGGCCCTGATCGATCTCTGGATAGATCTGGCCAAAGATCCCCCCAACATAAATACCGCCGGGCTCTATGAACTTATGAATATTCAGAATGTATCGCCTGTGGATGCGGTGGCGATCTTCAATCACCGTGATGCCATCGGCAGCTACAGGGGACGCAGGGACTTGCGCTACACGCCCAAACTCTCCGGGTGGGGCTATATGAATGCCCGGTCGCTCGTAAGGTACGAAGACACCGAACAGCGGGGCGACATCCACGGGTGGTATCAGGTACGCATGAAGAGCCAGGCCTTCGACAGCGATGTGGACGATCTCCTAAGAGAGGACCTGTACGGCGCTCAGGGTGTGTATGATTCCTGGTATGACAGGCTGGACCTCGATAGGACAAGACCCGAGATTCTCCAGAAGCTCTCCCTTAAGTACTATCTTACCGACAATGTCACGCTGCGCGGGGGACTGGTCACCTGGAGATACGGCGGTGAGGAGAACACCTGGGAGCATGCCAAGGGATTCGCGGGAATAGAGGACATAAAGGCCGGCCCGGTCAGTATCGACAAGATCTACATAGGCGACTACCTCGTGGGTTTCGGACAAGGCCTGGTGATGGAAAACACCGAGTACTTCAAGGCGCGAAAGTCCGGCTATTCCTGGGATAAGCGCTATTACGGTATTCACGGCGACATATCGAGGACCGAGGAGTTCAAACTCTCGGGTGTGGCCGTGCAGGCCAGATGGAATCGCTTCATGGGTATAGGTTTCTACTCGGACGATGACAAAGACGTTGTCCTCAATAATGACGGGAGCGCGGCCGCCTATATCTTCCTTAACCCGACCATAGAAAACGATATGCTCCGTGAGTACAACCTGCCGCCCATGAAGGACGCTCTGCATGAGAGAACCTACGGGGGCAACCTTAGATACATCATACATCCCGGCATCCATATAGGGGTCTCGGGGTATGAGAGCCGCTACAACAGGCTGTTCGACCCGCAGGGCGGCAAGGCCTTCATAGACCGTTTCGACCGGATCACCCAGGTGGATAATGAGATTCTGAGCTCCTACCGCAGTCCGGGCAAGTTCAGGCGGGTACACGGGCTGGAGGCGATGAGTGTTTACAAGGATTTCTGTGTGCAGGCCGAATACGCGGAGATGGACATCGACGGCAGTCTCCTCAAACTGGGCGACGATCCCAACGCTTTCGTGGCCTCGGTATGGGCGCAGTACAATGATCTCAACCTGCTTGCCCTCTACCGGGACTATAGCCTGGGCTTCGACAATCCCTATTGCCGTGGGTTTTCAAATTACGAGAGGTTCAAGGGGACCATACTTGAGGATCAGTATTATCTAACCGATCCCCTCTACGGCCTGGTCTACGACAATGCCGTAGCTCCGCAGGCGGAGCGCGGGATCTACCTGTCTTCCCGCTACCGTCTTACCGAGAAGATAATCCCGAGGATCGAATACGACAGGTGGACAAGGGTTGCCGACGGCGCCACCTACAGCAGATTCGTCGGGAACCTGGAGATACGTTTGACTTATCCGCTCCGGTTCAAGATCAGGCAGCAGTTCCAGGGCAGGAATGCGGAGAACAGTATCACTCCGCTCAGTTACAATCTCACCGAGACCAGGCTGGAACTCGAAATGAGGCTGTCCAACTACGATATGGTGGAATTCATGTACCTGAGAGGGGGTACCGAATGGCCTCCGAGGCCCCGCCTGGTTGGTGGCATAGACCCGGACGGAGACCATCCGGCGGTAGGCCAGGCATTCCAGCCTTCGTGGGGACTTCTGCTCAATGCGGAGCACAACTTCTCGGACAAGTTCGCAGTGAGTTTCGGAGCTCTTTCCTACAACGGCTTCGTCTGGTTCTTCGAGGAGAGCGAGTTCGTCGCAGGGAACAAGCAGAACTCGACGCGCTTCTGGGTTTCGGCCCAGGACCGGATCTCCGACAACCTCTGGATCGAGCTCAAGGCGGCCTATGACAGAGGCATCCCGGTCACGAATCTCGATATCAGACAATATAACCAGGCCTACGGCGATGATGTCGATGCGGACTATGTCGTGGACCGGGACAGGTATTTCAGGATTCAAATCGACTATATGTGGTAAGAGGGGGTAACCAAAAATGAGGAGAGGTGGGATTGGAGGCGTGTTGCTGATTCTGATATTGGCGTGCTGTGCCTGGGGCTACACGGCACTGGAGCTGGGGACCGGCTCGGAGGTTTTCCAGGGTTCCGCCAGGTGTGTCGGGATGGGAGAGGTCTCGCTTCTTTGTGAGGACAGCCCGAGGGCAGTCGCTCTCAACCCTGCTTTGCTGGCAAGCTTCGATCGCCCCGCGTTTTCCGCGGCATATCGCCTTGTTGCGGCCGAAGAGAACTGGTCGCTGCCCGTGCATGACAGCTTCGACGCACTTCTCGGTTATGAAGCTTACTCCCACAATTGGAACACCTACCACGACGGGGATTTCTCGCTGACGACAGGGGGTCTTTCCAGCCTGGGCGGTGTCTCGTTCGGACTGGCCTACCTTCCCGCCTACGATTTCGACTATGACTTCTACCAGGAGGTAAGGGACAGGAGTACCACATCGGTTCCCGCCGACAAGATAATCGCCAAGGGTTTCGTAGAGGGTGGGGGTGTCATACGCTCGCTGTCCTTCGGGGCCGGAACATCCTTGATGGACAAGGTTTCGGTCGGCCTCAGTATCGACTACCTATGGGGAGACTACGACATCGAGACACGTCTTACCGAGATCGATACCTTGAAGGTGAACTGCTGGGAGCGGGCTCTGACGGAAACGTCCGACACCTTCGAAGCATCGGAATTGGGTGGGACCAGATATCACTTGGGTCTTACATATGAAGTCAACAACAGAATAGAGATAGCGGCCGCTTTTACCAGCGAAGCCGAGGTCGATGGGGAATATAAGACCGGATCGGGCGAAGGCCTGATGTGGTTTCTGCCCAGGGAGGGAGATGCCGAAGGCAGCTTCACAATGAGGTATCCGGCCTCCTACAGTTTCGGTGTGACCTATAGGCCGAGGAACGAGCTTTTGACCGTGATCGAGGGGAATGTACGGTATGTCAAGTGGGGGGACGCCGGGAACGATGCGCTGGGCGGCATTTCCTTCAACGACATATACGAATGGTCTGTCGGGGTGGAGCACGTTTTCTATAGCGGCCAACCGCTTCGGTTCGGATTCACCTTCAAACCTTCGCCTACGGATGAGGAGACCAGCGAAGCCGCCGTCACCATTGGGAGCGGCATGAAGGTGGCCGGGTATGGCATTGATTTCGCGGTAAGGATGGGATGGCGGGAGTATCGTGAATTCTCGCTCTTCGATGACACGACTTTCTGTGCCAGCCAGCGGCAGTTCACTGATAAGGTTGAGGATACGCTTATCGGTGCTACGATTTCGCTGAGCAGGAGATTCTAAAGAGGTGAGGTGGATGAGGTCAGGATTCGCTTTGGGTCTGGTGGTGGTTCTCGGTTTGGCGGCAGCCCTGCCTGCGGCGGGAGCCGAGCCCGTGAAGATAATCATAATGCACACCAACGATATACATGGCGGGATCGACCGCACGGGTGCCACGTTTATGAGTCAGGAGTTTCCGCCCATGTTGGGGGGCGGTGCCTCGCTTACTACGTTGGCGAAGCGCATGAGGGAGAAGGCCGAGGAAGAGGGCAAGGGGTTCCTGCTTTTCGACACCGGTGATATCTGGCAGGGCACACCGGTTGGGAACTACGATAGCGGCTCGATCGTAATGGAGTTCATGAACCGTCTGGGCTACGATGTCTGGTCGCCGGGCAACCATGAGTTCGATGCAGGACTCGACAACGCCTTCAGGATCATGAACATGGCGGAGTTCCCGGTCCTGTCCGCCAATATCGTTAATACCGAGACAGGTGAGATACCTCCACCGATGCAACCGTACATAATAAAGGAAGTGGCGGGCATCAAGATAGGCATCATCGGGCTGGTGACCGAAGAGACCCCGTACTACGCGCTTCCTGAGGATGTGAACGAGATAGAATTCCTCAAGGTCAAACCTGTGACCGAGAAGTACATCGCCGAAATAAAGGATCAGGTCGACCTCATATTTGTGATTGGCCATCTGGGTATACCGTACGACGTGAACACCGCCTACCGGGAAATGATCGAATCGGGTGTGGAACAGAAGATAAGATACGGCATGAACGCCATGGAACTCGTGCATTGCGTTGAAGACATAGACTTGATGCTCTGCGGGCACATCCATGTCGGTTACGAGCGCGGCTGGGAAGACCCTCTTACGCATACTATATGTTTCCAGACCTACGGGCGGGGCACAGGCGTCGGGCTTTATGAGATCACGGTCGATCCGGACACGAAGCAGATAATAGGCTACGAGCTCTCTGAGACAGACGGAGGGATACTCACCCTCTTTGAAGATGAGTGGTGGCCGGATGAAGAGATGGCCCAATTCATCGGCGGGTGGGTGGATTCCGCAGAAGTGGGGATGGATGAGCCCATAGGACGGGCTCTCATAGACATATCCCGGGTTGGGGTCGGGGAATCGCCTATGGGTAATATGGTCGTTGACGCCATGCGGGAGGCTGTGGATGCCGATGTCGCATTCACCAACCTCGGCGGCATCCGGGACAACATCGGGATGGGTATCATAACCCCTAGAGACGTATTCCAGGTGGTGCCGTTTGAGAACAATCTTGCCGTTTTCGAGATGACAGGCTCTTTCCTCAAGCATGTGCTCGAGTGGCGGATCAAGGGTATGAGACAGGGTCTGTATATCTCGGGTGTGAGAACTGTCTATAGCCGGACACGGCCTGACTTCGATCGCATCGTCGAGCTCTATGTCGGCGGCGAGCCATGGGACCCGAACGCCACCTATCGTGTGACCACCACCGACTTCATAGCCGAAGGCAATATCGGGCTCCAG
>JALGWN010000028.1 GCA_025774115.1 bacterium
GAGACCTTATAGGCGACATCCCCCGGTCGTACCCTTTCGGTCACTCTTATACCCACATCGTCGCCTACACCGGCCTCATCCACAGACTGGTTATCGATCTGTATGGAATCCACCGGCTGGGTGAAATCGGTGGTGTGCCCCTTGAAGTGGATGGTGTCTCCGGCCTTCAGGCCATCGTCGGTTATGACAATGGCTGCAACACCGGGCTTGACGAAGAACTTGACCACTTCACCGACTTTGGATTCCGGCATTTTCCATTTCCCCCTTTCCTATTAGGCAAACCCATGTTAGAATATAAATGGATAGGCTATCAGTCAATTGAATATTGGGTCGTTTTTTTTGAAACCACTGACATCGGCCTACGTCTAAATGTGTTGGAAGGAGCAATGAAAGTCGGGTTTAACGAGGCGACGAGCTCCTTCCCCTGTGGTCCTGTGGATGGGTGGGGTCGTAGCTGGATAGAAGCGTCCCAGCGAGCTTCCGTGCCAAGCTCGCGTAAAACAACAGACCCCACCCAACTTTTATTTGTCTAATACGGCCTTCTGCTTTATACTCCTGACCCATGAACCGTTTGGTGGTATTGCTCTCGCTGGCGGCTTTGATGAGCCCGGCTTCAAGTGCTGCGGAACTTGAGCCGGGTCCGCATTTCGAGACGCGCGCTGTGTGGATCACAAGATGGGCCTTCAGGGATTCTGCGGATGTCCGGGCCCTTTTTGCCGATCTCGAGTCAATCGGGGTGAACACCGTTTTCTTCCAGGTAAGAGGAGCGTGTGATGCCCTCTACCACTCATCTCTTGAGCCGTGGTCCGACCTGCTTACCGGCCGGCTGGGCGCCGACCCCGGGTGGGATCCTCTGGCGATAGCTCTCGAAGAGGGCCGTGGCAGGGGAATCGAGGTGCACGCCTGGGTAAACGTATTCACGGGCTGGGCGGTTTCCGATTCGGGCAGCCCGCCGGCTGCGAGCGATCCACTTCATGTTCTTCATACCCACCCGGAATGGCTGGCATCCGATCGAGAAGGTCGCAGGATGTCGCTCGTGAAGGGCGAGACGGAGCACAGCTATGCATTTCTGAGTCCTACCCACGAGGAAGTGCAGGACCACGTCGCGGAGGTGGTGCGCGATTTGGTCGGGCGCTACGATCTGGACGGGCTCCACCTTGATTACGTCAGGTTTCCGGATTCAAGTTACTCCTATGATGCCGATACAAGGGCGGCCTACCGGCTGGACGTGATTCTCGGGGGTGTCGGTCACGAGACGCCACCCTTCCGGGAATGGAGGATCAGACAACTCACTGATTTTGTGGGAAGACTCGCCCGGACTGCGCGCACCCTGCGACCGGACATACAGGTGTCCGCCGCCGTCTGGCAGAAGATAGAAGACGGCCGGGAGGTCTACCTCCAGGATGGCGTCGAATGGATGCTGCGAGGCTACCTGGATTTCCTTGTTCCCATGGTATATACCCCGAGTGTGGAGACCTTCGGGGAGCGCCTGGGGACCTTTGTCGAGTCTGCCGGGGCCGGGAATGTTGTGGCTGGTCTGGGCCCCTATCTTGAGGCGTTTACCGACAGCACCGTCGCAGCCGAACTGGATGCGGCCTGGGCCCGGGGGGTGCGTGGCTATTCCATCTTCAATAGCGACTTTGCCTTGAAATACGCGGACGTCCTGAGGCAATATGCTCCCCGTTAGTGGTGGATCGGTGAGGCAATAAGTACGTTCGCAGCGCTGCCGCTTCCGCGGCAACGAAGCCTTGTGTAGCGTCGCGTCTCCGTGCGCGACGTTGGTCGGGGTTCCATCCCCGACGAATGGGAGTTGGACGGACCGCATGGGCAAGTCGCCGGAGGTTCTCCTCGCCATTGAAGGCGGTGGGTCGAAGGGGAGGGCAGCCATAGCGTGGGACGGCAAGATTGCCGCACGCCTTCTGCCGGTGGGTCTAAACCCCAACGATATCGATCCGGACCTTCTCAAGCAGAGACTTGAATCCCTGATCCTGCCGCTCCTCAAGCTGCCGGGCTTCTCTTTGGGGCCGCTCCGGGCCTTCGCCGCTCTTGCGGGTGCGGGACGTCCCGCGGCACGCCGGGAGTGCAGCGATGTTCTCAGGGCCATTCTGAAACCACGTTCCACCAGACTTCGGCTCAAGGTGACAAGCGACGCGGGAGCCCTGCTGGACCGGTTCTTCGCCCGGCGTGACGGCATAGTGCTTATTGCAGGTACCGGCAGCATATGCCTCGGGGCCAAACATGCGGGGAAGAGACGGGCCACCGCAAGAGCGGGTGGTTGGGGTTCTTACCTGGATGAAGGTTGCGGTTTCAAGCTGGGTCTGGGTGTCCTGGGTGCTGCCCTCAGGGCTCTAGAGGGGAGGGAAGATCGAACTCCAATTCTCGGTCTGCTCTGCAAGCGATATGGTCTTAGACTCGATCAGGTACCGGACTACTTCCTCCCCGTCCGGCGGGAGCAAGTCGCCGACCTCGCGCGTGTTGTCCTCGAAGCCTCCTCGCGCGGGGATCCTTATGCAAGGCAACTGGTGAGAAAGGCGGTTGCAGAGCTTGTGGCTATGGCCCGGACCGTGGCAGCCAGGCTCGGCCTCATGGGTTCTTTCGACCTCGCCGTATCAGGTGGCCTGTTCGAGAACCCGCGTATCCTGGGTTCATTCAAGCGGGCCCTCAAACGAAGATTACCCTCAGCCTCGGTTATCCACGTCGCCGACCCGCTGGCCTGCCTGCTTAGGGGGCAACTCGACCCCTAGATGGTCCACTTGCCGGCTTTGATTATCTCCTTGCCGTCCACGATCAAGGTGGGGGCCTTTATTATAAGGTCAAGATGGCTTGCGACCGATACGTTGCCGCCCATGCTCTTGTTGTCGCCGAGGGCGATATGGACGGTACCCATCACCTTCTCGTCCTCAAGCGTGCTTCCCACAAGCCGGGCCTTATCGTTTGTGCCGATACCCAGCTCTGCGATGTTCCTGCCGTCTGCGCCGAAGGGGGCGATTATCTTCTTCAGGGCCTCGGCCTCTTCGCCCCCGGCTATATCGGTAGCGAGCCCCCCGGCAACATCTATAGTGATTGGGCTCTTGACAACTCCCACGCCGGCGCAGGAACCGTCGACTACGATTCTGCCCCCGGCTGTTCCCTCGACCGGAGCCAGATAGGCCTCACCTGCCGGAAGATTGGTGAAGGCGCCGGCCTCTCTTACGATGCCCGTATCCTCCCGCCACGCCCTGCCTTCGAGCGACATTGTAATGTCCGTTCCGATCTCTGTTATGACCCTGGCTTCCTTGGCCCCCTTAAGGAGGTCGGCCATCCGTTTGGTCATCTCTTCTATCTTGGCATAATCGGCCCTGAGGGTCCGCTTCATGGTGTCTTCGGTGATATTGGGAAGCGTGGCCCCGCGGGCGCCGTTGGCGCATGCCTCTCTGCGGGCGTCGGTGTGGGACAGCGACCTGCTCGTGGGGATCATGAAAACATCACAGTCCCTGAGGAGGGCAGCCACGGCCTTAGGGGGTTCTTCGCCGTTGGTTTTCCGGGGTATGATCTCACAGAATATAGCGTCCGCACCCAGGTCTCGCGCAGTTTCCCAGAATGCCAGGCCCCTGTTTCTCAGGGGCTCATCGGTCACGATAACGACATTTTCACCGGCCTGGACATTTGCGCAATCGGTAAGAGCCACCCGGGCCGCTTCCTTAAGCTGTTGCATCAGATTACCCCCTATCGGCTTCGCGCCTCATGGATACTATTATGAGTGCGATGATAGCTGCTGCGAAAACAACGAGCGATGTGAAGTTGTGGAACCATCCCCCGAGGAACCTGAAACCGCTGAAGATATTAAGGGGGAGGCCCACGCCGCCCACTATAAGGAAGGCGACGATGATACCCATGATCGCCTCACCGGCTATGAGACCTGAACCGAAGAGGATGCCCCGATGTACGGCAGCATCTTGGTCGCCCCGCTTTCTTGCGGCCATTCTCACCATCTTCTGGATGAGGCCACCGATCAGAATGGGTACTGCCAGACCAAGGGGCAGATAGATGCCGACCGCCACGGGCATGATGTGAGCCCGGAACCCGGAACCGGTACGCTTCAGGAATTCATCTATGATGACCAGAGCCACTCCTACCAGGGCGCCGATCTCGACCATTATCCAGGGCAGGGTCGCTTCGGTGAACATCCCCCTCGCTATGCTTGCGAAGAGTGTGGCCTGCGGGGCGGGCAGCTCGTTCGAGCCTATACCGTAGGCCTTCTGAAGGACAGAGAGTACGGGAGCGATAATGAATGCAGGGATGACCACTCCCAGGATCTGGCTGAACTGCTGCCTCCTGGGCGTGGCCCCCACAAGGTACCCGGTCTTGAGATCCTGTGAGATATCACCCGCTGTTGCGGCCGCGCAGCAAACGACTCCGGCCACACCCAGAGCGGCGAGAATCCCTTCGGTGCCTCTCATGCCGGCCAGGAGCAGTAGAGCCGAGGCGAAAAGGATGGTGCAGATGGTCATACCGGAGATGGGATTGTTGGAGCTTCCCACCAGCCCCACGATGTAGCTCGAGACCGCGACGAAGAAAAAGCCCGCAATGACCATCGAGAACGTGGACACAACCGTGATCCCGACCGACTTGGTGAGCGAGAGGTAGATCCCGAACACGGCAACGATGGTGACCAGCGTAAGCAAGAGCACAATGCGCTGCTTCAGATCCTGGTCGGTGCGGGGGATGGGTCCCTTTTCGAGATGCTCGCGCCCGAAGAGGGCATCCCTCAGGCCCTTGGCGATGCCGCTTCTGATCTTTATGATGGACCAGAGACCGCCCACGATCATCGCCCCCACACCCATGTACCTTATCTGGGTGCTCCAGACCTCGTAGGCCGAATCCACCAGGCTTCCGGCAGCGGGCATGCCCCTGATAGCGCCGTAGATGGGGATGCCTACGATCCAGCCGATGGCCCCTCCTATGAAGACCAGGACAGCTATGTTCATACCTACGATGTAACCTATTCCAAGCAGGAGTACCGACATATCGCATCCGAAGTAGAAGACTGTCCGGCCGGCCGTCCACGCTCCCTCCACCGCACCCTTAACGATACCCAGAGCTGAGACCCAGGCTTTGAACATGGCCCCGACGCCAAGAGCCGAGAAGATATAAACTATGCCGCTCCCCTTGGTCTCGCCGACCTCGAGCACCTGCGCACATGCGAGACCCTCCGGGTAGACCAGCTCCTTCTCTTCGATTATGAGCGTCCTTCTCAAGGGGATCATGAAGAGAACGCCCAGGAGCCCCCCGGAGATGGCGATAATCGTCACAGTCCAGAAGTGGAAATCAGCCCATATGCCAAGGATCACGAGGGCCGGGATTGTGAAGATGATGCCGGCGGCCAGGGACTCACCTGCCGAGGCAATCGTCTGCACCACGTTGTTCTCCAGGATGGTGCCCCGCCCCAGCAACCCCCGTAATATGCCCATGGAGATCACAGCCGCCGGAATCGATGCGGTTACCGTCATACCCGCATAGAGTCCCGCATAGGTGTTTGCCGCAGTCATTATGACCCCGAGCACCACTCCGAGTATCACGGATGCCGCCGTCAGCTCCGCAACCGACTTCTCGGGCGGTACGAAGGGTACGAACTTCTGTTGCTCCGCCATGGCTACCTCCTTGGGGGTTACCCATCTGCGGGATTACACTCCAGGCCTGTCGCCGGGACCTCCCGCTGCGGGCCGTCTCAGCCAATCGCGCGTTTCAACACACGCCCCAGCCGCTCTATTCCTTCCGGTATCAGCTCCGATCGGGCATTGGAGAAGTTGAGTCGCAGGGTGTTTGTCCCGGATCCGTCGGGGAAGAAGACCGATCCCGGCACATAGGCCACCTTCTCTGCGACCGCGCTCTCCAGAAGATCCATGGTGTTCAGGTGCTCGGGAGCGATCGTCCACATGAACAGCCCGCCCTCGGGCTTGGTCCATTTCACTCCCTCAGGGAAGTGCTCTTCCATGGCCGAGGTCATTATGTGTCTTCGCTCGCCGTAGACCTTTCTGATCTCCTTGGAATGGGCCTTCAGGATTCCACGTTTCACTATGTCATGGGCAATCATCTGGATGAAGGTACTGGTATGAAGATCGGTGGCCTGCTTGGCCTGAACAAGCTTCCTTATGATGTTCTCAGGCGCCACCACCCACCCCAGTCTTATGCCTGGGGCGAGGATCTTGGAAAAGGTGCTGAGATAAAGGACGTTCTCTTTGTGCATGACCATTATGGGTGTTATATCCTCACCCTCGAACCGCAGTTCTCCGTAAGGATCGTCCTCGACGATGGGGATGCCATACCGGGCCGCAAGCTTTACCAGTTTCTCTCTTCGCTCACGGGTCAGGGTGATGCCCATCGGGTTGTGGAAGTTGGGCAGGACATAGATGAACTTCGGGCTCTCTCTCTTGAGCACCTCTTCCAGAGCATCCATTTGCATGCCCTCGTCATCCACCGGTATGCCGATTATCTTGGGACGATAGACCTTCCATGCCTGCAACGCGCCGAGATAAGTGGGTTTTCCGGTTACAATCGTATCTCCGGCTCCTATGAAGATTCTGCCGATAAGATCGAGTGCCTGCTGGGACCCGTTGGTGAGGAGTATATTGTGGGGTTCGGAGGGGACCCCGTATTTCTGCATCTTCTCCGCCAGGGCCTCCTTAAGGGGTGTGAAACCCTCCGTGAGACCATATTGGAGCGCTTGCTCCCCGGAGGTCCTCAAGACATGAGCGCATGCTTCTTCGAACTCACGAACCGGGAAGAGCTCGGGGGCGGGAAGGCCTCCGGCGAAAGAGATCACATCGGGCATCTGCGTGAACTTGAGGATCTCCCGGATAATCGATGAACCCATTACCTGGCAGCGGTCACAGAACTTGTCGTCCCAGTGGGTGGTTACATCCGTCATCACCGGCTGATTGGAGTTGGCCGGGGTCATTTGAATTACCTCCTTCTCAAGGATATCACAGACGTTTTCTAATCTGAGAGCATATGCTAGACCTCCACAGGGGTCAAGACCTGCGTTTGATACACCTCGCCCGCGGAGTTGTGGTAAGGGTTGCCGAGACCGACAGTCGATAATCGGGGTCAGAGCAAGACACGCGCCGGTTTCAGAGGAAACCACCGAGGTCGGATCTTGAGAATTGAATTCAATTTACAGGATCCGACCCCGTATTTATGAGATGAGATAATCCCTGGGATTTACGCCCAGGTCCTGACAGGAGAGGGTTTCATCTATCTGGTAGATGAAGTCGCCGGTGTCGGGGTCGACCTCACCGAGGTCGATGAAGACCTCCTGCGCTGTTTGGTTGCCATCTCGATCGACGATGACGCGTATCATGGCACGGTCGGCGTCCCCGCTAAGCTCGCTACGCCTGACCACGATACCGATCTCCCCGCTGTTGAGCCTCAAGACAGTGCCTATCGGGTAGATCCCCATGGCGGCGGCGAATGCCTTGACCAGCACAGGGTCGAACTTGATGCCGGCCTGTGAGACCAGATATCGTATCGCTTCATGGGGGGAGTAGACCTTGTTTCTGTAAGGCCGCTCCGTGGTCATGGCGTCGAATGTATCGGCTATCCGCACGATCCTGCTGAAAAGATCCAGTGACGTTTCGGCTGGTACGTCGGGGTAGCCGGAGAGGTCCAGGTTTATGTGATGCTGAAACGCGACTATCATTGAATGCATCATGTGCTCGTCGGTCTTGGGCATCTTGCACAGACTCTTAACCCCCATCAGGGTATGCTGTCTGATCGCTTTCCACTCATCGACATCCAGAACACCGATTTTATTGAGAACCCCGGTCGGGATCGAGGTCTTACCGATATCGTGGAAGAGGGCCGCTATACCCAGACGACCAAGCCAGTTCCGGTGGAGCCCGAGTCTTTGGCCTATGGCCAGGGAGAAGATGCACACGTTGACGCTATGCGAGAACGTATACTCGTCGTGGTCCTTAATGGCGGCCAGCGCCAGCACGGATACCTCGTCCTCGAGTAGAGCGTCCGCTGCTGCGTGGACAGCACGTTTCGCCTTTCTGAGGCTTACCACACCCTGGGAGGTTTGGGTGATGAGTGCCTCCTTCGCCGAACCCAGGGCCGCATAGAAGGCCCGCTTCGCGCGCTCCTGGCTGGTAAGGGCCTTGATCCCGAGATCCTCAAGATTCTTCGACTGGGCCGATGGGACTACCGCCGTATGTTTGAAACCTTCCGATACGATTCTATCGGCAACGTCCTCACCCTTGATGTGGTCACTATCCAGCGCATCCAACAACTTGAGGAAGTCTATGATCTCTTCTCTGCCGATGCCGCTGTCGATCTCCAGTTTCTCTATTTCCAGCCTGCCGGTCTGTGCGAGCAATGACTTGTATGCTGTGAAATTGGATACGTCGCAGCGGAGTCGGTCTCCATTCACGAATATGCAATCGCGCCAGTATCTGATCTCCACCGCAGCCATATCTCTAAAGAGAACCTGCAGGGTTTCCATCAGTGAATCACCGGCCTGGCTGACCGCAGCGTTGTTGGGTCTATAGATCCTCAAGAGACGCTGGACCGCGGCTATCTGTGTTACAAGCGTCCTTGCCGTCTGCAGGTCGGCGTAGTGCTCGGCCCGCTCTTCCGTCTCTTGGTCCCGGTTCAGTGTCTGTTCGAGCATCTCAGTCGGCTGTGTCTTCATCATCCACCTTCATCAAAGCCGTCTCTGCGGCTTTTCGGATCCTGCCGGAAGCATGCTCACATATGTGTTCCAACTCGGGGACGGCGATTTCCCTGTTCATCAGGTGCATTATCTCGATCAGAGACACCTTTGTGTCTTCCAGGGGTTTGCGCTTGAAGAAGCGTCTCATCTTGAGGATGCTCTTGATCATCTCCAACTGTCTTCGCGGTGAGAGACTCCTTATCACCAGAAGCATGCTCAGCTTGCTGTCATGGGCCAGGTTGTGAAAATCGTTGGAGGTGAAGAGGCTCAGCAGCGTTTCCGCAGACCCGTCACCGGAGATCTCCACCAGTGAAGACAGGGCACGCCGCCTGACGGCGTGGTCTTCGTCCAGAATAAGCCTCTTGGCCGTTTCCAGGGCCTCCCTGTTCCCCAATTTCGCCGCCAGCCGGGCAACCTTTGCTCTCGCCCGGGAAGATGTGTGCCGGCAGAATTGAAGCGCGTCGGCCAGGGCTTCCTCGGTGCCGATCGATTCAAGTACATCTAGTGCCAGTGCGACCTCTTCTCCGGAGGCCGCGTCTATTCCCTTCACTATGTCCGACGTGTGGGGTCTGCCCACGTCCGCGACCGCGGAGACCAGCGCAGCTCGGGCCGACTGTCTCTTGCAGTGGGGCAGCAGCTTGACAAGGTCCGGTATCGCCTGGGGGCAGACCTGGCGAAGATAGGATTGGCAATGTTCGTGTTCGGTTTCGCTTCCCGCGGCCAGGACCTCTGCAATCGACGCCAGGTTCTTCTCACCATGTCTGCCCTTGATGATCCTGGCCAGGGCCTCGGTAACATCGGTCTCGCCCGTCTTCTTGTAGCGGTCGGTTATGTCGTCGAGCACCTCGGAGGCCAGAGCGATCTGTTTTCTTGCGACGCAGGCATCCAGAAAACCGTCGAACGCGCCCTCCATGTCGAGGTAAGTTTCCTTGGCTTGATCGAGTTCCAGTGTTTGCCGGAGCACCTGGCAAGCTCTTCTCAAGAACAGATCGTCGTCCACAGTCAGGGTTAGTTCCTGGACCTCGCGGAGCTCTTCAGGAGTGAGCACAATCGAGGGTTTGAGCTTGTCGCCTTTCGATGGCGCCCGATTCCAGGGAGCTGCTTCGATATCTGTCCGGGTTATTTCCTTAGCCGGTCCCCTCTTCGCCCCCGCGTCCTTCTTCAGCTTCTCATAGCTCGCTTCGAAGTCGTTCACCTCGTAGTAGGTGATGGCCTGGAGGTCCTTCTCCCACAGCAGGGTCACGAAGTCCTCTTCCAGATTATCGGTCTCCATGCATCTGGTGAGGGCTTCAAAGAAGACCGTGAGATCGTCTTTGGCAATACCCTTGTGGAATGAGAGCAACCTGACGCCGTCCCTGTACATTCTGAAAGCGATGCTCTGATACCTGTCGGTGTTGCTGTATACGATTACATCATCATGCAGCAGGTCGAATTCACGAACCACAAAGGTCAGGACTTCGTTGACCTCGAGAAAGTCGTTGAGACATTTCTGGAGGCTCTCCAGGGAGGTGAGAAACATGCGGTTGTTGGAGAGATACATCTGGTAGTTCTTAGCGGTCCTGGACAGGAGCTTTGCTATCTCCTTGACTTCTTCCTCAACCGCCGAGACCGGTTCTTCATTGACAGTCATCTTCCCACCTCATACGCCAGCCTTAAAAGGGGGGGGGGCCATAGATCATCCCCCAGACCACGCTGAATATCGGCATATTTCGCGTCTTGCTTTAACCCGGCGAATGCTTCATTCTAAGGTGGCAATCCGCCGTGGAGAAAGCGATGATTCCGGTTGACATAGCATTACCGATTGCTTACTACATTAGCTAAGCCGTGTCGGATGTCCGGCATCGGCTCATTACTATGTTTGGAGGGATGCTAAGATGGCCAGCAAGACCACCAAATCCCCGAAATCCAAGGTGAAGGGGACTAAGACCGCTGCCCGTAAGACCGGCACGAACACCACCAGGAAGGCTGCAACAAAAAAGGCGACAGCCAGGAAAACCACCAGGAAGATTACAGCAAAAAAGGCAACTGCCAAGATAACTACACCGAAGACGGCTGCCCGGAAGCGTGCCGCCAAAACGGAGACCCCGCCACTAGACTACCGGCGCAAGTACGGAGGCCTTATAGGCATTGAGAGCAAGGTGCCGATCAAGGACAAGCACGCATTGAGCGTGATCTACACTCCCGGTGTCGGCAGCCCTTGCATGGAGATCTTCCATGACCGGAAGAAGTCCTTCGAATACACATGCCGCGGTAACACGATAGCCATACTCACCGATGGATCCGCGGTGTTCGGTCTGGGCAATGTAGGTGCCCGGGCCGCTCTTCCCGTCATGGAAGCGAAGTCGGTCATTTTCAAGACCCTCGCCGGAATCGATGCGTTCCCGATATGTGTGGACACAAACGACCCTGAAGAGATCGTAAAGGTGGGGTTGCATCTGGCACCTACTTTCGGAGGTATCAGCCTCGAGGATATTTCCGCGCCCAGGTGTTTCAACATCGAAGAGCATCTGTCACGCGGGACGACCATTCCGGTTTTTCATACCGATCAGCATGGCGCGGCCATCGCGGTACTGGCGGCGCTCAGCAATGCCCTCAAGATCGTCAAGAAGAAGACGGCGTCGCTCAAGGTCGTAATCTTGGGTGCCGGGGCGGCGGGGATTTCGGTGGCGAAGATCCTCGATGATGTCGGGGTTAAGAATATAATCGTATGCGATACCAAGGGTGCGATCTATGAAGGCCGCTTGGGGAGGATGAACTGGGCCAAGGCCGAACTGGCAAACCACACCAACCGGAATCTGGAGACGGGCAATCTCGCCGATGTCATGAAGGGCGCGGACGTCTTCATCGGGCTTTCCGCGGGGAACATCGTCACCAAGGACATGGTGAAAAGCATGGCCGGCGATGCCATCGTTTTTGCTCTTGCTTCACCTGTGCCCGAGATAAAGCCCGGGGAAGCCAAGAAAGCCGGCGCCGCGGTGGTCGGCTCCAGCCTGCCCGAATACGAGAACGAGGTATCGTGTCTCCTGGTTTATCCCGGCATGTTCAGAGGCCTGCTCGATGTGAGGGCCAGGAACATCAACAAGCGGATGGAACAGGCTGTTGCCAAGGCGCTTGCAGGTCTTGTGAGCAAGAGTGATCTGACCGCGGGCCAGGTGGTCCCCAAGCCCATGGATCTGCGGGTACCGGTCGCGGTGGCCAAGGCGGCGGCAGCGGCCGCCATTGAGACCGGAGAGGCCCGCAAGACGCTCGATCCCGAGGCCGTGGCCGAGGGCATGAGAGAATACCTCTATGAGGGCGAGGACGCCCTGGTCGGAGATTACATCGAGCCCAAGGGCTTAAGCCTCGGCGAGGAGTCTGTAGAGGTCCACGAGCGCTACCACGGAGTCATCGGTATCAAGACCATGGTTAGTCTCAGGGACGAGAGGATGCTCGGCATAATCTCAACCCCAGGTGCGGCCGAGGTGGTGCGCGAGATCCAGAAGAGGCCCGAGAAGGTGTTCGATTATACGATAAAGGGCAACCTGGTGGCGATCGTCACCGACGGCAGTGCCGTCCTGGGACTCGGCAACATAGGCCCCGAGGCCGGCATGCCAGTGATGGAGGGCAAGGCGGTTCTTTTCAAGACCTTTGCGGGCGTAGAGGCTTTTCCTATCTGCGTGGATACCCAGGATCCCATGGAGATAGTAGAGGTGGTCGAGCAGATAGCCCCCACCTTCGGGGGTATAAACCTGGAGGACATCTCAGCGCCCAGGTGTTTCCAGATCGAGAGGGAACTGAAGAAAAGGCTCAATGTGTTCGTGTTCCACGATGACCAGCACGGCACGGCGGTGGTTGTGCTCGCAGGTATCCTTAACGCCCTCAAGTTGGTCGGTAAGAAGATCGAGGACATAACCATTGCGATGAACGGTGCCGGTGCCGGAGGTGTGGCCGTGGCCAAGCTCCTGCTCCGGATGGGGGTAAAGGACATCGTTATGTGCGATCGTACCGGCATCATCTATCGGGGCCGAAGGGAGCGTATGAACTGGGCCAAGGTGGAGATGTCCAAGATAAGCAACAAGCAAGGCCTGCGCGGTGATTTGGCGGACGCGATGAAGGGCCGGGACGTTTTCGTCGGCCTCTCCGCGGCCAACGCCGTCAACAGGGCTATGGTGCGCTCGATGGCCAAGGACGCCATAATATTCGCATTGGCCAATCCGGTGCCGGAGATCATGCCGGCCGACGCATTGGAGGCCGGAGCCAAGGTGGTCGCCACCGGCCGGTCCGACCTCGCGAATCAGGTCAACAACGCCCTTGCTTTTCCGGGCATCTTCAGAGGGGCTCTGGATACGAGGTCAAGACAGATAAATGATGAGATGAAGATAGCTGCCGCCATGGGGTTGGCGAGTCTGGTTGCCGAGTCGGAGCTTACTGCGGAATACATAATACCCAACGCCTTGGATCTGAGGGTGCCCTCGGTCGTCGCGGCATCTGTGGCAAGGTCGGCGATTGAGACAGGGCAAGCCAGAGTCAAGGTGGATCCTGATAAGGTGGCTGCGCGGACTCGGGAATACGTTTACGAAGGAAGACTGGTGCCGCTGGAGTAAGTAATAGCGGGTTGTGAATAAGGTGAATTACAGCCCCATGCCTGGCTCTGGTCTATGCTATTGGGACCCTTCTCCACCGGTTCACAACCCGCCTTGGCGTCGTGTTGGCATTCCTTTGCATCGGTTTCTTTAGTCTGAAGGCGGTTGGCGCTTCTTGTGTTTCTGGCTCTCGCCGTAAAACATGCTATCGAGCACGTCCTTCTTGAATCGCCATTGGCCTCCGACCTTGATGCCCGGTACCTTGCCTTTCTTGGCAAGCCGATAGAGCGTCCACTTTTTGATGTGGAGGTATTCCGCGGCACCTCTGATGTCGAATATCACATCCATCCAGCCACCTCCTGCGTGTGGATTTGCAATGCTGACTGTGTTGTGCGTTCCGTCTCCTATGTCTATTCGGCAACCTGCGAGGACTCTTTAGCACCATTTGCGTATGAGGCGGAAAAGGTTGAGTCTCTGTAACAGAGAATCATCGGGTTTTGACAGGGCATCCAAAAGTTGGTATAATGTATGTAATTCACTATGCAATCAGCGGAGGTTCTAATGCACCGAATGGTGAAAGCAATTAGTTGTCTTACCTGGGTGATCGTGATGTTGGTCGCCCTTCTTGGCGTCAGCCCTTCCTACGCCCTTGATGTGAAGCCCGAGGCACTGGGGGCCGTCCGGCTCATCGAAACAGATGCTTGCGGGATCGACGCAGGTTTTCCCGGTCTCGACGGCCTGCTTGCGAGCGGAAGCCTCAAAGTGGCCGCCAGGACAGAGGAATCGGTTTTTCTCTATGCCACCCCCGCGGCGGCAGCCATACTGGAAGCGAACGGGATCGGCGCGAGGTTGCTTATGGAGGATGCCGGCGGCGGCCTATACCTCATACCCATGGTGGAGGGCATAGACATCGAGGCGCTTGGGGCAAACCATCGGGTGCTCAGCCGTACGGGATCGCACTATCTTGTGGCGGTTGACCCCGAGGCCGCGCTTGAGATCCATCTCCTTCCTTTCAAGAAGAGGCTTCCCGATGTGTGGGAGAACGGTCTGCCCTTGTACGGGCCCAGGCCCATGCCTGTAAGGGAAACGGCCGAGCCTCTGACCTACGATCCGGCCATTCAGGAGATGGTGGATTCGGTCTCGCAGAGCCGGCTCTATTCGACCCTGAGCGCTCTTTCGGGCGAGAACCAGGTGCTGATCGGGGGCGAACCCTACACCATAAACACCAGGTATTCACCTACCGATATGTGCAAGAAGGCCGGCCAGTTTATTCTGGAAACCTTCCAGGGCATGGGGCTCGAGGCCGAATACGACTACTTCAATTGGCGAACGCTGATGAAGGCGGTCCACTTCCCGGTGGACAACCAAACCGGCTGGGCCGTAGGCCAGCAGATGTCTGTGCTTCATACTGAGGATGGGGGACAAGTCTGGATCGAGGACCACACCGGGGATGAAGGCGCGCTGAATGACATTGTTATGCTAGACAACTCCCACGGCTGCATTGTCGGCAATAACGGCATCGTGATGGTGACCGAAGACGGCAGTACCTGGCAGCGGGTCTATCCTCCGACCTCCAATAACCTCAACGCCCTCTGTTTCGTAGACGCCACTACCGCTTTCTGCTGCGGCGAGAGTGGGACCATTCTCAAGTCGGTTGACGGGGGTTTGTCCTGGACGAGTCTCACGAGCGGTACCAGCCGGAGTCTGCTGGGTATCTGTTTCGCCGGTACCAGCACGGGTTGGGTGGTGGGTATGGACGGGGAGATAAGGAAGACAGAGAACGGTGGCGCAAGCTGGACCTCGGTCTCAAGTCCGGTTGGAGTGGATCTATACGATGTCGCCTGTCAGGATGAATACACCTGTTGGGCCTGCGGCCTGTCGGGCACCATCGTCAGAACCGACGATGGAGCCGCCTGGGAAGAGATCGCCACACCGGTGAGTGAGGACCTGAAATCGGTTTTCTTCGTCAATACGCTCAGGGGCTACGCATGCGGCAAGTTGGGGACCCTGATAAAGTCGCTTGACGGTGGGGCCACTTGGAGCGATATGGATTTTCCCGCTAATCTGAATCTCAACGATCTTCACTTCCTTACCGCCGGCGAAGGTTGGGTGGTGGGGCTTGCGGCCGTCCAGCACACCACAACGGGCGGTCTCGAGTGGGAGGACCAGCGTAACGGTGTCCGGTCGGGTGACGCCAACGTGGTCGCGACCCTGCCGGGGACTACCGATCCGGATGAGATATACATAATCTGCGGGCACTATGACTCGATCTCTCAGATGCCGGAAACCTATGCGCCGGGTGCCGACGACAACGGTACCGGTACGGTCGGTGTGATCGAAGCTGCACGCGTATTGAAGGCCTATGATTTCGAGTCCACCCTGCGGTTCGTATGCTTCTCGAGGGAAGAGCAGGGTCTGGTGGGCAGTGGGGCGTATGCCAGGGAAGCTCGCGCCCGCGGCGACTCCATAGTCGCAGCGCTCAATTTCGACATGATAGGCTACGTGGATGCGGCCCCCGAAGAACTGGACGTCATCTATAACGGCATCTCCGGGTGGCTTGCCGACGAGTATGAGGCTGCCGCGACCCTCTATGTCCCCGACCTCGATATAGTCAAGAAGTACGCGACCTATGTGGGAAGCGACAATTCGTCTTTCTGGGATTACAACTATCCTTCGTTCTGCGGGATCGAGGATTCACCGCTCCACAATCCCTATTATCACAGAACCACGGACCGTGTCTCGACGCTTGACTTCGAGTTCTATACCGATGTGGTGCGGGCCGCGGTGGCCAGTCTTGCAGAATTGGCGCGCCTGGACACGGGGTCGAGTTCCGTGGCAGGCGTCCTTGAGCCTGCCCTTTTCAGGGTAAGTCCCAATCCGGGCCGCGGTGAGGTTGCCATAGAGATGACCGGGTCGGACCCGGCACCGGAGGCCTTCCATATCTACAGTGTGGAAGGGAAGCTCGTAAGCACATTGGAGCCGGCTGTCGGCCAGGGGGTTGCGCGAGCGACCTGGGACGGCTCGGACATCGCGGGAAGTCCCGTCGGACCGGGCATCTACTTTGTCAAGATCGCCGGCCGGAGCAAGGGCACGAAGGTCGTATTGCTTAGATGAGCGTCCTTTTCAACGGCCACTCCATGCCCTTTGTGCCTCTGCTCCGGTGGGTGGTGGGGTGGAGTCGGCCGACCCGGGACTGCGTATGATCGAAGTGGGCATCCTGCAGGAGACACGATTCATTCCGGTGTGAAGGGATGTGGGGTCAGGTAATCGGGAGCAAGCCTTGTCATTCTGTAGATCGGCCTTCTGCGTTTAAGAGCTTTCTTCACCTCGGTTCCGTAGAATTCCCAGACTATCTCAGCCTGCGGGGTGACTTCAAAGACACGGGCCCTATTGCTGTCAACGATGAGTGTGTTTCCGTTGGGCAACCGCTGGCAGCCTCCCCTGATACGTGAGAAGAATGCTGTTTTGGGTTTTGCCATGTACTCCCAGACGGTCTCGCCGGTCTCCGGATGGATCTCCAAAACCCTGGAATACCCGCGGTCCGCTCCATTGTCGAATACGAGTAGATTCCCGTCAACGAAGCTCGGCTGATGAGGCTTGTCAAGATCATGTCTGTCCAGACGCCAAACCACTTCGTCTGCGGAAACGTCTATGACGGCGACTATATCCAGATTCCTTATGCAGATGAGGACATCCCCTTTCCGGGCCACCCCCTCAATATCCGTCTCGACGATATCCACGGTGTTAGTGTGGAAGACGTCGAAAACGGTTTGAGGTTCCACCTCGATCTTCTCCCCGGCGGAGTGCTTGCTTCTCACATACTCCCGGATCTCGCCCCGCTCCTCATCTGTAACCTCGCGTTCGAACAGACTGAAGATGGAGATATCCTTCTTTACGGTTCCGTCGGGAGCGAGAATGGTCACGTAGTCGTTGACTATAGGGATTGTTGCGGGTCCTTCGGGTATTTGCAGGACATCCCAGGTCAGGGCATATATATCGCCGTTATCCGCGACTGTTACATCATGGTGGTATTTCTTGTCGCTTGTCCATTTTACATCTGATTCCCAGTCCAACTTAAGCAGCATGCTGTCCCGTTCTACAACCAGCAAGTCACCGTTCCTCATCGGTTCTACATCGTGCCAATTCGTCTCGGGACGAGACCAGACGTGAAGCACGGCTCCCGACATGTCCATCAGATAACACATCGGCCTGCTGTCATGATTGTAGACATTCAGGCCTTCGTAGGCCCTGTCCTGTTCATACACCGTGACTCCACGTTTTTCGATGTCGGCTATACTCACGGGGTGCCAGTCGAGGTAGGGCAGTGATTTCAGCGCCATCCTGGTTTGCTCCGAAGCGCCCTGGTCCGTCACAGGCTCTCCTGTCCTCAGTAGAGCTATTACCGCAACAACGATGCCTACGGACACAAAGACAAGGATGGGTATTACGGCATGTTTCATTTTGCTCATGACCGAACCGCCTCGCCGTCCACGCCTGGCTATCTGAGTTATCGTCGAATGATACCATAACAAAGATATGAAATCAATGAGCCGGGGCGCGTCTCCTCCTCTGCACGATGGGTGTCGGCCGGGATGAGATAGAACCTTGAGAACCAAGCGGCTCAATGGGCTTCGGATTCGCCGAATTGTATGCTATAATGAACACATATGAAGATCAGGGCGAGAACTTGGGAGATCATCTTTCTGGCGGCCCTGGTCATCCTGTACCTGGTCTTTCTCTCAGTGCATTTGGTGCCGGTTGTAGACAACGTCGACGCCAATGGCTATATGGTCTCAGCCCGGATCTTCCAGGAACACGGACGCGTCTTTCAGGTGCCGCCGGATGACTATGCCTACATAAGCCGGATGTGGGTGCCGAATAGCCGGGGGGAGTATTATCCGAAGTATCCGCCCTTCTATCCTGCCCTGACAGGGCTCGTAATGATGGGTTTTGGGGTGGATGCGGGTTTCTATGTGGCCCCGGCATGCGCCCTGCTTGCGGTGCTTGGTATGTACGTTTTGTGCCGCACGCAGTTCTCGGGCCCCTTCTCACTGCTTGGCGCCCTGGCACTCGCCGTGAATCCGATTCTCAACATGTTCGCCCTCAGGCAGTTGTCGCACGCTCCCAGTCTGTGTTTCCTTGTCTGGGCCTATGCGGTCTTCTTTGTAGCCCTAAGGAAAGGGACCGGCCGGTTCAGGCCGGCACTTATTCTTGCCGCCGGGTTGTTGTTGGGATACTCCGTCGGCATACGTTACACCAATGTGCTCCTGGCGATCCCTCCGCTCTTCCTGATCTTGTCGAAGACAGACAGTAGGAGATTTCGCATTGCCGCAGCCTATATTGCCGGCTTGGCAATCCCATGTCTTATGTTGGCCGGCTATCACTGGAGGGCTTTCGGGGGACCCTTCACGACGGCGTATGCACTCACGGGCGAGCAGATGGGTTTCGGGTGGGAGTACGTCGTGAGTAAGACATCGCACTATGCTGCGTCGTTTGTGACGGATCTGATGGGGCCGGTGCTCATTCTCTCCTGTATTGGTCTGGCCGTACTGTGGCGGAAGAACCGGACGCGGGCGATCTTCTTCTTAATCTGGGCCCTTCCGATATCGCTGCTATACTCGTTTTATTACTGGGAACCCAACCTCTTTGCCGGGCAGTTCTTGCGGTTCTTGCTGCCCGCCGTGGTCCCAGGGGTTTTGCTTGCCCTGGTATGTTTGAATGAAATAGTGCGGCGCACAGGCAGCCGCAGGAG
>JALGWN010000029.1 GCA_025774115.1 bacterium
GGCGACACGCGGGATCCTGCCCGCATCGGTCTCGACCCATTGCTTGATGTTGAGTTCCGCCATGGCCGCCTCCGACCGTCGCTGCAACGCTTAAGCATCCTGGCTTCTTCGGATTTCTAGTATCTTACCCCCCCGACGCCCCTGAGCAAACCCAAAAGCGATCGGTCCGTGAATCCATGGGCTTCCTCAGCCGCGGAGGGCCGACCAGCGTCGGGGATGGAACCCCGACGTTACACAGACAGGAACGTCGGGCACAGAGACCCGACACTACAAAGAACATTCGTTGCCACGGGATGGGCAACGCTACGGAGACGGATGCATCACGACGGATTATAGGCGAGGTGGATCAAGACGGATTATGGGCGAGGAGGATTGAGGCGCCGGTGGGGATGCCCATCGGTTTGGATATCACCGGGCACTTGACCCTGAGTATGAAAAAGACGCTGCGCGATGCGTCATCCAGGGTTTCGTAATTATTGGCCTGGCCCTTGGAGATGACGACACCCGCCCGCCGGAATAGATCAATGAACTCGGGGGAACACTCTTCGAGCGCAACCCCCAAGCTTGAAGAGCCGATCTCTATAACCTTCACGGGCTCACCTATACCGGCCGCGACGGCGTCCTTCCGGACGGCATCATTAAGGATAGGGCCGGACTTCACACTGAGATAGACTGATCTTCCCAGCCGGACGATCTCATCCAGAAGAAACCTGTCGAAGACGATCTCGCCGGCATTGTCCCCTATGAGCAAGACCTCATCCGCCGCCAGGATGGCATTGTAAAGTTCGGCGGAATGATCGACTGCAAGATCGCGGGCGAGTGTGTCCTCAAGCGTAGCCTTGAGGTCGAAATCACTGGAGATACCGAAGTCTATTATGTTGCCCGCTGCCGCAAGCTTGGCACAAAGCCTCATTCTCTCCACGGGTCCCAGAGCCGCCATCTGCCGCATCATGTCCGGCTTTATGGCTTCACAGAGCGCCAGCGCCTCAGCGGTGGTCTCGCGCTTTATCTTTTCAAAAGCATCTTTTCCCCCATACAGGGCCTCGGCGGCACGTAGGGCCCCGGTGGCGATTACCGCGGGGGCCGCATCATGATCGAGTTCCGCCAGAACCCTCATGGCAGCCCTGGCCGCCTCCTTCTGGGCTTCGTCGTCAAGTCCGGCCATTCGGGCGGTTCTTACAACCTGGCTAACCGCGCAGGATAGACATTCAGGTGCCGATTTCAAGGTGATCTCCTTCGGTTCTCAGGTCTTCTGTTCTTTCTTACGCGCAGCGGGGAAAAGTATATTGTTGAGGATAAGCCTGTAGCCCGGCGAGTTCTTGTAGAGCGCAAGATCGGTGGGTGGATCTCCCACCATATGCTGATAATCCTCGGGGTCGTGTCCACCATAGAAGGTGAAGGTACCCTTGCCGTATGTCCCATTCAGATACTTGACATCATCATGGCCTTCGGTTTCCGCCAGCAGCACAACATCACGCTTGATAAGCCTCTTCTCAAAACCCGTGGTCTGCCCCATGAATCCTTTTATTACCGATACATGATTCTGGGTGAGCATAGTCGGGATGGGGTCGTGCTTTGCCGAGAACTCGAAAAGTGTGAAATAGTCGTTCGCCTGGCCGCGCCTCGAGGCTTTGGGTGTCGTATCGATGTTCGAGTATTCATAGACCAGGGGGTTGGTGATGAGCGTGAAACCTGTAAAGCAAAGGGAGTTGGAGTAATCCAGCCGTTCCTGGTAACCGGCCTCGATGGGATCTCCGTCAAAAACGTCGGCGACTATGTCCACCCCCTGCGCGGTAAGGGCTATGTCGTAGGAGTCCGCCCCGGAGCACATCGAGAACAGGAAACCGCCCCTTGCCACATAGTCCTTTATCTTCCTGGCCACTGCTTTCTTAAGATCGGTGACCTTGCCGTAGCCCAGTTTCGCGGCCATGGCCTCTGAGGTCTTTACCCTCTGCTGGTACCAATCCGCATTTCGGTAGGTGGCGAAGAACTTGCCGTACTGCCCGGTAAAATCCTCGTGATGCAGATGCAGCCAGTCTGATTCGTCCAGGTCTCCGGCGAGCACTTCCTCATCATAGACGATCGTATGTGGGATCTCCGCATACTCGAGAGCCAGCCTCACCGCATCATCCCAGGGCTCCCTGTCCGGCGGCGCATAGACGGCAATGGCCGGCGCCTTTTCAAGAAGTACAACCTCCATGTTTTCCTCTTCGATGGTCCGATAGATGTCGGCCGCCCGGCCCGGACCGACCGCTTCGAACGCGACACCCATTATGGTGGCCTTCCGGGCTATGAGTTCTGCTGCATCGACCAGGAAGGAGCCTCCCCTGTAGTTGAGCAGCCACTCCACATTGAAACCCTGTTCCAGACACCAGTAAGCGAGACCGTAGGCTCTGAGGTGATCGGTCTGGCTGAGATCCATGAAGACAAGCATCTTATCGGCAAACACCACCCCGGGCAGAAGGCAGATCACTAGGATCAGGACAACGGACTTAAGCTTCATCATCGGGCTCCCTGGTTGCCAGATCGATCTTCCTTCTCGCTTCACCTGCCGAAACGCTCAGGGGGAACTGAAGGATCACATCTTCATAGGCTCTTACGGCATCGTCGATTCTGTCCAGCGTGAGGTAGATGTCGCCGACCGCTTCCAGGGCCAAAGCGGAAGCCGGGGTCTTGAGCGAATCGCCTATCAGTTTGTATGTACTTATGGCTTCGTTGAAGAAACCTTGCTCGACATATATTTCCGAGAGCAACATCAGGCTCTCGACCCGGAGGGGGTCCTCGCCCTCCATGCCCCCAACCTCCTTCAGGGTCTCGGTAGCCTCGGGCAGGTGCCCCTGTCGCTTGAGGAGCAGTGCCCGACCGAAGCTTGCGAGCTCGGGCCTGTAGGCTCCTTCCCCGCCGGAGCTCTTGATGAGAAGCAGTCTGTCGATAGCATCGTTGGCCCGCGGCTCGTCAGGATATTGCCTCAACGTGACATTGTAGTATGACTGGGCATCATCGAACTCGCCTCTGAAAAAACTGATCTCACCCAGATTGAAGTAGGCTTCCTGGGCATATTGGGGCACCCAGTCGGTACCCACACGATCATAGGTTTCGAAGGCATCATCCAGAGAGCCCAAGAGCACCCGGCAATCGCCTTGAAAGAGGACGGCCCGGAAGATGTTCTCCGAATATCTCGACCCCATGACACGGTCGGCTGCGGCAATGGCCTTTTCGACCTCTCCCCTGTCGCGAAAGATCTGTGCCCGCCCCATCAGGCCCTCGTCGGCATACTTGAAGGCCTCGTACTCACGCGCGACCATATCGAAGGTGGAAAGCGCGTTTTCAAGCATACCGGCCCCTTCCTCGCACCGGGCTTTCTCGATGAGGTATTCAGCCACTTTGTGTTCCTTGGCAATGTGGCCCAGCACCAGGTCATAGGCCTCCGCGCACTCGCCGTAGCATCCGGCCCCGGCCGCCCTTCGGGCAAAGATTATGAGAACCCCTGCATTCGAGGGCTCCATATCCACCAGTTCGGATATCATCTCAAGTGCATGGCCGCAGTCGGCATCCATAAGATAGATCTCCCCAAGACTCATTGCCGTCGCCTGCGCGAATAGGGCCAGAGACCGCACCTTCTCCAGGGCCGCTATGACGGCCGGCCTGGCCTCACTATGGCGCGCCATCGCTACTATATACTCGGCGGCGATCTCCGCACTCATGTTCTTTGCCGTCCCGGCCCGTAGATACTCGTGGGTGGCCGGACCGAATTGCTTCATCTCCTCGTGAACCCGGGCGGCCTCGACCGCGAACACGGTCGAGTCATCGACTGCCCTACGAGCCCGTTCTATATGGGAGATGATCGCCTCACTCATATTGTTTTCCGATAAGACATCCAGGCCGAGGTGATAAGGCCAGACCTCTTTGGGGGCCCGGGCCACGATCGCCTCCAGCATGTCCATGCCCCTCCCGCTCTCCCCGGTCCGGAAGTGGAGCGATGCCAGTGACGACAACGCTCTGGTATCGTCACGGCGCTGGGCGGTATAGTCGGTCAGAATGGCCTTTGCCCTCTCCAGCTCGCCCGCGTCGGTAAGGAGACCGGCAAGGCTCTGTACGACGGTCCCGTCCAGGGGAGCCTGTGTGTACAAAGCCTCTACCCTTCGTATGGCAGCCTCGCGATTCCCCGTTCTGGCCAGATCGCGGGCCTCACGGAGGCTCCTGTCCCTGACCGAGGCGGAGACCTGAGCCTGGAGCGAGGCCGCAGATACCAAGGAGGCGAATACCACCGCCAAGGTAAGCCTGATTAAGAACCTGTCCCGCATACTCCCGTTACCTCATAACCTTCCCGGTTGAGATGGCCTTGAAGTAGGCCCTGATCAACTCTTCGTATTCCGGTGGGTAGTATCCCCTCCTCTGGTAGAGAAGATCCCGTATCATCTCGTCCTTTTGCTCTTGGGAGAGCTCCGGAGGGGGCTTGACCTCGTAGGCTTCGCCGGGCCGTGACTTTCTCCTCTCCGAATAGTCTCTGCGCCTCATAGACCGCTGGGCATTGAGCAGGCGGGTAAGGATCTGCTCCTGCCTTCTTACGGTCTCCCTGTTCACGCCGCGGCCCCGGAGGTCTTCCACCACCCGCTTTGCCTCCTCCACCAGATCGTCCAACCGGCCGAGGATCTCGCCCCTGCCTCCAAGCTCATCCGCTACCTCTTGTATACCCTTCCGCACCGCCTCCTGTTCGCCCGCCAGCCTGGCCATCTTGGCCCGCGCCTCCATACTCAAGCCCTGATCGCCTTCGCCCAGAAGCGACTGGGTGCCCTGGTTGATCCCCATTTGCATACCGCACATGTTGTTGAGCTTATTGAATGCGTCACACATACCGCTCTGTGAAGAGCATGATGAAGCCTGGTCCAGAGCGTCCATTAGGCCGGTTACCATCCGGTTGAGCGAACCGAGCGATGCCTTGACATCGCCCTTGGTCCTGGCTCTTATCCCCTGGGAGAGCTGCTGCGATACAATCCGGAGGCCGGAGCCTATCCTGAGGACCGATCTGCCGAGCACCGGGCTTACGAGGAGGGATTTCCTGGAGACATCGAAGAGGTCCTCCGCAATCCGGTCGAGCGCCTCCTTATAGACCATCTCCATTCTGGCCAGCTCCGAAGTGGATGTCTCCTCCACCGGCGCCTCTATCTCTCTTAAGACCTCTTCCTGCTTGCGGGAGACATCCATGAGATCGTGCATCGCTTTGGTGAGGGCTTCCTGGATTTCTCGCTTGTCCTCTCCCGTAAAAGCATCCCTCGCCTCCCGGAGCATATTCGCAAGTTGCATGAGGTTCTCCCCGGCATCCTCGCCCTGCTCCACGGCATCACTCCGCTGTCCCTCCGACATCGCACACTTGGCCCCGGCCATCGATTCCTGGATCTTGCTGTTCTCCATGAATTCGCCGGCCTGCTCCATCTGTTCGCCCACGGGGTTCCTCTGTTCGTTGAGCTTCTCGGCCAGCTCCTGCATCATCTGCTTCAAGCCTTCGGTATCTTCGATCAGGCCATCCTCGCGCGTTCCGGCATCTGCGAGATCGCCACCCTCCTCGAGCATTTCATTGACCTCGCCCTGGCTTTCGGCAATCCGGTCGGCGAGATTTGAGGCCGCATCCATCTCCTGCTGGAGTTGGAGCCGCTTGAGCATCTCAATCGTTCGCTCCAACCTCTGGAGCAGCTCCTCCTGAGACATGCTGAGGTCTTCCATGGCCGACCTGATCTCTTCCGGAGAAAGCTCTTCCATTGCTTCCCTGAGCTGCTCGATCGCCTGTCTCATCTCGTCGGTTGCCACTTCTTCGAAGAGCCGGCGGATTTCCTCCATCTTCTCGATTATCTCGAAACTCACCAGAGGATTCTCTCCCATACGGTCCAGCGTCTCATCCATGGATCTCTCGAGCTCCTCGAGTCGATCCCCTATCTCATCCTGCGCCGTGAGATTCTGCTTAACGGCCTGCTGTTCCTCCCAGCCGACGTCGTTGGTTCGCTTCATGTCCTCTATGATGTCTTCAAATTCCTCCTTGAGCTCCTGGGCTTCCTCGGCAATCTCCCTCAACTCTTCGAGGTCTTCGCCCTGATCGTCCTCGATGTCTTCATAGAAATCGTAAAGTGTGGGAATGCGTGCGACGTAGTCATCCGTCCTGGCATACTTGGGGCCGGTCAGCGCATCGTTATCGGCAACCAGCACATAGTAGGTTATGGCGTCGCCGGGGATAACATCGAGGAATCCGGTGTCCCAGTTATGGTCACTGCGCGCCTGGGTCCGGCCACCAAAGGCAAGGTCTATGTAAGAGGTCTCCCCCGGACACCGGTAATGAAGCCTCATCAGTGAGATGCCGTGATCATCCAGGGCCACAACCGAAAGCGGTATGAGCATGTCGGTCTCGAGGAGAATCTCGCGGGCGGGGCTCTCTATCCTGACATAGGGAGGCCTGTCCTCTATGACCGTCACAGAGTACGGTCCGTGTGGCTTCGCCCGTTGCCCGCCGCCCACAAGCATCTCCACGGTGTAAGTGATGTCCTTGCGGAGGACGGTCTCAACGGCCAGTGAATCGCCGAAGATCTCGACCGGGATCTCCGCCTGCCCCCCGGCGCTGTCGGCCATCGCTATCCAGGCACTTTCGGGGCTGCAGTTGGCCCTGAACTCCATTTCTGCGACCGTACCGTAGGGAGCGGCCATGTCCCAGACACCCTGGGGCAGGACCTCCGTCCCCATGCCGGTGTGCTCGGGATAGTCCAGCGTCACGGATCCCCGCTTTATCTCCGGCTCCTCACGCACAGATATCCGATATGCCCTGGTCGCCTCATCGCCCAAGGTGACGAAATAGATGAAGTCCCTATCCACTCTGCCTACGGTGCTCGCATACCGGGTCTTACCCCTGACCCCGATCGTTTCCTGTTTGTCCATTGCAAAAGCCGTCTCCTCCTCGTCGGATACGACGTGGAGGACCGGGGTATCCTGGACAAAGCCTGTGACACCGACCCTGATCTCAATGTCCTCACCTGCCAGCACCTCGCGGTCACCGGGTTCCACCGCCACGAGTATGCCGTTGTTGTCGGAGAGCCCCCAGAAGAAGCCAAGCCTGGTGAGCGAATAGGAGAACGTGGCGACATCGGCGCGAAGCCAGATAAACCCGCCCAGCACTATGATCGCCAGCGGAATCAGATAGAGCACAATCCGCCGTTTTCGCACGCTGACCTGAAGATCCAGACTCCGGACCTTGGCGCTTATGTCGCCTATCACCTTGTCGACAAAGACCGTCGAATAGCCCAGCCTGGTGTTATCGACGTTCGCCAGGTCCAGCGCGGTAAGAAGATCCAGACCAACTTCCTTGAGCTCCCGACCCACCCTTGCCGCATAGGATCTTATCGAGTGGGAAATCGAGAGGACCTTTATCACCTGGTGGACCAGAAGCGCCACGGCCGCCACCAGCAGGAAAACCGAGATCGCCTTAAGAAGCATCCCCCCCAGGCCCAGGCCCATATCCAACACCGAGATCACAAGCCAAGCGGCCCCAAGGCCGACGAGTCCGAGGATGAGGGCGGAGAGTATCCCGACCGCTACGCTTGCGGTTCTCACCCGGCTAAGTCTCGCTACGATGTCGCCAACCCTGACTTGCAGGTCATCCATCGATTGGGCTCCTAATGGGTGAGGGCGTAGGCCACTATGTTTAAGGCCATCCTTTCGGCCGCTTCCCGTTTCCCGGGAGGATCGCGATGGACCTCGACATCTTCCAGCCCATCTCCTATGTCCGTGTTGTATGAGTAGAAGACCACAAGCCTCCCATCATGAAGGATGCCGTACCCATGCGGCGGCCCGCCGTGATGCTCGTGTATCTTCGGGAGGCCGGCGGGAAAGTCGTAGATCACATGGTAGACTTCGTGATCGAAAGGAAGCTCCACCAGTTCCGCCTCGGGGAATACCTTCCTAATCTCTCTCCGGAAGTACTCGTCCATGCCGTAGTTATCGTCCGCCCAAAGGAACCCTCCGGAGACGAGGTAGCGCCTCAGCCTTGCCGCCTCTTCATCCGAGAACTTGACCTTGCCGTGTCCGGTCATATAGAGAAACGGATACGAGAACAGGGCTTCATCCATTATGGACAGCCGAACCTCCTCCTTCGGAGTCTCCACGCCCAGCACCTTTTCCACGTCTCTGAGAAGGTTCGGGAGTGACGTGGGATCGCTATACCAATCACCGCCCCCTCTATACTTGAGGCGCACCAGCTGAAACCCGCCCGCCGCGGCACCGGTCTCCGATGCCCCGACATCGACGAGGGCCAGACACAATATAGACATCGCCACAGCCATAATGGGTATTTTCATGCTCGGCCACCTGATTGTACTCTCTCTGAATATAACCTATATAAATCGCAAGGAATCTCAAAGCCAATAAAGGCGGGACAAGCATGATGGGGTAAGATCTGCTCAGAAGAGGCCGTCGTCGTCGTCAGTGTCAAGAATGTCCATCAGCTCGAGATCGATATAGTCCTCAGAATCCTCCAACTCTTGGACGTGGGCCGCATCTCCTCCGTCATCTTCCATTTGCTCCGAGGCGTAGCACCCGTCACAGCAGGTCCGCCCGCGGTCCTCAATGACACATCGACTGCAGAGTGATATGCCGCAGACGGAGCACACGGCCGTTGCATCGGCACGAGGATGATATTGACACTTCAAGGGCTCCCCCCTGAGACACCACCCGGTACCCACCACCACCTATTCCGAGTCCCACTTAATAGCAAAGTCCGTAGTTGTCAAGAGGAATATTGGGGGTGTAGTTGCAACATAAGAATGTCATGTATTCTGCATAATAGAAATGTCACCTTGTACTAGGGCTTCCTCCTTGAGGGTCTCCCGGGCCCATCGAGGGAGGTTGACAGAGGCGTCTGTCTTACATAGGTTATTGGTGGCCATGAAAACCATAACGTCGGTGTGGAACATCGCTATTCCGCCCATATCCCGGGTGCTCGCAGTCGTCGTACCGATCTTGGTCGCAGCGGCAATCGGTCCCACGGGTGGGCATGCCCGGCCGGAGATCGCCCCGGACTTCACGGTCAGGGAGTGTATCAAGGCCGATAGCCTGACCCTGTCCGATTTCTTCGAGTTTCCCATAGTGCTCTTCTTCTTAGATGCGGGAGACGTGGCGTGCTTCAAGGCCCATCCCTACACGGTCAACTGGCATGCCAAGTACGCTGCCGACGACGTCCGGGTCATCGGCATCCACTGTCCTGCCTACGAGGCGATGAAATCCTGGCCGAACGTGATTACGGCCGTGGCGCGGACCGAGCTTGCCTTCCCTATTGCCCTGGATTACGAACGTGATATATACAGGGACTATGAGATTGAGCGGCTACCGACATTATTACTGCTCGAACCCGGCGGAAGAATCGTGGCGCAGGCCTCGGAGGAGACCGACTATCGCAGTTTCGAGAATGAGATCCACAAGGTCTTAAGGGCGATAGAACCTGATGTGGTTCTGCCGTTTCCTTTCGACCGCGATAAAGGCGGGCCCGAAGCGGGCAAGTTCCCTGCACCTACTCCCAAGATAAACCTGGGATATCTATCCGGAGCCATCATGAACTGCGACTCGACGGATGTCGGCGAGTTCCGGCGCTATACAGACCCCGGCGGCAAGGAACGGGGTAAGGTCTACCTCGAAGGCCGCTGGAAGGTGGAAGACAGGCTCCTTACCTACGAAGAGGGTGAGGCGGCTCACATCAGGGTCGTCTACTCGGGCAAAGACGTGTGGCTGCTCCCGAACTTCGCCCTCGACCAGGCGGTAAGGGTCTATGCCGAACAGGACCGGGCCGCCCTTCGCCTCGATATTCTGGGAAGGGATATAAGGACCGATCTTGAGGCGCGGACCTTCCTCAACATGCGCTACGCAATCCCCCTGCATGTGCTCAGCAATCCCGCCTACGGCACCCACGAACTCAAGATCATACCCGCCGAGGGTGTGGTCTCCTTCGAGTACCTCTTCTTCGAAGGCGCAAAGTAAACCAAACGGGTCAAACCCTGGGGGGGCGGTGTCTCCTTCCACTGCCTCGGCTTCCGGGTCTTCTCGGAGGGCGCGGAGTAGAGGTAGATCGGCCCCGCGGGATCGGGAACCTTACACTCACACGAGTACCCAGCCCTTGCTTACTCTCGATGAGGATCTCGCCGCCATAAGCGTCCATGATGCCCTTACAGATGGCAAGCCCCAGCCCGGTACCGTGGCTCTTGGTCGAGAAATTGGGCTCGAAGAGCTTCCCGGCATTTGCACCGGATATGCCCGTACCCGTATCCGAGAAGGCGACTTCAACGGAATTCCGCGACCCGAGACCGGTCTCACTGCTTGACACTCTGATTTCGTAGCCTGCCCCGGGCCTGCGCGAACCGGGCCCCCGGTCTCCCACCCTCCGGGGCCTGATCCTGCGGCAGCCTATTTCCAGCGTACCCCCTTCGGGCATGGCCTGAATAGCGTTCTCGATTATATTGACGAAGACCCGCTTTGCCTCGTCACGATCGACCCTTATCTTAGGGACTCCCGGGTCGAGGTTCTTCGTGATGTCAACCGATGTTCCGACTGCCCGCTCGTACTGGCCGAGGCTCTCTTCGACTATGTTCCCGGCGTCGAGCCATTCCGGTTTTCGCTCAGGCATCCGGGAGAATTGCGAAAACTCCACCGCGATCCGCCTCAGGGATTCTATCTGTTCCACGATCGTGCCCACACTCTCCTCGAGTACCTGGTCAAAATCACTCACACGATCCTTGCGTGCCTGAAGAAGGTGCTGGGCCGAAAGCTTCATCGGCGTCAGGGGATTCTTGATCTCATGTGCAACCTGACGAGCCATCTCACTCCAGGCCACCAGCTTCTTGGATCGTATGAGCTCTGTGACATCCTCGAACACTATCACCTTGCCCATGACCCTTCTCCGGAGTTCGCCCACCACAGTGGCCACCGCCCTGAGTGTTGCCGACCTGCCGTCTTTCGCGGTGAAGCTCACTTCCTTTCCGGCCACTTCCCTGTGTCCCCCGACTTCATCAAGGACCTCGGCCAGCCCGGACGCCCCGGCACGCCTCAAGACCATCCTTGCATCACGCCCGCGCGCATTCCTGGGCTTGATACCCAGTATGCCCGCGGCGGCTGTGTTGAAGGTGTCTATCCGTCCGCCGCGATCGGTGGAGATGATGCCGGCACCGACGTTCCCGATTATAGTCTCAATGTATCTCTTTCTCTCACTCAGAGCTTTTCGACTCTTAGCCAGGGCGGCAGTCATACGGTTGAACGAGGTTACGAGGTCTCCTATCTCATCATCGCTGGGCTTGGGGATCGTGAAACTCAGGTCACCCGAGCCTATTCTCAGGGTCCCTTGAATCAACTGGTGAATCGGTTTGGATATACTCCGCGCAAGCAGGAGCCCGAAGATGAATATGGCGCAGATCACGATCACGATGAGATAGGAAATCGCCGCCGACGTCCACTCCATCCCGCCACCAGCTTCGCCCTCTCTGAATACCACCGGGACGGAGATCGCACCCACCGCGTTGCCGTCCGGACCCCTGAGGGGTCGATACCCAAGCACCACGTCAATGCCCCCAATGCGCTCCCAGGAAAAGTGAAGCTCGCGACCGTTTATGAAACACGCCACATATGCATCCGGAGAGATAGTCGATGACATCAGCTCAGAGGCGAAGAGCTCCCGTTTACTGGATGCCGCAACGGTGCCGGAACCGTAGAAGCTAAGGTCTCTACCTAGCTCGGAGGCGATCCTGCGAGCAAGCCCGTCATCCACTCTTCTTGAGACAAACGCACATCCTACCACTATGTCCGGATAGATCTCATCCCTCACAGGAACTGCGGACTTGGCTGTAAGCCCGCCTTCGACCGCGAAGAAGTTATAAGAGCGCCCTTCCTCAAGGACTCCTTCCAGAACCGCCTTGGGGATCGCGGGACGACCGAAGGTTGCCAGCTCCTTGCCCGTCGAGTCGATAACCGCCGAGGAAACATCATATCCCAGAGCGCTTGGATCATGGGTGACCATTTGACCGAGGAGGGATGGCTCTGAGGAGAGCGCATCCATGAGTATCGGATTTCGTGCAAGCCGGAGGGCTTCAGCGAAGATCAACCTATCCAGAGCCAGCCGCGAGAGATTGAGTCCCTCTTCCGCCTTGGACTCCATTATCTCCTTGCTTCTGGCCGCCAGGAACCTTCTGCTGGCCGTACCCAGAATCAGGGTCGGTACGATCGCTATGAGCACGAAAGCCAGCGCGAGCTTGCTTGCAAAACTCCATCTCATCCGCTTCTCCGTAAGACCCCTCAGCCGCTTGACGACATGCCTCGCGCTCCTCACAACAATACCCGCCAGTATCACCAGGAAGCCCATGATTATGTTTGCCGCCATAAGACCCATGAACCGGATAGCCTTTTCACTCAACGTGGGAAGCGAGTAACTGAGGAGCCATCCATCCCCACCCTCGCCGGCCGGCAGGAAATACGAAGCCCTGGAAACACCGGCGATATCGTGCTCCAGCCAGGCCGGATGATCGAATGCTTCACCATCCAACTCGGCGATCCGTTTGCCGACATCGATATCGACGGCCGTAGTACCGATGATCTTCCCGCCCGATACCAGACTCGCCGAATAGCCCCCCATCGGACGGTCGGGCTCAACGCCTGCGGCCCCAAGGGCCTCGAAGAAACTGGGTCGGAGACCGGCCATCGACTCCATGTCGGTATAGGCCAGGGGGATGGATACGACGGCACTTCCGATATACTCACCGCCATAGAAAAACGGGGCCAGGCCCACGTAGAGCTCGACCTCTCTGCCGCCGGAGGTGCCCCTGGTTATGAGGGTAAGGGGCCGTCCCAGGTACCGAGATTCCCTCAGTGCGGCATCTATCTGGGCTGTCTGACCGACATCCTGTAGCGAGAAGCGCCCGATTTCCTGATGTCCGCCGTCGAGAAGGTACACTCCCGAGGTGAGATTGGATTCGCTCAGGATAGAGGTCGCCCACAATTCCAGGGCGAGATCGTCGAGATCCCGTTTCTCGCTTACCAGAGCATCTCTCACCGCGCTGTTCAGCGCGATCTTCGCCAGAGCCTCTTCCAGCACGGAGATCTTCCAGGCATCGGTTCTTGCCACGAGCTCCTCCGAAGCCGCCTGGATGGACTCCATCCGCTTCGCATTGTGGTCGCCCAGCGCGTACGGGAATTCGACAAGTGAAGCCGCCAGTGAAAAGCCTAGCCCAAGCGTGATCAGCCCGACGGCGAGTGCCTTGCTGCGCACCAGGTCGATCACCAGGGCACAGCCCAGACAAAGGGACGCAGTCATTAAGATCTGCCTGCCGACACCCACAACGACGAAAACCGCTACAAGCGCGTAAAGCATGGCCCCGGCGGCAATAAGCGGCATCTTCCGACCACTGAACCCTGGGCCATACCGCCTGAGGAGGCCGACCTCGAAAGCGACGAGCGCCCCCACCATGAGGATGATCGTCACCGTGAGGATCAACAGCCCGATCCTCATCAGGATATGGGACGGGGTCAGATCGAAAGGTGAAAGCGTGAATATGACAGCCGCACTGTCTGCAAACACCCTCGTCAGGATCCGATCGACAAGCGCCACCAGACCCGATGCAGCCACTCCCAGGATGACGGCCCCCGCAACATACGGGAGCCTCTCATAACCCGATACCGGGCCGGGCCTGGCGGGTACCGGCTTCCTGCGAATACCGGTCAAAACCACCATGGCCACGCCGAGGCCCACAAACAGACTTGTTATCGCAAGGTCCGCCGGCGATCTTAAGATCCCGACAGGCAGCTGTGTCGCGTAGTAGTACGATGTGAAAGACTCGAGAGCGCCGAGGTTGAGCGAGTCACGGAGCAAAGACAGCCCCAAACGTGATCCGGCCATGACCCCGAGCGCCGCCACGAGACTGACCGGAGACGCGCGCTCAAACCTGGGGCCTACCAAGTGGCTCACAAGCCAGAAGGCCCCGACGGCCAGAAGGGCCAGAATGACGGCTGAAGCAAAGAACAGCCCCCTACCCATCAGCAGCCGGCGCTCGTCTTCAAGTGCCCGATACCTGACTGCTATGCGCCCGCCAACACCGCCATCCGGAAGATGGATGTCTGCGACGGTCTCATCGATCCCGGGGTCCAGACCTGCCCGCTCCAGACGGCCGCCCAGGACTACGCGGATCTCATGCCCAAGCTCGCGGGTCAGTCTCTCCGAAAGCGTCGCCCCGGGGGATTTCTCAAGTATACCCGGATAGATCGAGTCAAGCCGCCTGTAGAGCTTCACCCATCCCCGCGGTATCCCCACCTCTTGGACAGCAACCACAACCTCGATCCAGTGATAGGTGGTGCTCTGTACGATCCCTACTCCCTCGAAAGGCCCGGCTACGGGGCCGGTGTCGGCCGAGTTGGGCAACCTTCCGATCCAAGCGATCCTCTCTCCGGCGTTGCTCACAACCATAACGCCGCTTTCTCCGGGGCCGATGAGTCCCGAGGCCGCCATTCTCTCGAGGGCGGAGAAAGTCTCACGCCGGCTCCGCGACCGGAGGCTCTTGGTGAGGGCAGGATCTCCGGATATGCTCGCCGCACGATCTTGGGTGTCTGCGGCCATGGTTTCCAGATCCTGAAGAGCGCCTGCGAGTGCCTGCTCCGCCTTATCGATCTTGAGCCGGTCCCATCGACCGCCCTCATAGTCTGCGACGAGGTTAAAGCCCAGATGCAGTGCGAAGGCGACAAGTACAAGCCCCAGAAGGAAGCGGTGCAGGAGGCGGGTACCCAAAAACACGGCCGCTGCGGCTGCCGCCAGACAGGCGGCGACGGCAGGAACGGTCATCAGTTCCCAAGCGGTGAAGACATCGAAGAGGGCTAGGCCTGCAAGAAGGCCCAGGAGTATCAGTATGGTTTTCTCCCGCGTCTTTCGACCCATGCGGCCTCACGCGGTGGGGTGGTTTATCGGGCGGTCACAGCTCTCAGTTCGGCTATCATCCACTCATTGCTCTCTAACGCGAGCTGGACGAAAACGAACTCTTTCTTGACCGATCCGTTCTTGTAGCGGCAGGTCCGCTCCAACAGCGCATATGGTTGCTTGACCCTCTCGCTGTCGTCGGACATTCTAAGCAGGCTGACCTTCACAGTCGAGGTTCGCTTGAAATAATCCGATATCAGGTAGTATGCCTGGCTCCTGGTAAAAAACTCGCCGCGCGGTCCACCCTCACCGAAATCGAGTTTTATCCTCCCCTTCCCGAGATACCTCTCGAAGGGTGCAGGGGTGCCGTAACGCCAGCCCCTCTCGACCTCCCGAAAAATCTCCCGCGGCCTAGCCCCGGCCGCTTCACCTTGTACGGCAACCCTCGATTCCTCCGTCTCCCGAGCGCCCGTTTCGGTTCCGACTCCCACTTTGTTTCTTGTTCCAGGCCCTCGGGCAGAGGCGGCCCTGCGATCGGCACTGTCACCCCATACACTACCAACCCAGATCGCCAAGGCCAGAAGGAAGACCGCGCTGACACGAGCTTTTCCTCCCATCACCTACCTCCACTCCTGAAATAAGCAATACGCGTGCCAGACATGCCGGACATCTTCCCCCCTTGAAAGAGGCATCAACACAGCACTTCCTGAAAATGTAGATCGGCCCGCAGGTAAAAGTGTCTTAATTGAAAATCGAAATGTCCAATTTATTGTACACTTAGCGTCGCCGCTGAGGAGACTTGCGATACCATTCCACAAGGATGGGGCTGGCAACGAATATCGATGAATAGGTTCCCACAACGACGCCGATCAGGAGCGCAAAGGCGAAGTCCCTGAGCACCTCCCCACCAAGGAAGAAAAGAAACAGCACCACAATCATCGTGGTCAATGAAGTCATAGTAGTTCTGCTCAGGGTCTCGTTTATGCTTGCATTGATCACGCCTTCGTAGCGTTCCCGGTGATACTTGCGAAGATCCTCCCGGATCCTGTCGAACACGACAATCGTATCGTTCAAGGAATAGCCGACGATGGTAAGAAACGCAGCCACGACGGCAAGCGAGACTTCCTTGCCGGTCAGGGAGAAGATTCCAAGGGTCACCAGCACATCGTGAAACAGGGCCGCAACTGCAGCCACAGCGAATCTGAACTCAAATCTGAAGGCCACGTAAACCAGGATAGCGCCCAGACCGATCACAATCGCCCATATTGCGTTCTTGCCCAGTTCCCGGCCCACCTTGGGCCCCACCAGCTCTTCCCTGCGGACCTCGAACGAGTTAGCCCCGAACCTGTCGCCGACAGCTCTCTTTATGTCCTCGGTTGTATCCTCGCCCTCGACAATGGGAGCCCTTATCAGGACCTCATCGCCCGTTCTGAAGGTCTGAATCTCGCAATTCGGGTAGCCCGCCTCATCGAGCGCGGTCCGGAGCTCCTCGGTGGCCACCTGGTCTTTGAACTTGAGCTGGATAAGGACACCGCCCTCGAAATCGATACTCAGATCCGGCCCACCCTTTATCACCAGCGAGATCAGTCCGGCTCCTATGACCACGGCCGAGATCAGAAAGGCCGTCCGCCTGCGGCTCACAAAGTCGATATGGGTCTTACCGAAGAAACGCATGTTTTATCCCTCTATATGCTGAGCTTGGCTATCTTCCTGGTACCGGTTATCCCATCGAATATCGTCCTGGTGACAACGATAGCCGTGAACATGCTGGCCAGGATTCCTATGATCAACGTTATGGCGAAGCCGCGTATCGGTCCGGTGCCGAACTGGAAGAGGACGAACGCCGTTATGATGGTGGTGACATTCGCATCGAATATGGCGACAATAGCCTTGGAATAGCCGTCCTTTATCGCTCGCCGGATGGTCTTCCCCAGCGCCAGTTCTTCCCTTATACGTTCGAAGATCAGGACATTCGCGTCCACAGCCATACCTATGGTGAGAATGATGCCGGCGATACCAGGCAGGGTCAGGGTACCTCGCAGGCCACCGAGCACTGCCACCATGATGACCAGATTGAGAACCAAAGCCAGCACGGCAAGGAGACCGGACAGGCTATAGTAGAGCACCATGAAGACCGCAACCGCGATGCCGCCTATCAGGGCCGCCCTCACACCGCTTCGGATTGAATCCACTCCAAGAGAAGGGCCTACCGTCCGTTCCTCGACGACCTTGAGCGGGGCCGGCAGTGCGCCTGCCTCGAGCACGATCTTAAGATCCATCGCCTCTTCCGGTGAGAAACCTCCGGTTATGGCGGCCGAGCCCATGATGCGCTCGGTGATATTCGGGGCTGAATGGACCGTGCCGTCCAGGACGATGCCGAGTCGGCGATCCACGTTCTGTCCGGTGACTCGCGAGAAAAGGGATCTCCCCAGCCTGTTGAATTCGAGCGATACGCCTGGGGAACCCGGGCTTGCATTCTGGACCCGCCAGTTGACACTGGCGCTCTCTATGTACTTGCCCGTAAGCGCGGCCTCGACATTCACTAGATAGACCCGCTGAAAATCGCCTTCCCTGCTTTCATCTATATCGCGCCCCCAGAGTATCTCGACATCGTTCGGAATCAGGTTCTCCTCAAGGGCCCGCTCGAAAATCTGCTCGACGACCGGCTTGTCTCTGAGATAGACGATGGCATCCTCATGGATGCCGTACGGGATAAAGCCCACCACCGAGCTCACGCCCCTGCTGCTTTGAAGATCGGCCTCGGCCGCTTCCCTCAAGCCGGTGGTGTCAATCTCCGCAGCAAGCTCCTCGATCTGTTGCTCGAACTCAGCCTCATCCTCGTCGGAAGTCAGGGCCCTGACCTCATCCCTCAGATTCTCATCGATGTCCGCCAAGAGGTTCCGGAAATCATCCCCCTCCTTGACCAGTCTGAATTCCAGGAGAGCGGTCTGGCCTACAAGCCGCTTGGCCCGGCTTTCGTCGGTGAGGCCGGCCAGCTGTATGACTATCCTATCGTCGCCTTCGATCTGGATGATAGGTTCCGCGACACCGAATTTATCTATTCGATTACGAATGATCGTCTCCGCCCTTTCCATGACATCCTTGATATCGGCATCACCGATATCCTCTTTGTCCACCTCCATCACCAGGTGCATACCGCCCTGCAGATCGAGGCCCATCTTTACGGCACTATCCTTAAGGTCATTGAGCTCGGCTTCGCTCATCGCCGCCTTCTCTTCAGAGGAGAGGGAAGCCAGCCTGATGGTGGGATAGCAATAGATCAGAGCAATGACGACCACCGCTACAACCAGAATCACTCGCCACTTCAGGGTTTTGTCCATACTTCAGTCCTTAGCTAAGCCGCCGTATACCGATTAAGCATATAAGCCGCCTATGCGGCCCATTGCGAAGCAGTTGATTTCAACAGGGTAGTTTATATAACGCCGGGCCCCCTGTCAACCTAAAAGGCGATAGATCGGCGCACAGGCATAACGCAGCAGATAGGCATTCCTGGGCGGCCTAGGTGACTAGAGTGAGCATTTCCATCACAGCCTGTGTAATCCCCACCATCACAGCCCTGGCCACGATGCTATACCCTATGCTGAACTCCTCGATCTCTTCGATCTCGGTGATGAGCTCCACGTTACGATAGTCGAGCCCATGGCCTGCGCTTACCCTCAAGCCCCCTTTCGAGGCAAAGATGGCGGCCTTGGCTATCTTTTCCGCCTCGATCAACCCGGTTTCCTCATCCTTGGCCTCGGCATATGTGCCGGTATGAAGCTCTACTATATCCGCACCCACATCGATCGATGCCTTTATCTGGACCAAGTCGGGGTCTACAAAGGCGCTGACGCGGATACCTACGGCCTGAAGTTCCCCGACCGCCGCTTCCAGGGCATCGATGTTGCCCTTCACATCAAGGCCGCCTTCGGTTGTGAGCTCCTCCCTTTTTTCGGGAACCAGGGTCACAACATCAGGCCTCACCTCTTTGGCGATTCCGATAATCTCGGGGGTAGCGGCCATCTCGAGATTGAGCTTGGTCTTGACGGTTTCCCTCAGAAGTCTTAGGTCGCGGTCCTGTATGTGCCTTCTATCTTCTCTGAGATGCACCACTATCCCGTGGGCACCGGCCAGCTCGACCAGGGCGGCTGCGGTAACCGGGTCCGGTATATCTATCCCCCTGGCCTGTCTGATATTCGCTACATGATCCACATTGACGGCGAGTCTTGCCATAGAACCTACCTCCGCTATCTCACGCGACTAACGAGCATGACCTCCCTAATAAGGCTGTCTCCCGCTGAAATACCCAGTGTAACAGTCTGCCACCGCCGCTTGCGGTCAGTGGATTCTACACCATAGAGTACCGTCCCTCCAGCTCTTTCCACGGCACGGGTTAGCGTGAGATTGGCCCTGAGGACCGACGCCCCCCTGGAAAGAACCACGCGATCCCTGGGTAT
>JALGWN010000030.1 GCA_025774115.1 bacterium
GCGGTCGGCACGGCTATGGGGAACGTGTATGTATGGCATGCCGATGGTACCGGCTACCTTGATTCGACCGGCCTTTTTGCGACAATGGGTGCGATTTACGGTAGTCTTGCGGTCGGGGATGTCGACAATAACGGTGATATGGAGATTGTGTGCCCCCTCCAGTATGGAAGAAAGATCAGGGTCTATGACCACGACGGCCTGATGCATACGGGTTGGCCCCGCGAACTGGACGGCGATATTCTCTGCTCCCCCGCCATGGCCGAACTTGACGGGGACGGGAAGCTCGATATCATAGCGGCGGGTTATCGCGGTAACCTGGAGGACACGGCAAGCGTGTACGTCTTCTCCGATCGAGGCGACCTCAGACCGGGTTGGCCCAGGAGTTTGGAGGCCGATTTCTTCGCGTCTCCGGTAGTGGGTGACATAAGCGGGGACGGAGAACCGGACATCATAATTGCCGGGGTGGACGGCAACATCTATGCATGGCATGCTGATGGAACGCCGGTCAACGGATGGCCGCGGTATGTTGTTTATGCCTTCAACGGCACGCCCTCACTCGGAGATCTGGACAATGACGGGGATGTGGAGGTCGTAGCCGGCGGCTACGACGCTATGCTCCATGTTTTCGACCTGGATGTACCTTACGATGAAGCAAGCATGCACTGGCCGAGGATGTGTCACGATCTTTATAACAGCGGGCTATATGGTGGGCCTTCCCAGGCCGGTGTCAACCCGGCTCTCGAGGAAGATGTCCCGTTCAAAGTTATGCTGTCGAGCTACCCCAATCCGGCGAGGGCATCGATCAACATAAGACTGGGCGTTCCCTCAAGCGCTTCGGCTGACAGATTCGAAGTTGAAGTGTTCGACGTGCGCGGCCGGTGCGTGAAGCAGGTTTACAGCGGCCGCCTGGAACCCGGCTTCCATGAGTTTCGCTGGGACGGCACCAACCAAGCCGACCGTAGGGTCTCCAGCGGCATCTACTTCCTGAGGATCAACTCGGGTCACGGTAGTGCCGATGGGAAAGTGGTACTTGTGAGGTAGAATGTGCGAAAATTCATGGCACGATCCTACGGTGACGGTAGGTTCAAGCGCGAGGATTTCGCCTCCATTGGTGAGAACGTCATCATCGAGAATGGGGCTGTCGTGCTTGAAGCAAAGCACATCAACATCGGTTCCAACGTCTATATCGGGCATTACGCCGTCCTGAGAGGTTATGACCGCAATGAGATGGTCATAGGCGATGACACGTGGATCGGCCAGTTCTGTTACATAAACAGCGCCGGTGGCGTTGAGATCGGCTCACGGGTGGGGATCGGCCCCGGTGTCAAGATCATGTCATCCAGGCACGGTGAGGAAGGGCGCGATGTTCCCATTCTGTTATGCGACCTTGAGTTTGCGAGGGTGGTTGTAGAGGATGATTGTGATATAGGGATGGGTGCAATCATACTTCCGGGGGTCACGGTCGGGCGGGGAAGCCAGGTTGGGGCGGGTGCCGTCGTTACAGAGGATGTACAGCCTTATGCGGTTGTAGCCGGGGTGCCGGCACGTCAGCTTCGGGAGCGTCCGGAGAGTGGAAAAACTTAGCTAACTCCTTAGCCTGTAATATATAAGAGAATTCTGCAAATCTTTCCCCCTCATGCTAAAAATTCCCTTGACAGGGCTGGGCTTCGCTGGTAGCATAGTGGTCCATAGCGGCTAGAAGCGGTGTAGTAGGGGAGTCTGAAAGGAGCGAAGCGGCGTTGTCGAGTCTAATCGGCGGTTTTACCCACTCCGTGGACAAGAAGGGACGTTTTAACGTTCCCGCACAGATCCGTGCCGGTTTGGCGGCCTCCGCCGACGCTACCTTCGTCATTTCCCGGGGCCCGGAAGGCTGTCTGGATGCCTACCCTCAGGATGAGTGGAACAGACGTGTGCGGGTGCTCAGATCCATCCCCAACAAGAAGCAGGGGCGCTACTACAAACGCCGGATTCTGGGCGCGGCGGTCCTCTGCAGGATGGATGTGCATAATCGCATTCTCATACCGCCCGAGATCCTGCGCGAAGTCGGGATCGAGAGCCGGGTTTTGATATTAGGCCAGCTGGACCATCTGGAACTGTGGGATCCTGAAGTTTATGGGCGTTATACCGGGTCCCATGATGTCCCTATCGAGGACGTGCTCGAGGAGATCGAAGATCAGGTCAACGGTAACGTCCACGATCGTGGAAGTGAATGATCGAGCGGAGCTCCGGGGAGGACAGCGACACATGGCATGTGCCGGCGATGGCAGAGGAAGTGCTCCGGTTTCTGATAAGGGACACTACCAGGATCATAGTGGATTGCACTCTGGGTCCGGGTGGACATGCAGAGGCGATGCTCAAGGTCGCACCGCCCGATTCGGTGCTCTTAGGTTTGGACCTGGACGAGGATGCTCTCGGGTTGGCAGCAGAGCGGCTCTCCGTGTTTGGAGACAGGGTGGTCTTGAGGAAGATGAACTTCAAGGACCTCGGAACCGGCTTGCCTGCCGGTTTCATGGGCAGTGTGAGCGCATTGCTTATTGATTGTGGAATATCGAAGCTTCAGATCGTCAAACCCGATAGGGGGTTCAGCTTCGATCGTAATGGTGAACTTGATATGAGATTCGATAAATCGGCCTCGATCTCTGCGGCGTCGGTCCTGGCGAGAATGGATGTCGCCGAGCTTGGAGGTCTGCTTTGGCAGTTTGGTGAGAAAACCAGGTCTAGGAGAATCGCCCGGGCCATCATCCAGGCAAGAGACAACGGCAGGCTCGGCACAACTGCCGACCTGTCCGCTGTCGTGAAGTCTGTGGTTCGGGCGAGGGCGGCGAAGTCGCTGGCCCGTGTGTTCCTGGCGATACGCTCAAGGGTGAACAGGGAGTTGGAGAATCTTTCAGAAGTTCTCGAAGCCCTGCCTCAAGTGCTTGCTTCGGGGGGGCGTGCCGCGGTAATAGCCTACCACGGGACCGAGGACCGTATCGTCAAGCAGTCCTTCAGGAAGTTCTCAGGCCGGTGCGTCTGTCCTCCCGAGCGGGTGATTTGCGATTGCGGGAAGCAGGCCTGGTTCGAAGTCTTGACTCCGAAGCCGGTAACACCTTCGGTGGAGGAGATGAGGCATAATCCATCATCGCGAAGTGCAAGAATCAGGGTGGTAGAGAAGATGTGAAACGTAACAACAATCCAGGGGCGCAGGAGTGACCGAGTCTTGTGTGCAGGAGTCCAAAATGCAAGCGCCGCTTCGAAAGGGCAACAAAGAAGAGACACTGGGCAGGGCAAAAGGAGTCACGCGCACGGGTCGGTCACTCCTCTTTGGATTGTTGTTGCTGGGTCTCGCCGCAGTATCGAGCCTCGTTTATACCTGGCAGAGGCAGGTAGTGGAATCCATGCTCACGAGTAATCTCAATCTTGAGAAGCGGTTGGAGGCCATCAAGAAAGAGACGGAAGTCCTGGAGTGCGAAGTGGTGGCGTTGGAGACCCTCGATCGTATCGAATCCCTGGCTCAGGGGAAGCTCCATATGGTACCTCTCTGCTGGGATGACGTCGTCATAATCGAACAGGTGAAAGGGAAGGCGGAATGAAGCCGGGCCTGGTTAGACTATCCATCTTGCTTCTCAGTTTCCTTGCCTTCCTGGGTTTGCTAATCGGCAATCTGGCAAAAATCCAGATCGCCGAACACGGGCGCTACAAGGAAATCGCGGCGAAGCAGCACGGTTTCATTAGGCGCATTCCGGCAAAGAGAGGGGCCATCCTGGACCGCAACCACCGTCCCTTGGCGGCGACCCTGCCGGCATACCGGGTCTTCGGCGATCCCCGCGTGATCACAGATCCGCGCGGCACCGCTTCGGCTTTGGCCAAGGTTATTTCCACGGATGTCAGGCGGCTTGCCGGGAAGCTCTCCGACCGGGACTCCCGATACCAACCCATCAAGCTTGCCGTCGACGTCGAGAAGGGACTGGAAATCAAACGGCTGGGACTCGAGGGTATATGTGTCGAGCCATCCGGCAGAAGGGTCAGACCGCTGGGTGATGTCGCATGCAATCTGGTGGGTTGCCTTTCCGCATACGAAGATCCCCTCAGCGGCATCGAGCTTACGCTCGACTGTGAGCTCAGGGGCAAGCCGGGCATCCGCCGCTATCTCAAGGATGCCCTGGGGACCGCCAGGCCCTGTGTGGAGGCGGTGGTGGAGGTGCCGGTTGCAGGCAACTCGGTCGTTCTTGCCGTAGATGCCGATCTGCAGTTTATATCGGAAAGGGCCCTCGAAGCAGCGGTCGACCTCCATGGTGCCAAAGGCGGGTGTGTGGTGATAGTTGCACCCGCTTCAGGGGACATTCTGGCGATGGCCAGCGTGCCCGGAAAAGGCAACTTCCCGGTGAGGTCGGTTTTCGAACCTGGTTCATCGATGAAAATATGTACCTTTGCAGCGGCCCTGGATCTGGGCAGAGTTGATAGCACCGCCGTGTTCGACACCAACGGAGGCAGACTGGAGGTGCCCGGCGGGTGGATCAGAGACGATCACCCCCAGGCACACCCGCTCACGCTCAGGCAGGCCTTCGCGCTTTCCAGCAACGTCGCGGCTTCTATGATTGCACGCCGGATCGGACGTGACGACTTCTACCGCTGTCTTCGGGCCTTCGGTTTCGGCTCCAAGACCGGTCTTTCCCTGGAAGGCGAGTCCCGGGGGATTCTGAGGAAGCCCGACGAATGGTCGGGACGGTCTCTGGAGACGGTCGCCATAGGCCAGGAAATAGGGGTGACCGCTATCCAGCTCACGATGGCTTATGCGGCGATAGCCAACGGGGGTCTGCTCATGGAGCCCCGGCTGGTCAAGGCAATACAAGATGAATCAGGACGGATCATAAAGAGATACCCGGCAAAGACTGTCAGAAGAGTCACGAGACGAGAGACAGCCGCAGAGATGGTGAGACTGCTGGAGTCGGTGGTCCAGGAAGGTACCGGCACTCCGGCGGACATCGACGGTATCCGTGTAGCCGGCAAGACAGGGACAGGTCAAAAGGCTATGCACGGGCGCTACATAGATGGCAAATACTACTCAGTCTTTGCCGGGCTCATCCCTGCCGACCGACCCGAATACGTGTGTCTGGTCGTGCTTGACGAGCCCTCCGGAAGATCTCACTACGGTGGACCGGTCTGCGGCCCGGTGTTCAAGGAGATAATGTGCACACTGATGAAGAAGGAGAAGAGCCTTCTTCCAGATGACTGTGTGCACCTCACCATGAGAAGTGCAACGGTGCGCCAGGTGGTGCCCGCTGTGGTGTCGTCATCGCCCACCGGTCTCCGACCGGGGGCTGCCCGGTCCGGTGTGCGGGTATGTCCGGCGGTCGAAGGACTCACACTCAGGGAGGCCACCCGGGTTCTGGTCCGGGCAGGTCTGGAGTGGAGGGCTTCCGGCACCGGGGTCGTCGTCGGGCAGTGGCCCGGTGCAGGCGAACAGGTAGGCGATCGCAACGTCTGCAAACTGAGTCTGGGCCCGGCAAGATGAGCAAGAAACTCCGTGAGATAATTGGAGAACTGAAAACCCGCCGGATAATCGGCAGCACCGAGGTTACAGTCGACAGCCTAGTCACCGATTCCCGTAAAGTGACCGGAAACAGCCTTTTTGCATGCATAGGGGGAAGTAGGGTGGACGGCCATGAATTCGCGGATCAGGCGACGCGGGCGGGGGCGGCTGCCCTTCTGTGTGAAAGACCGGTCGACGTGGATGGTGTTGTGACGCAAGTGGTCGTCGAGGACGTGAGGCGGGCCCTTGCGCTTGTCTCATCGCGGTTCTATGGCAACCCCTCGAGCGAGCTCAAGGTGGTAGGTGTGACCGGTACAAATGGCAAGACCACTACAGTACACTACGTTCGTTTCATACTCGAGGCCTGGGGCCGACCGGCCGGCATCATGGGCACCCTGGGTCACCGGATAAAGGACTCCGTGAAGCAGGGCCCCTTCACCACACCGGCAGCTCCCGAGCTTCAAGGCTATATGCGCCGGATGGTGGAGCAGGGACTCAGGTACTGTATTATGGAGGTATCATCGCATGGTCTCGCCCTGTCCAGGGTCGATCACGTGAATTTCGATCTTGTGGCGTTTACCAATCTCACCAGGGACCATCTCGATTTTCACGGGACCTGGGCGAGCTACCGAGCGGCCAAGATGCTGCTCTTCGGTATTGGAGACAAGGGCCGGTCCCTGGGCGAGAATCGCAGGGCGGTCGTAAACGTCGGAGATGAGACCGGAAGAGAGATCGCGGACCTTACGCCGTTTCCGACATTGACCTATAACCTTACCGGAGAGGCCGACGTTCAGGGCCGCATCTCGGAACTCAGCGAAACAGGGACAAGCCTCGATGTCGCCTATAAAGGCAAAATGGTCGCCCTCCACACGAAGCTCCGGGGCAGGATGAACGCCGAGAACGTGCTGGCGGCCTTCGCCATCGCTACGGCCTTGGGTGTTGAGAACAAGGCGATACAGGCCGGCATAGCGAACCTCAAGGCGGTTCCCGGCAGGATGGAATTCATAGAGGGTCCCGGAAGGCGCGCGGTAGTGGATTATGCGCATACGCCGGACGCCTTGGAAAGGCTGCTGGATGATGTGAGACAGATCTCGAAGGGAAAGCTGATCTGTGTTTTCGGATGTGGTGGTGACAGGGATCCGGGGAAACGTCCGGAGATGGGAGTGATAGCCGGGCGGTTTGCCGACATTGTGATTGTCACCTCCGACAACCCCAGGACCGAGGACCCTCTGAAGATCATTGAAGAAATCGAGAAGGGACTTGTCCCGGATGTGCGTTATGAGGTGATCCCCGACCGATCTGAGGCCATACATCGAGCCGTCACCTTGAGCGCCCGGGATGACATCATCGTGGTCGCCGGCAAGGGGCACGAGGGCTATCAGATAATCGGTGACACCAGGATTCATTTCGACGACCGCGAGGTCGTAAATCGAGCTTTCGGAGTGATAGCCGATGCCAAGGCTTAACCTACAGCATATCGCCGATGTTGTCGGCGGAAGCATACACGGATCGATCGGGGATCCGACTTCGGTCTTCGCCGGAGGCTACGCATTCGACAGCCGGCGGATCGAGCCGGGTGACCTGTTCTTCGCACTTCATGGAGAAGACCGGGACGGGCACGCCTTCGTAAAAGACGCTCACGCCGGAGGTGCCGTGGGTGCCGTGGTGGAACGACGGGTCGGTGATGTTCCGGACGGATTCGTGCAGATTGCCGTCCCGCGGACCCTGGACGCGCTCCAGAGCCTGGCTAAGGATGTCCGCAGCCGGCTCGAGATACCGGTTGTGGCAATAAGCGGTTCAAACGGTAAGACCACGACCAAGGAGATGTTGGCCGCCATACTCTCGACGAAGATGAGAATCCATAAGAGCCCCGGCAACTTCAACAACCACATCGGTGTTCCTGTCGCTATTCTCGGACTCCGGGAGGACAGTGAGGTCCTGGTGATCGAGCTCGGCAGCAACCACCGGGGCGAGATCGCGAAGCTTTCGGATATCGCAGTACCCACCGTCGGGGTTATAACCAACGTGGGGAGAGCCCACATAGGTCACTTTGGTTCGCCGGCTGAGATCGCACGGGAGAAGACGGATCTCATCAGACACCTGGCGGACCGGGGAAGAGCGGTGGTAAACGGTGATGATAGGGATCTTCTTGCCGCTCTCGGCGACGTAGGCGTTGATGTCAAACGTTTCGGCATGAGCGAGGGGTTGGACTATCGGGCGACCGACATAGCGGCCGATAGCCCCGGCGCCGTATTCCGCGTGGGAGGCGCCGAGGTGAGGCTCGGGGCACCGGGCATTCACAATGTCTACAATGCGCTGGCAGCACTTGCGACGGCGGCGCTGCTCGAGGTCTCTCCGGTCGACGCGGCCCGTGCCCTTGAAGGTTTCCAACCTGTCCGGATGAAGACCTTCTCATCGTCCGGTATGACCGTTATCGACGACTCATACAACGCCAATCCCGATTCGATCCGGGCGGCGCTTGCAATGCTTGCCGATCATCCGGCCGAGCGCAAGGTCTTCGTGATGGGACAGATGTTTGAATTGGGTGAAGCATCGGCCCGTTTCCATCATGAAGTGGGCGAAGTGGTAGCGTCGGCCGGGATCGATGTGATGGTCGGAATCGGGGGCCTGACAAGAGAGGCCACAGTGGGCGCTCTTGCAACAGGCATGCCGGCCGACCGGGTGTTTTTCTTTGAGAACAAGGCTGAAGCCAAGGCCTCGCTCAAGAAAATCCTCGCGCCGGGTGATGTGATTCTCATCAAAGGCTCGCATGCTGCGGCTCTCGAGGAGATCTGCGCTTTTCTGGGGGAGGAGACAGTGGGGGGGAGGGCTTAGCATGTTCTATCATCTTCTCTATCCACTCAGGGACTATATATCGGCCTTCAACATATTCCGCTACATAACCTTCAGGACCGCCTATGCCACGTTCACCTCGCTTCTCATCTGCTTCGTTCTGGGGCCGATTCTGATCCGGATGCTGAGAGACCGCGGGATTGTAAACGGCATACGCGCCGACACGCCCAAGCGACATGCCGGGAAGCGCGGTACCCCGACCATGGGCGGGATCATAATCATAATCGCCGTCGTCGTTCCCACACTGCTATGGGCCGACCTCACCAACAAGTACATACTCATAACCGTGCTGGCGACTTGCTGGCTGGGCCTCATGGGTTTTATGGATGACTACTTCAGAATCGTCAAGGACAAACCGGCCGGCCTGGTAGGCAGATACAAAATAGCCGGCCAGGCTGCGCTGGGCCTCGCTATCGGGGCCATACTGTTAGCATTTCCCGAGGATCCCGCGATAGCGACCAAGATCACGGTGCCTTTCTTCAAGAATGTTCTGCCCGATCTCGGCATTTTCTATATACCTTTCGTGATTCTCGTGATCACCGGTGCATCAAATGCCGTGAACCTCGCCGACGGTCTGGACGGACTGGCGATAGGGATGTTCGTGTTTGCAGCGGCGGCGTTTGCGGGGCTGACGTATGTGACCGGAAATGCGAGGTTCTCAGAGTACCTGAATATACAATATCTCTCACATGCGGGGGAGCTCACGATCTTCTGCGGTTCGCTGGTGGGGGCTTCGCTGGGGTTCCTATGGTTTAACGCGCATCCCGCGAAGATTTTCATGGGTGACACGGGCTCGCTGGCCCTGGGAGGTGCACTGGGCACTATAGCCGTACTGATCAAAAAGGAAGTTCTTCTGGCCATAGTCGGGGGCATATTCGTGGTTGAGGCCCTGTCGGTGATAATACAGGTTGTGTCCTTCAGGCTGGCCGGCAGGAAGGTCTTCAGAATGGCGCCGCTTCATCACCACTTCGAGCTGATGAACGTGCCTGAGTCCAGGTTGGTCATAAGGTTCTGGGTGATCGCAGCCCTTCTTGCGATGCTCACTTTGAGTACGCTCAAACTGAGATAAAGATGCAGCTTATGAAGACGAAGAAAGCACTCATGCCGGACGAGATCAAGACGATGCGGACCCTGGTTGTCGGATTGGCCCGGAGTGGGGTGGCGGCGTGCAATGTTCTCAGGGATCTGGGAGTCGAGGTAAGAGCCACCGACGCTAAACCCGCCTCGATCGTCGGGCCCGAGGTGGCGGCCCTGGGCGACCGTGGTGTGAAATTGGAGCTCGGGCGGAATTCCGTCGAATTCGCGCGTGACTGCGATCTGGTAGTAGTGAGTCCGGGGGTTCCCCTGGAAACTCCACTCATTCGCTGGGCTTACGAAAGCGGAAGGACGGTCATGGGGGAAGTGGAACTGGCTTTCTGCCTCAGCGATGCCAGGTTCGCTGCGGTGACAGGCACAAATGGCAAGAGCACCACCGTGAGCCTCCTGGGTGAGATCGTGGGTGGGGCAACCGACAGGGTGAAGGTGGGCGGCAATATCGGATACCCGATATCGGCCCTTGCCGTAGATCTTGGTGATGACTGGACGATGGTCATCGAGGTATCCAGCTTCCAGCTGGACACCAGCATCAGTTTCAGGCCGGTGGTTGCTGTGTTGCTCAATATAAGCCCGGACCACCTGGATCGCTACTGTTCTTATGATGCGTACATAAGGTCCAAGGCGAGGCTGTTCGCAAACCAGACTGCCGATGATTTCGCGATTGTAAACTATGACGATCCCGACAGCATGAAAGCCCTGGAAGGGTCGAGGGCTCGCAAGTTCTTTTTCAGCACAGCCGGGGAAGTCCCCGAAGGGGCATTCGTAAGAGGCGAAAACGTAGTCGTCAGGGCAGGCGGTAAGGAGACAATGGTTTTCCTCACAAACGATCTGAGGATTCGAGGCCCGCATAACCTTGCCAACGGTCTTGCAGCCGCCCTGGCGGCTACGGTTCTTGGTATAGAACCTGATGTGATCAGACAAAAGGTCCGTGATTTCAAGGGGTTGGAGCATCGCCTGGAGCACGTGGATACCGTTGGAGGGGTCGAGTTCATAAACGACTCCAAGGCTACCAATCTCGATGCCATGGAATGCGCGCTGGAAGCCACCGGTCGGCCTCTGGTGCTCATAGCCGGCGGGAGAGACAAAGGGAGTGACTGGTCCGGGATCGCCGAACTTGTGGGCCGGTCGGTCAAGAGCGTCCTGGCCATAGGTGAAGCCCGCGACAAGATCCGAGCGGCTTTCTCCGGTGTAGTCCGGGTGGAAACCGCGGGAAGCCTTGAGGAAGCCGTACGAAGGGCGTTCGAGCAGGCTTCACAGGGGGAGGCGGTTCTGCTTTCTCCGGGCTGCGCAAGTTTCGACATGTTCGACGATTTCGAGCATCGGGGGCGCTGCTTCACACGCGCCGTGAGGGAGCTCAAAGACGAATACGAGGATGAAGGCAATGGATAGCTCCGGGGTGGACAGAGTTCTCCTTTTTGTGATTCTTGCTCTGGTACTGATGGGCCTGGTCATGGTCTATAGCTCAAGCTATCAGTTCGCCAAGGAATCCACCCGGGCTAAGGATCCCAGCTTCTTCTTGAGGAATCATGTGGTGAGAATACTGCTCGGTCTGGTCTTGTTGTTCCTCTTCACCCGGGCGGGAGAGAATTCACTTCGGATGATCGCAGTACCCCTTGTTCTCCTTTCCCTGGTGCTGTTGGCGCTCACCCTCATACCGAATCCGCTGAGGCTCACGGTTAGGGAATCTTCGAGGTGGCTGAAGCTGGGGCCTCTTTCGTTCCAGCCCTCCGAGGTGGCCAAGATCGGGCTGATTCTGTATCTCGCGGATTTCGCTGCCCGTAAGGGCGAGCTCATGAAGAACTTCAAGCAAGGTTTTCTCCCCGGGTTTGTAGCGATAGGCCTCGCAGTCGGCCTGACGGCGCTGGAGCCCAATGTCGGTACCGCCGGAATGCTGCTTGCGATAGGGTGCGTTGTCCTCTTTGCCGGGGGGGCGAATCCGCTGCACATCGTGGCAGGTCTGGCTACAAGCACGGGCCTGATCGTTCTGACCATGTGGTTGACCGGCCATAACTGGGGACGGTTGCTTGTGGATCCCGGTTCCGCCTCACAGGGTATCGGCTACCAGCTGTGGCAATCCCTGATAGCTATCGGTACCGGCGGGCTCAAGGGGGTGGGTATCGGCATGAGCAACCAGAAGTACCTTTTTGTGCCCGATGCTCATACCGATTTCGTTTTCGCCATCATGGCCGAGGAAATAGGATTCCTGGGCATGCTGGGCATCATAGGTCTGTTTGCAGCGTTCGTATGGCGCGGGTTGAGGATAGCTTACAGAGCGCAGACCGCATTCGCTTCGGTTGCGGCTGTGGGAATCACGATGGCCGTTGGTGGCTACTTCTGTGCCAACGCAGCCGTCTGTACGGGTATGGTCCCAACAGCGGGGCTTCCCCTCCCTTTCGTGAGTTACGGGGGAACCTCCTCGATGATGCTCCTGGCATCATGCGGGATGCTGCTCGGCATATCCAGGCGGCGTCCCAACTTCCTGGATCGTCAACCGGACCGGTGGAGGGCATTGGTCAAATGAGAGTAGGTGTGGCAGGAGGGGGGACAGGCGGGCACATATATCCGGCGGTTGCCGTGGTCGACCGACTCAAACGCACAGTTGCGGATCTGGACGTGGTCTTCATCGGCACCAGGCGGGGTCTGGAAGGCGCTATCGTACCCGAACTGGGTTACCGGATGCGCAGGATCATCTCGCGGCCGCTCCCGAGGAGGAAGAACGCCGGCTTCGTCTATTCGCTCCTCTGTGCTTCGGTGGGGCTGGTTCAGTCCCTTTTCATACTCGGCTGCGACCGACCCAACGTGGTGATCGGGACCGGCGGCTACGCCAGCGGCCCCGTGGTGCTCGCGGCGCGTCTCTTGGGGATTCCCATCCTCTTGATCGAGCCCAACAGCGTACCGGGCAGGACCGTTACCATGCTCTCCAGATACGCCGATGAGATCGCCCTCGGCTTCAAGGAGAGCATAAGATACTTCAGCAAAGGTACCAACTTGAGGGTTACCGGTGTGCCGATAAGGTCTTCACTTCTCACCGGCAGCCGGGCCGCGGGTATGAATCTCTTTGATCTTAATCCCGACCGCAAGAGCGTGTTCGTGTTCGGTGGCAGCCGGGGAGCTTCAAGCATAAACCGGGCCGTCGTCGACGCCGTCCGGAATCTGGAGAATAGAGACGATCTTCAGTTTGTGATCCAGACCGGCGAACGGGATTTCCGGTGGGTCGCCGAGGCGGTCGCCGGCCTGGGGATGACCTGCAGGGTATATCCTTTCATCGAGGAAATGGGTCTGGCATATGCTGTTTCCGATTTGGTTGTGTGCCGGGCGGGAGCCGGTGCCATCGCAGAGATCACCGCGAACGAGCTGCCAGCGATTCTGATTCCATATCCCCATGCCACGGCACATCACCAGGAATCCAATGCAAGACTTCTGGAAGCACGAGGTGCAGCGAAGGTGATCCTGGATGGGGATCTAAGCGGTGAGGTCCTGGCCCGGACCATCGTATCGATTCTGAGCGATTCGGAGCTTCTGGAGGCCATGTCCCGGGGCTCGCGCGATCCGGGAAAGCCGGATGCCGCAGGTGAGATCGCCTCAAGGCTCATAGATCTGGCAAGGAGGAAAGGACGGCTGTCCAAGCTGGCGACCGTCCTGGTTGACCTATGTTCGGTAAGATAAAACACATTCATCTGGTTGGAATCGGCGGTACAGGCATGAGCGGTATCGCGGAACTTCTGCTCAACCTCGGGTACAGAGTGAGCGGGTCGGATGTCTCCACCAGCGACGTTACCCAAAGGCTGGCCGGACTGGGTGGACGGATTGCACTCGGACATGATGCCAAGAACCTGGAGGGTGCGGATGTCGTTGTCTATTCTTCGGCGATCAAGGGTGACAATGCCGAGGTAACCGAAGCCCACATGCGCGGTATTCCGGTGATCTCCAGGGCCGAGATGCTCGCGGAGCTCATGCGCATGAAGCAGGGCATCGCCGTAGGCGGAGCCCACGGTAAGACTACCACTACCTGGATAATCGGCTTGGTCATGGCGGCTGCAGGTATGGACCCTACCATTATCGTGGGCGGCAGGCTCAAGGCTCTGGGTACCAACGCCAAGTTGGGCGGTGGCCCCTACCTGGTTGCCGAAGCCGATGAGAGCGACGGCTCGTTCCTGCGTCTTTCACCCAACCTGGCTGTGGTCACAACGATCGACGAGGAGCATCTTGACCACTATAGCGACATCGATGCCATCAAGGCCTCGTTCGTAGAGTTTCTCAACAAGGTACCGTTCTATGGAGCCGCTATCGTGTGTCTGGACGAAGAGAACATCCAGTCGATTTTACCCCGTGTGATACGCAGGATAATCACCTATGGCTTCTCGCAGCAAGCGGACGTCAAGGCGACCGACATAACGCTCGACGGGCAGAATGTCACATTCAACGTCAGTCTCAGGCAGAGCAAGCTCGGGAGCGTGCTCCTGAGGATGCCCGGCAAACACAACGTGGCCAATGCCCTGGCCGCCGTGGCGGTGGGACTGGAACTGGACATACCTTTCGCCTCCATAAGCGAGGGCATAGCCGAATTCACAGGTATCTCGCGGCGGCTCGAGGTGCGAGGTGAGGTGGAGGGTGTTCTCTTCGTAGATGACTATGCCCACCATCCGACGGAGATAGCGGCCACCCTGGAGACAGTGAAATCGACGTGGCAGAGACGGGTGATAGCGGTATTTCAGCCGCATCGCTACAGCAGGACCCGCGCCCTGTGGGAGAGGTTCGGCCGCAGCTTCTATGACGCCGACAGCGTAGTAGTAACCTCGATATATGCTGCGGGAGAGACCCCCATACCGGGTGTGAGTGCCGAACTGGTCGTGAACGCCGCCATCAGGAGCGGACACCGTGACCTCAACTATCTTCCGGAACGGGAGCAAGTCATAGATCACCTGTCGAAGGCCGTCAAGCCCGGGGACCTTGTGGTCACCCTGGGTGCAGGGGATGTCTGGAAGATAGGTGACGACGTCATGAGGAGGTTGGGTGGTGATTGACGTTTACCAAGAGATTGAAGAGATAAGCGGAGTGGCCGCCAGAAAGGACGAGCTTCTCTCGCTTCACACAACCTTCGGAGTGGGAGGGCCATGTGATTTGATGGTCTGGGTCTCCAACGTGCAAGCTCTGAAGGAGGTGATCACCCTGGTACGCACCCATTCGCTTCCCCTGATGCTCCTCGGTAACGGCTCCAACATACTGGTGCGCGACGGGGGTGTCCCGGGGGTGGTCCTCCGGCTCGCCGGTGACTTCGGCGCCGTCGGGGTGGAAGGAGAGCACATAACAGCGGGAGCCGGAGCCGGCTTAGCGGACGTCGTGGGTAAGGCCACCTCCCAGGGTGTCTGCGGGCTGGATTTTCTGGCCGGGGTCCCGGGCACCGTTGGAGGAGCGGTCGCGACGAACGCGGGCTCAAAGGATGTCTGGGTTTCACACCGGCTGGTCGAGCTGAGAGTGTTGGCCCCCGACCTGCGTGAGATCGAGCTGGGTGAGGGCGACGTGGAATTCGGCTACCGGCACTGCAGCCTGGACCGTGAGTGGATCGTGACCGGGGTGGTGCTTTCGGGCTATCCCCGCTCGGTGGAAGAGGCTCGTCAGGGTGTCGAGGACCATCTGGGCAGGAGGCGGGCCACCCAACCTGTAGGCGAAGCCACGGCCGGCTGTGTGTTCAAGAACCCGCCCGGTGATTCCGCCGGCAGGATGATCGACGAGGCCGGACTCAAAGGCTACCGTGTGGGTGGGGCGCAGATCTCGACCTTGCATGCAAACTGGATCGTGAACACCGGTGGTGCCACCGCCGGGGAAATCCTGGACCTCATAGACGTCATTGTAACGCAAGTCAGGGACAGATACGGAAGCGATCTGGATCTCGAAATAGGAATAGTGGGAAAGGATTGAAGGAGGCGAAGTGAGAACAGGTGCGGCATCTACCATAGTAGCTGTCTTCCTGGCGGGCGGCCTGACAGCATGGGGCAGTCCGAGCCTTGAGTCGTTGTGTAAGGACCGCGCCGAACGGATCGAGTCCAAGGTGGCGACATGGACCGATCGGGCAGCGGCGGAACTTAAGGCCAGGTTCGGGGAGGAGTCAGACACTCGCCGGTCGGGACCGACCTGTGCACTCGTTGTCTCCGGGGATTTTATAGTGGGCGTCGACAGCGATGGATACGTGACCTGCCGGGAGACCTCTTTTAACGGGGACCTGGCCGCCCTCACCGGATTCACAGTCGACCCGGACAGCATCGGAGAGCGTCTGGCCATGCCTGAGTTGATATTGGGGCTCTCCATTGTCAGGGCTTTCGATCGGCCGGCAGATATGTCGAAGATCCTGTCCGAGGTCTACCTCGAGGACCTGGAAAATCCGCGAGTAGTTCTCTGCGGTGGGGTGATGGTGGAGATCGGAGCGGGAGATTACAGAACCAAGATAGCAAGACTCCGCCAGGTACTGCTTCAGGCTCCGGATCTCGGCATCCGCCCGACCAGGGTGGATATGAGATTCGGCCCTCAGGTGGTCGTGGAGTTTGAGAAAATGAAAGAGCAACCACGGAAGGAGGTATAAGGGTGGCGTCGGCCTTCAAGGTAATGGGGCTGGACCTGGGCACCACCAAGGTCAGTGCAGTTGTCGCCGAGATCGACAGGAGCGGTAAGCCCATCGTCGTCGGTGTCGGCACTCAGAGGTGTGAAGGGATACGCAAAGGTGTGATCGTCGATATCGAAAAGACAGTCTCGGCGATCGAGGGTGCGGTACAGGCGGCGGAAATGATGTCGGACTTCTGCCCGAAGTCCGCTTTCGTAAGCATATCCGGCGATCATGTCAGAGGCATAAACAGCACCGGCGTTGTGGCGGTCGCCAGGCCGGACAAGGAGATCAGCGACCACGACATAGAACGCGTCGTGGGTGCCGCCAAGGCCATTGCGGTGCCGAATGACCGGAGGATCCTGCACGTGATACCGCAGGAGTTCATGGTGGACGATCAGAGCGGGATAGACCTTCCGGTCGGGATGTCCGGCATCAGGCTGGAGGTGAAGGCACACATAATAACCTGCTCGTCCACCTGTGCACAGAACGTTATCAAATCGGTCAAGAAAGCTGGGTTGGACATAGACGCCCTGGTTCTCCAATCGCTTGCAACCGGCAACGCGGTTCTGACCCAGGAAGAGAGGGAACTCGGCGTCGCGGTGATCGATATAGGCGGCGGCACTACGGATATCACCGTATTCAAGGATGGAGCCATCCGCCACACCTCCGTTCTCACACTCGGTGGAAGCCACATGACCAACGATCTGGTGATCGGCTTGAGGACGCCTTTCGGTCAGGCGGAGGACATAAAGATCAACTATGGCTGTGCAAGACGGGTGGACGGCGACGATGAGATCATCGACGTGCCGGGTGTGCAGGGGCGCAAGACCAGACAGGTCTCGAGGCGGGTTATCGCACAGATAATGGGTCCCCGGTTGGAAGAGGTTCTCTATCTGGTAAAGGGTGAGCTCACCAGGAGTGAATACTATGAGGTCTTGGGAGCAGGGGCCGTCCTTACGGGGGGGACCTCACTGATAAGCGGCATAGAGGACCTGGCCGAGGACGTGCTCTCGATGCCTGCCCGGCTCGGTGCGCCCGAAGACGTGGGCGGGCTCACGGAATATGTAAGGGATCCTAGGATGTCGACCGGTGTGGGGCTTCTGAATCACGCAGGGAACATACTTGTGAAAGGAGGTATCTCCGCGATAGACAGGCCGGCAAAACTGGGCAAGGTTTTCGGGAAAGTCAAACGATGGGTCAGCGCAGCATTCTAAGGGGAGAGAGAGATGATTCAGTTCGAAATCGAGAGCGTGGGTAACGCAAAGATGAAGGTGGTCGGCGTTGGAGGGGCAGGCGGCAACGCGGTCAACCGGATGATCTTCTCCAATCTTCAGGGAGTGGAATTCGTGGCCGTGAATACCGACTGTCAGGCTCTGAACAAGTCGTCGGCCCCCGCCAAGATCCAGATAGGCAGCCGTATCACCAAGGGTCTGGGTTCGGGGGGCGATCCGGAGATTGGAAAGAGATCGGCGGAGGAAGACCAGGATATCCTCGGCGAAATCGTCTCCGGCTCCGACATGGTCTTCATCACTGCCGGGATGGGTGGGGGCACCGGGACCGGTGCCAGCCCGGTAGTAGCAGAGGCGGCTAAGGCATCGGGGGCCCTGACGGTGGCAATCGTAACCACGCCGTTCATATTTGAAGGGATGATGCGGATGAGGCAGGCCGAAGAAGGCATTGCCGAACTCAAGAGGCACGTGGACACCGTCATTGCTATCCCCAACCAGAAGCTCCTCCAGGTGGTGGCCAAGGACACGCCGCTCCTGGATGCTTTCTCCTTGGCGGACGAGGTGCTGCTCAAGGCCACCAGAGGTATTTCCGATCTGATTACAAGGCCCGGAGAAATCAACCTTGATTTTGCCGACGTACGTACCATAATGTCGGAAGCCGGTGACGCGATCATGGGAACGGGGTGTGCTTCGGGTGAGGACAGGGCCAAAGAGGCTGCCACTCGAGCTTTGCGCAGCCCTCTCTTGGACGACGTGAGCATTGCGGGAGCCAGGGGACTTCTGATCAATGTGACGGGCGGCCCGATGATGACACTGAATGATGTGTCCGATGCCGCCAATACGATTTTCGAATCCGCCGGTTCCGAAGCCAACGTTATTTTCGGAACAGCTATTGACGAATCCCTCAGTGATGAGATAAGAGTAACAGTGATAGCTACGGGGATAGGGAAGAGGGTTGTACGTGAGGAGAAGGTGGAGACACCCAGGGAAGAGGAGATCCCGGATACCGGCACCAACTTTTTCCAGAGAGCGTTCAAGAAGAGGGAGATTCCCGATGTTGAAGGTCGGGCCAGGCTGTCCATGGACCCGGGCTTTGGTGTCGATTACGATACTCCCGCATTCATGAGGAGGCATAGCGAGTAGGAGCTGAGAGATGTCACTCCTTGACAAGGTATTCGGTGGGAAGAAGGATGATCACTATGTGAGGGGGATGGAGTATTACGGCAACGGCGATTATGAGGAAGCCGTTGCAGAGTTCGAGAAGGTGATCTCGGAGACCCATGACACGAAGAACCCCTATTACAATCTCGGCGTGTTCTATGCTGCGCGCGCAAGGGCCAACATAGGGCTCCTGCACTATAAAGGCGGGAGGTACGAGGAGGCCCGTACGGAGTTCGAGAAAGCCCTCGAAGTCAACCCCGAGTATCCCGATCTTCACTATTACCTTGGAATGGTCTATGAGAACGCGGGGCGCTTCCAAGATGCCGCCGATCAGCTGAAGGAGGCGATCAGGATAAATCCCGAGTACATAGAGGCGAGGTGTCATCTTGCAATCTGCCTTCATGAGGTAGGCGACCGTACCGAGGCCCGGTCTCAATTGAGAAGGGCAATAGACGAAGGCTTAGAGGTCGGAAACCTGCCGTCCCATCCCGTGCCCGGGCGCTACCACGTTCAGAGCCTGGATTGCATGCTGGCGAATCTCAAGACCAC
>JALGWN010000347.1 GCA_025774115.1 bacterium
GCATGCATTCAAGGTCGCCGATCTCACCCGCATCAGCGACGAGCAGGCGGTTGGCGGCAAAGGCGATCTCACCGCGAAGCCTGTTTCGCATATCGCGTTCGACTATCGATGTCAGCACCTGGGAAAAGAAGGTGCCGGCGCCGGCCAACCGCACCGGATAAGACGGCGCCTCGACCGGCTCCGAGAAGAACGGTACTACCTCTCGCGCATCTGCAAGAAGCCTTGCCTCCTCCTCTCCGATATAACCATAGATCTCGATCGCCTCATCGAATTCCAAGAGTCCTTTCTCTTCCAATCTCGAATTCCGCCATCTGAACGCCCTCTCCTCCGTTTCCGGGCCGGCGGAGCCATAGGCTTCAAAGAGAAGACCATAGAAGGTGTCCCGGTCCCACTGTCTCAGCACCCTGAGGAGGAGTTTGATGTTCTCGGTCTCCTTGGGGATTCTGGAGACAATGGTGAAGTACTCATCCGACATTATGTTGGTTACCCCGGCGGGAATGGGGGCATCGGTCTCGTTGGGAATCAGGTATAGGAGCCTCACCAGGAGAAGCACCAGGAGATCGCGATCCACCGTCTGCACAAATTCGATCACCTTCTCCTCCCCACAGCCTATTAGATACTCCAGCCACCGGGTCACCTTATCCTCACTTAGCGAGTCCCTCGACCACAACTCAACGTCGAGTAAGAACTGTAGTTGGGCCGGCGACGAGAGCGCGATGAGGTCGAGCGCGTCTTCCTCTCCCATACCCTTCATGGTGAGCAGTACCTCTTCGTCGGGGATTCGGCTGACAAGTTCCCTGGGTGCCGGAGAGTTCTTTATGAGCCTTATGCGATCCTCCCATTCCAATGAGAGCAGGCCGTCGACCTGTTGCCGGACCGGCAGAGTGCTGAGATACGCCCTCAGTCTGTCATCATCGAGAACCGAAAGGTTCTTGGCCCATTCGATCTCGGGCAATTCCGGTTGCTTGTTCATAGTCGGTGCGCCCTCGGCCGTCTTCCTGCCGCCTGGATATCCCCCACTCCATCTTATACCACAGAATACATGGATCCGGTGACCGGTTTTTGCCGAAACGGATATGCTTTGAACGCCGACCGAACCACTTCGCCGACATTTCCACCTTAACCCAGTCATAGGGGGATCTATCCGCCTACGCAGAGGACCATGGGTTTACCCATGGTCGAATGCGTAAGAAGGTGCTTCGGCGGATGTCGATTAATGGGCACGCCCTGTGGCGGATAACCCGCCGAAGCCTTGGCGAAGGCGGTTAAGTGCAGGTACCACGGGCTTGCCCGTGGGGTATTCCATTGACGCATCTTGAACATGATATCGCAGCGGAGCTGTGTCAAGCGTCGAGGTGTCCCGTTGCCTTCTCATCAAAGGGCTCTATGCCCAATGCATCCAGCAGCCCGGCAACTCGCTCGAAGGCATCTCTCGCGATCCTTTCACGCTCGTCCGAGTCCGTGATGTCCATGAAATCCGCTACCGCGACGGGGCCCAGCGCATCTACTTCCAGGAACTTGCTCCTGATCTTCGACAGGCCTTCGAGGACTAATCTGTTCGAACCATGAGGACGCAGAAGCTCGACCAGTTTCTCAATGCCACCATCGTAGTACCGCAGCGTGAAGTATATGTCGTATGCATCTTTCTCCTTGAGTCTACTGTGGAGTACCATGCCTTTCATCGCCAGAAAGGGGGCAGCCGCCGCAATCTTCACACTGACCTCATTGACGGCCCCGTTGGGCATTCTAGCCTTTACGGCAACAACAATCGGATCCTGGAAGGCGAGGTCGCACCCTCTGGCCTTGCGCGGCCTTACATCCTGCACCTGCTGAGTTCGGTGGGACCTGCCGGTTCCCCCGTATTCCCCTGCAAGAAGATCTACCTCCACTCTGAGCTCGCGGCCCGATCCGGCCGTGACCGGACGATAAAACACGAACGGCTGTTCCTCACTTTGCTCGTACCCGCGCCCCTGAAGGAGATCAAGAATCGTACTGTATGCCTCGCTTGGGATGGTTCTCATATCTAGCGCCAAGTCTATGTCGATACTCCCCGTATGCTCGGTCTTTCCCGCCTCTACAAGAAAATAAGGCACCCACCCTCCCACAAGAACGACGTGGTCGCGATAGTCACCGAGTAGAGTCACTAATTCCACCAGCACAGACAACGCGGCCTGGACTTCATCGTCAGGGTAATCACCTCTGGTTACCATATCTTCTCCAAGCGATTCTTG
>JALGWN010000031.1 GCA_025774115.1 bacterium
TGACGAGCCACTTGGCGGGTGTGACCCAGAATTTCTCGAAGTGCCGGGTGACATCCTTGAGCAACGCGGGTATAGGTAGACCCTGAGGGCACAGGTCGACACACTTGCCGCAATTTATACAGAGTGCAGCGTTGGATGCCTTCCCGCTCATCAGGCCCATCATCCGGGCGATGTAGAAGAAGTGCGCCACCTTTCTCCCGCCGGGCAGGTAAGCATTGTTGTAGAGCTCAAAGCAGCCGGCGATATCCACGCCGGCAGGGCAGGGCATACAGTACTGGCATCCGGTGCAACCGACCTTCATGATGCTTCTATATGCCCCGGCCACACGCTTTACGAGGTCCAATTCCTCCTGGCTGAGCGATCGCGGCAAGGCCTGGTCGGCTATCCTCAAGTTTTCTTCGATGTGCTTCTCCTCATTCATGCCTGAGAGAATCACGGTGACCTCCGGATGGTCCCAGATCCAGCGGAGAGCCCATTCAGCGGGCGACCGCCGGGTCCTGGCCTCGCGCCAGATGGTCTCCACCCCGGGCGGGACCTTCTCGGCGAGATAGCCACCCCTTAGGGGCTCCATGATGATCACCCCGATCCCCTTCTTGCCGACATATTCGAGCCCGCCTCGTCCGGCCTGGCAGGCCTCATCCAGGTAGTTGTATTGTATCTGACAGAAATCCCAGTCGTATGAATCGATTATGCGCTTGAAGGCATCCTTATCGCCATGAAACGAAAATCCCCGGGCGCCTATGCGGCCGTCCCGCTGTGCCCGGTCGAGGAAATCGGTGACGCCCAGGGCCGCGATCTTCTCCCAGGATGGGCCGTCGAGCGAGTGGATGAGGTAGTAGTCGATATGGTCTGTGTTGAGGTTGCCGAGCTGGAGATCGAGAATGCGGTCCATGTCCGCACGGCTCTTTACGAGCCAGTGGGGAAGTTTGGTGGCAAGCTTGACCTTCTCTCTATAACCCCCCGCCAGGGCCCGCCCGAGGAAAGGCTCGCTCTTGCCGTGGTGATAGCTGAAACCTGTGTCAAGATAGTTCACCCCGTTGTCGATCGAATAGAGGATCTGCCTGGTCGCCCGCTCCTCGTCGATCCTGCCCTTTTTCTGCGGAAAGCGCATACAGCCGAAGCCGAGTACCGACAGTCTGTCGCCGGTCTTCTCAATGGTCCGATATTGCATGCGCGCTCCTCCATCCGTGAAAGACGGTGTAGGTGAAGAACGCGTAGTAGCCGGGCCGGTCGCCTATAAACTCCGGCGATGCGGGATCGGCCAGGCGTCTGTATAAGTCCCAGTCCTGCTCGTCCGCATCGCCCTCGGCACCACCCCACCGCATATCGAAGAGCAACCCAAGAGCGTTGCGACGGACCTCGTCGAGAGGCGCCCGGATGTCGCCGACGAAGGTCTTAGCGGTTATATCCTGAAGCCCCGCCCGCGCGAGCCAGCGGCTTGCCTGAAAAAGATGTTTCTCCGGTTTCATGTTCTGCTTGAAGGGTGCAATCCCCGCCGGAGTTGCATCAAGGCGCGCCTCCAGCATAGGATAGCCGGGCAGAAGGTTCTGTGAACTCCATGCGAGGATGCTTACCGATCCACCCGGACGAACCAACCGGGCCAGGGCCTCTACCTGTGCCAGGGGGTCGCCGGTCCCGGGCCCCACGCAGTCGGCACTCCATACCCAGTCGAAGGTATCCGGATCGAAAGGCGGGTTGTTGATATCACCCTGCTTGAAGTCGATTCGGTCCTCGTGGCCGCTCTGCCGCGCCCTCTCCCCGGCGATGCGAAGGAGATCGTCGGCGAGATCCAAGCCTGTGACATGCCCGCGCCGGCCGACAGCCTCGGCCAGCAGGAGCGTGTTGCTCCCGACACCGCAGCCGGCATCGAAGCCGCTGCTCCCCAAAGGCAAGTCGAGCCAGTCTATTATGGTCCGTACCAGATCGTCCCTCAGACAATCGGTCTCGAGAAGCAACCGTGCGTACTCGCTCTTGTCTCCACACGGAGAAGCCATGATTTTACTCCCCGGTTTCTCTTGCCGACCTATCATGAGCCCACAAGCAGGGGCTCAACCGTCTCGGGTGACAGCCGTTCCATGCGATAGATCTGCACCCGCCGCCGTTTCTGGGTCTCCGGGCTGAGCCACTCCCAGACGATCTCGCCCGTTCTTGTCACTTCGAAGGCCCTGCCCTCGTTGCCCTCCGAGATAAGCGTGTTACCGTTGGGAAGACGTTGGGCCGAGCCCTTCTCATATGTATAGAAGGTCCCTGGGGGATCCCCACGGTATTGCCATTCGATCCGGCGGGTTTCGGGGTCGACCTCCAGCACGCGTGACGATTTTCGCTCGACGCCGTTATCGAACACCAGGATGCTGCCGTCAGCGAGCATGGTCGGGTGGTGCGGCCACTCGAGTTCACCCTCACCCCATGCCCAGAGAATCTCCTTGGAGTCCCCGTCGAGGATTGCTATCTGGTTCACGTTCCTGAAGCAGACCAGGAGATTGCCCGGCCTGAATCTCGGATCTCCGGCCAGGGGGGTCTCGGGAAGCAGGCTGATGGTGTTGAGGTGGAAATAGTCATAGACCCGGTTTCCCCGTGAGTACTTCCTTAAGGATGGCCGCTTGTGCAGGTCCTCATCCGCAAGCGCCGCATTGCCGGTTGCTATGAGGCTATCGAGCACGGTATCGAGGAAGGATCGTCGGTCAAGCACCGCTCCCATCTCTTCCCAGTTCTCGTAGGTAGACCACCTGTCGATCTCGAGCCCATCGGCGGAGAGACGAACTATTGCCGGGAAGCGAACCTGAAGTCCTCTGTGCTCTCTTATATCTCTGACGATCGTATAGAAGGTCCCGTCGGCAAGGGGCATGACATCGTGATGGACTTCCATGCGGTTTCTCCACACCGGATTGGAGTCCCAGTCCAGCCTGAGAAGGTACTTGAACTTCTCGATGAGGACTACATCTCCGTTTCCAAGCATTACTGCATGATCCCATGTGTTTACACTGTCCGGTGGGTAGGTCCAGACATGGACCAAGTTCCCTTGCATATCGATGAGCCTCACCTCGGGGCGCACCCTCGAGCAATAGAGGTTGTAGCCCTTGTATGCGCGGTCACGGTCATAGACAATGACGCCGGAGTTCGTCGAATCGATGGTTGTTTCGGTAACGGATGTGTAGGGCACCGAACGCAGTCTATCAAGCCTTCGCGCATTCGGGTCTTGAGAATCGTCCTGTTGGTCTTCTCGCGGTCCGGACGCAAGGTGTATGATAAGAAGGGTGAGTGCCGCGACAAGGGGGGCCGCCCACAGGCCTGTCCTACGAATTCGGCTCAAAGGGTCTCCTCAGGTGTTCTACCCGCGTGTAGTGCCACCATAGTATCCAGCCTTAGGTTATGCTACAAGTGGTGCCAAATGCAAGCCCCGGTGGAGTTTGGGCAAAGCTCGCCGGCTCGAGATCCGTAACGTTGCGTCTCCGTGCCTGACGGGACCTTAGACCTGTCGCAATCCGGTGTCGCAATATGTCGCGATTCAGCGTCACACCTGCGTGTCACAGTATGTCACAGTAGATCCAGGCTACTATCGATAATCGGGTAATACCTTGATTCTAAATACGTTATGATTTGCCCGAGCAGCTGTTTTGCCTTGCACCTATGACAGACAATCTTCGTTGTCTTGCATAAAACCGATAAAATGAAAGACAAAATGTTTTGTGTTTCACCGGTGGAACTTAATCCAACCCCTCAGTAATCCGTAGAAGCTCACGAAAGACGAGAATCGCAGAACGGCGCCGGTACCAACGTCGGCCACGGAGAGCCGACGCTACAGAAACCATGAGTTGCCGACGTAGCGTTGCGACTCCTGTCGCGACGGCCTGTGCGTCATCACGGGAGAGCCTACGCTACGGGGATAGGCAGGGGACTCAACAGTACGGCGAGGCCCTCCCGAAGGAGGGCCTCACCTCTCAGGGTGCGGTGCTACTATGGTGCAATGCTTACCGGCGCATTGTCGCCGGGCCGTTGGCATTCCAGTTGCCCCAAGCAGATTCCGAGATGTTGGCCGGGCCTCATTTGGCTACCTTTTAGATGAGAATCCCCCCCGGAGAGATGCGGCGAAAAACCAACAGTTATACACGGGGCGGTCAGTCGATATAGCCGAGGCTCTTAAGGATACGCAGTCTGCCGCTCTCCTGGGCGGTGGGGATGCGTGCGGGGTGGAGGCCGCCGTCTGCGACGAAGCGTGCGAGCACGGAGTCGAGGCGCGAGGCCGGCGCAAAGTTGTCTGAGTAGAGGTTGGCTGTCTCACCGGGGTCCTGGAGGAGATCGTAGTATGCCTTAAGGATGGTATCGGCTCGGGTTTCCTTCCAGAGGAGTTTTGCATCGGCGGTCCGCACGGCGTGGCGGGGGGGAGACTTTTCGGGGAAAGGGAACGTCTCTGAGAAAGCAAAGGCGACGGTAGCTTCGCCGGTTCCTCCCATAAGGGGGAGAAGACTCTTGCCCTCGAGATAGTCGGGGGCCTCGATCCCGAGAACTTCGAGCAGGGTGGGCATGATATCGAGGCTCTGGACAAGCGGGTTTAGCCTGGCCCCCGGGCGGCCGTGTCCCGGCACGTGCATGATAAGCGGGATCATGATGCACTCGTCGTAGAGGCCTATATCGTGACCGAAGTAGTACTCGTGCTCGTAGAGGATCTCGCCGTGGTCGGCGGTTACGACGACGATGGTATTATCGAGAAGTCCGCGCGCCGCGAGGTCGTCGAGAACGCGTCCCACCTGGACGTCCGTAAAGGCCACCTCCCCGTCATAACGGCCGGTAAGGTGGTCGACGTCCTGGGGGGTAAGGTCGATTCGCTCGCGCCAGACCTTCATTATGAAATCGGCATCGCTTGTCGCCGTGCCGGTATAGCCTCCGGCGAATTCGCGAAGGTAGCGGGGCGGAGGATTGTAGGGGCGGTGCGGGTCGAACCAGTGGACCCAGAGAAAGAACTCCGAACCGGTGGTTCCCCCCAGCCAGTCTAAGACGGCGTCGGTCGTGGCACTCTTCTCCTGGACTTTGTGGAGCTGCCGCTCGGGGATCGTGAATTGCTTGTGCACCTCCCAGTAAGTATCGAAGCCTTGGTCGAGGCCGTACTTGGAGTCGAGCGCATGGCTGCTTATAAAGGCAGCCGTCCTGTAGCCTCGCCGCTTGAGCATCTCGGCAAGCGTGGTAGTGTTTTCATCCACGAAGCTCTCATGGCTTATGACTTTGTGGCTTCGCGGGTTGGTACCGATCAGGATCGACGCATGGGAGGGAAGCGTCTGGGATGATTGGCAGCAGACGTGTTCGAAGAGCACGGCCCCGCCGGCGAAAGCATCCATGCGCGGGCTCGTGGGCTTATCATAACCATAGCAAGTCAGATGGTCGGGACGAAGCGTGTCTATGGTTATGAGCACGATATTGGGTCGGGTGTCCTTGCCGCACCCGGCCACAAGCAGAGCGAGCGCCATGAGGGCCGCGGCCAGGCCGACGGCCCGGACATTCCCGGCGGGCGGTAGTCGGAGATCGGTTGGTCTCATTTCATAGTCAAGTTAGCAAACAGCGGGCCGGGAGTCAATCTGAGTGGTCCACCGGGCCGACCGTAGAACACCTACATGTTGGCCAGGAGGGGTTCGATCACACTCGGATCTATGCGGTCTACCCTGTAGATCTGTGACCGCCGTCCGTCCACGATGTCGGGATTGCGCCATTCCCAGACGGTCCGGCCTTCACGTGTTATCTCGAAGGCCCTGCCGCCATTACTCTCACAGACCAGGGTGTTGCCGTTAGGGAGCCGCTGGCACGATCCTCTGGTGCGGCTGAAGAAAGCGGCAGGGGGGTCGCCGACATACTCCCACTCGATCGATTCGGTCAGAGGGTCCACCTCGATCAGGCGCGAGTACCTGCGCTCCACACCGTTATCGAAGACAAGTATGTTGCCGTTTTCGAGCATCGTGGGATTGTGGGGCCACTCCAGCTCACCCTCGCCCCACGCCCAGAGCACTTGCTTCGTGCTTTGGTCCAGAACGGCAATCTGGTTGACATTTCGGAAGCAGGTGAGGATGTTGCCCCGGCGGAACCTGTCGTCGCGATCCCCCGAAGCGTTTTGCGCCAGGATCTCGAGGGTGTTGGCATGGAAGTAGTCGTGAATTGTCTGCCCGGCACCGGCATTGTCGGCCAAGAAGCTATCCGGGATCTTCCCGGTCTTCCGGGTGCCGTCATCGCCGGCCACCAGGCTATCCAGGACCGTATCGAGGAAAGATGTCCGGTCGAACACCTGTCTTAGCTCCTCCAGGTGTTCGTAGGCCGACCACTCCGAGATCACATCCGCGCTGAGGGTCATATGTAGAATGGTCGGGAACTTGACAGACAGCCCCCGGTAACGCTTAACGACGGCTTCGAGTATGTAGAATGTGGAATCGGGGAGGAAGGCTATATCGTGGTGGGGGTGAAGCCTCTTTTCCCAGACCAGGTGCGAGTTCCAGTCAAGACGAATAAGGCCCCGTACGCCCTGGATCACGAGGAGGTCCCCGCCCGCGAGCAGGACCGGCAGGATCATCGAGCCGGGGCTCTCCCGGGGATCCACCCACTTATGGACGGTTCTGCCGGTCATGTCCATAAGCAGCACCTCACCCGAGGTTCCGGTCCCTATGAGGTTGTATCCCTCCCAGGCACTATCCGCCTCATACAGGATCACACCCGACTTGGCTGCATCGACGCTGTCGGCAGTGAGAAAAGTGTAGGGGAGCGATCGAAGCTTCTTCAGCTCCTGTGCGGCATTGAATTCTTCCACCTCGGGCTTCTTACCCTTGCCGGGCATTGTGATGGCAATATAGAGCGCGAAGATTGCGACGAGGGCGGCAAACGGGATGATACGTTTCTTATCGATGGCGCAATGTCCTTTTGTGGAACCGTCCTTAATCTATGCAATCGACACTCAGCAATGCAAACCGCCTCCCGGGCCTGTAATGCACATCCGTCCGCAGCACTGTACCGGGAGAAGAAGCGGACATCGGCAGTATTGAATTCGGCCTCGCCATTGGATATACTCATCCTGTGAGACGCCTCTTACAAACCGCTGCCCCGGAAACCTGTCGGGGAAACCGCCGGTCGGCAAGGCGACTGGCGCTGGTGTCTCTCATTCTCCTGCCGGTGGTGTCCCTTGTGCTCGCGGGGTCGATCCCGGCGGACAAACCGAGCCGACCGAATATCATTCTCATAGTCGTGGATGCGCTTCGGCCCGATCATCTCGGTTGCTATGGCTACGCACGGCCGACATCGCCTTATATCGACAGCCTGGCCGCCCGGGGCGTCGTGTTCGAGACCGCGATAAGCCACGCCCCGTGGACCAAGGTCTCGTTCCCTTCATTCCTGACCTCGTTGTATCCTTTCCAGCATGGGATATCGAACTGGGAGTCGATTCTGCCGGACAGCCTCCTGACGCTGGCCGAGTTTTTGAAAGAGCAGGGTTACAGCACAGCCTGCGTGGTCCAGCACGCCGTACTTTCGCCTAAGTTCAACATATTGCAGGGCTTCGATATAGTGGAGTCCTTGATCCTGATGCGGGAAGGTGCCGCCAAGGTGAGCAAGGCCACCTTGAAGTTGCTCGATGCGTCACCGGAGCCGTTCTTTCTCATGGCCCATTTCTTCGATGCCCATAAGCCCTATAGAATGCCTGAGCAATATGTGGATATGGTACGGCAAGATGCCGACATCGAGCCTTACCACTGGGGCAAAGACGACGTCCTCGGGGTTTACGACGTACCAACGGAGAAGGAGATGGAGGGTAATCTGCTGCTCTATGATGCGGGTATCCGGTATGCCGACGACGGGATCGGCGAGATCCTCCACTATCTTGATGAACGCGGCATAGGCGAGAATACCATGATCATAGTCACGGCCGATCACGGTGAGGCCTTCTGGGAACATGGCCTCCCGCTTCATACCACCAATGTATATGACGAGGCCGTCAGGGTGCCGCTGATCTTTCATTATCCTCAGAGGTGGTCGGACCGGAAGTGGGTTGAGGGGCAGGTGCGCCTGATAGATCTCTTCCCCACCGTGGCCGATCTCCTCGGGAGGACCGTTCCCGCGCAATGTGAGGGCTCCAGTCTCCTTGGCTTCATAGAAGGAGACGAACGCATACGGTCGGCCGGCAGTTTCCTGCCGGTCGATGTCGCCCTCACCGAATGCACCACCAATCCGGCGCCGGCCACGAGATGTCTGCGTACCGATGAGTGGAAGCTCATCTGTGAATCCCTTACTTATACTTTCGAGCTCTATAACCTGAAGGACGATCCAGGCGAAGCCGCCGATATTTACGGTATGGGCTATGCCCGGGAGGATTCGCTTCTGGCCATGATCCGGAGGGTTCCGGGCCTGCGCTTCAGAGGGTGGCGGCTTGCATTTACCGGCAAAGAGGCCGGGTCCGCATACCGGGCCGACCTGACGCTACCGGATGGAGGCCGATTTAGGGCCGTCAAGGTGATGACCCGGCCGGCCGGTGTCGGTGTAGGGCTTGATGACGACAGTACATCTTGCACCGTCGAGACCGAAGGCCCGGGAACACATGTTGTGCTTGTGGATACCGAGCCGCAAGGTGTCGCCGTCAGGTTTGCTCCTGAGAACGCGGGCAAAGTCGGCTCCCCCGTCTTCTACGTCGGCCGGACCGGAGAACACGAGATGGGTGAGAGAGTCACAATTTCCACCGTAGAGGCCTTGGGCCCGCCCTCGGACTTCGAAACCTACCGCCGTCGCGGTATCCCCGCGGTGCATGTCTGGTGGTTGCCCGGCACGGGGCTTACCGAATCCGGGGAGAAGACGACGCTTACGGATAAGGAGAAGCGGAGGCTTAAGGCGTTGGGTTATATCCAGTAGATTGTGTGTGCCGGGCCTGATCAGGCTTGCATGGGACGGGCGCGACGGGGACGGCAAGGCTGTGGCTCCCCGGTGTGTACTTCATGCAGGTGAGTGCGCTACGCGCCACCTCGACCGGTAAGGTGGTTATCCTCAAGTAGGTGCCGGTGCAACGGAGATGATATAGTTGGCCCGTAAGATAAGTCTCACAATAGGCAAACGGCAAAGAGAGTTCGAGGTCATAGCCGAGCCCCATCCTCACATCATCGTATCTTCGCGCAAGCAGCTCCACGGCTGGTGGAAGGGCAAGCGTGAGTGCACCGGCGAGCGCATGCTCATAAACCCCTATAACGGATGCTCCGTGGGCTGTATCTTCTGCTACGCTAGGGCGCTCCCTGCCACCTACTTCAGGCTCTTTAACGCCACGGGTATAGTCACGGTCTTTGAGGATTTCGACCGGGTGGTCTCGGACCAGTTGGATTCGATCTCGGTCGCTTCGTGCGGTTACCTCTCGCCGGTCTGCGATCCTTTTCAACAAGTCGATTCCCGCTACAGGCTCTCGGAGAAGATTGTCCAGGAGTTTGTCGGGAGAGACCTCCCAATCGAATTCATCACCAAATGCAAAGTGCCGCGAGAGGTGGTGGGCCTCCTTAAGAGACAGCGCCACTCCTTCGGGCAGTTCTCGGTCCCTACTGTGCGCGAGGACGTGAGGAGCCGGCTCATGGCCGGGGGCGCAACGGTTGATGACATTTTCTCCTCGATGAAGGAATGTGCTGTCGCAGGCATTCCGGTGGTGCTCAGAATCGATCCGGTGATCCCCTATCTGACCGACACCAAACAGGAGCTCGGGCGGCTGGTGGAAAGAGGAATCGACTCCGGGGCACACCACGTGGTCGCAAGCGTGATGGATGTGCCCATGAGAATTGCGAAAGAAGTGTTTGCGCAATTCAGAAGCTTCGGTGTAGGATTGAGTTACGACCTTGAAGGGTTGTATCGCGAGTCGATAGACGGCTATCTCCATGCGGACATCGATTTTCGTAAGAAAGTTTTTGACATCCTCCGCAACCTTTGTGAAGCGCGGGGGATCACTCTTGCTCTTTGCATGGAATATGAAATGGTGGGGGGGAAGCCGGTGGGACTGAATAGGGAGTTCATGAGTTCCGCAAACTGTGAAGGTGTCGACGTCCCGGTATACGTCAGGAAGAATGAGGGGTTCGCTCCCGCCGCCCGGTGCAGCGGTGCTTGTCTCACTTGCACCGAAGCGCTTTGCGGAGTCGAAGATCTGGCTATGGGGCGGGGGGGCGTGAAGCGAGACTTCGATCTGAGAGACTACAGAAGATGGTCGAGGAACCTGGAGGGAAGGGATGGCTGAACGCAGTGCACTCAAAGAGCTGAAGAGGCAGGAACTCATGACACTCAGGGAAAGGGTGGAACGCAGGGTCAAGCTCAAGCCTGCTCCCAAGCGCATAAAGAGAATCGCCGGGGTGGATATAGTATTTACCGGGGAGGCCAACAAGATCCATGTATGTGCCTCGCTTCTTTCCTATCCCAAGCTGCGGGTGCTGGAAGAGGCTATCGCCACCGATGAAATGAATCCGGCCCTGCACGAGGATCTCGGCAACGTGGTTTACGTTCCACTGATCCTTAGCGTGCTGAAGATGCTCAAACAGAAGTGTGATGCGATAATGGTAAAGGAGTTGCCCCTCGGGAACCAACTGCCGCTTTCAGGCTATGTCGGAGTGATTTCAGGCCGCCCGACCATAGGCATAAGCCCCGGGGGCGGCGGTTTCAAGAGGATAGCCAAGTGGGAAGGCAAGCGCCGGGCGGGTATTGTCAAGATACGAGGGCACAGAACGCCCCTCGGTGTAGTAGCAGGTCATATGACCACGCTAAAAGATGCATCGGCGCTGGTCAGGAGCTGTGTTGCGGGGACGCGCATACCCGAGCCTGTCCGTAACGCGGGCATGAGGGTGCGGGCGTGGGAACGGGAATGGAGGAGGCTTAACATGGAAGGGGGTGAGCTCGAGAGGCTTGACTAATTGCTAAAGGCAATGGTATATTTCTTTCTGCGCAGTAAGGACTGGTTCAAGGGATAGGTGGGCGTATGCATGGTGGCGACCGGTTTGTGAATGAGAAGGGATGGGAGGTCAGCGTAATGGAAGGATCATTCCCTAAGTGTTTGAAGTGTCATGATGGTGTCCTTATACCTCTATCTGATTACGGTCGTGAAGGGGCACCCATCACCTACAAGGCGTGGGTGTGTTCCCATCCTGAGTGCGGATTTAATCTCAGGATCGACAACGGTGAGATTAGTGTGGGGAAGACGATAGGCCAGTCCATGAAGTAGCTTCTGGGCAATTTCTCCCCTTTGATAGATACGGACGCTTCCAGGAAGGATGCAGAGGCACCGGGATTTCAGTCCGCGGCCGGGGCATGAGGTCGAAGCCGAATGCCATGTCCGTGGTCGAAGGTTGATAATAAGTGAGTGGTGAAGGGGTCGGATCTTGAGAATTGAATTCAGCGGCTGAATTCAATTCTCAAGATCCGACCCCTTCCGATATCATCCTTGCAAGGTGAGGGCCATTTCAATATGATACGCCGCAGGAGGAAAGCATGGATGATCCGGGAAGTTCGGGCGTAGGAATCGATCTAGTCTCAATCACGAGAATCGAACGGACGGTCGGAAGGTGGGGCCGCAGGTTTCTCGAGCGCGTCTTCACCGGGGAAGAGATCGAATACTGTGAGAGCAGGTATACACCGGCCGGGTCGCTGGCCGCCAGGTTTGCGGCCAAGGAAGCATTCATAAAGGCGGTCTCGGGGGCGAGGCCGGGTGGCATACGGTATCGGGACGTGGAGGTTGTGGTGAATGACGACGGCGTACCCCTGCTTAGGCCCCACGGAACAGCGAAGACCGCGTTGGGTGGATCACATGCTCGGGTGAGCCTCTCCCACGAAGGGGACCTTGCCGCAGCCATTGTAATCACATGTCCGGAGGTGAAGAGTTGATACCGGTGCTTACCGCTCGTGAGATGCAGCGAATCGATGAGGCCACAATAAGAGATTATGTGCCCGGCCTTAAGCTTATGGAGAATGCCGGGAAGGGTGTGGTCGATGAACTCCTGAGACACTTCGAGCCGAAAAAGGCCGATCCCATTGTGATTGTATGCGGCAAGGGCAACAATGGCGGCGACGGTTTCGTGGTCTCCAGGTTGCTCAAGAAGAAGGGGTATCGCGTCAAGACATACCTGGTCGGGGAACCGGAGGATGTAAAAGGTGATGCCCTGGTGAATCTCAAGAAATGTGTCAAGGCAGGTATCAGAATAAACCAGGCGGGCGAACAAGACCTGGAGGTGCTCGGGTCCGATCTGATGAAAGCCGAGATCGTGGTGGATGCCCTTTTCGGCACAGGCTTCGAAGGTAAGCCGAGGGGTGTCGTCAGGGACGTAATCGAAGTGATCAACGAGAGCCCCGCCGCCCATGTTGCCGTGGATATCCCCTCCGGGGTGAATGCCTCGACCGGCGAGGCCGAGGTTGCAGTCGAGGCAGATCTCACTGTAACCATGGCCCTTCCCAAGATAGGTCACCTTCTCTTTCCGGGGAAGGCTCTGACCGGTGAGCTGGTCGTACACGATATAGGCGTGCCGCCCGAGGTGGTGGTACGTCATGATCTCAAGACCTTCGCCATGGCCGGTTTCGACGTGGTGGAGTCCATCCCGCCACGGTCCCCGGACGCCCACAAATGGTCGTGCGGACATGCCGTGGCGATCTGCGGTTCCACGGGTCTTACCGGTGCGGCGGCCCTGACCTCCGTGTCCGCGATGCGATCGGGTTGCGGGTTGGCGACCCTGATCATACCGCGAAGGCTTAACGCCGCGATGGAGATCAAACTGACCGAGGTAATGACGCTGCCTGTCGATGATACGCCTGCGGGCACATTCGCCTACAAGGCCCGCAAGCCCATACTCGAGTTTGTCAAGAGGGCGGATGCGGTGGCCCTGGGCCCGGGTGTTTCCACTAATCCGGATACCGTAAAGCTGGTCCGCTACATCCTTCCCCGGCTGGGCAAGCCCTGTGTTCTGGATGCAGACGGGATAAACGCCTTCGCCGGGAAGTCCCGGGACCTAAAGGGCCTGGATTTTCCCTTGATCATAACTCCTCATGCCGGAGAGGCAGCGAGGCTGTTCAAGGCGGACAAGGCCAAGATTGTGGCTCGGCCTGTCGATTTCGCGCGAAAGGCCGCCCGGGATCTGGGACTCGTGATGGTTCTAAAGGGGGCTCCCACCGTGATTGCCGGTCCGGACGGCGATGTCTTCATCAATCCCACCGGCAACCAGGGGTTGGCGACTGCGGGCTCCGGGGATGTGCTGACCGGCATAATAGCCGGCCTGCTTGCCCAGGGCGTGGATGCACTGGAAGCGGCGGCCTCGGGTGTTTACATACATGGTTGTCTGGGCGATATGCTGTTTCAGGAATACGGCTATTTCGGGTTTCTCGCGGGCGAACTGGCCGATGCGATCCCGGAGGCCATAGCCGCCATGCTGACCATGGAATAGAAAGCGTAGCATCGGCGCTCCCGTGCCGGCAAGCGGAAGCGGCAAGTAAGCAGAGAGGTGTTGTTTGAAGGACAGGATTCTTTCGCTGTGTGAGCGGTTCGAGCCTAAGTTTATCAAGATGAGAAGGGCCCTCCACGCTATTCCGGAGGCCTCATTCAAAGAATCCAAGACCCAGGCCAAGATCTCCTCCTACCTCCGATCTGCCGGGATAGACCACAGACGCACACCCGGAAGCACGGGCGTCTTGGGCTTTATCCGGGGAGGGGGCACGGGAAACGTCGCGCTTAGATCGGACATGGATGCTCTGAACATAATGGAACGAACCGGGCTGCCCTTTGCCTCACATCATCCGGGCTTTATGCATGCCTGCGGTCATGACGCTCACATGGCAATCATCCTGGGGGCGGCACTTGTGCTCAAGCATGTAGGCAAGGACCTGCCTGGTAATGTGCGGCTCATCTTCCAGCCCGCTGAAGAGACATCACCGGGAGGCGCCCTTACTATGATAAGGGCAGGCGCACTCAGGTCCCCCCGGGTTGGAGCCGTCCTGGGACTGCATGTCGATCCCGTTATAAAGGTCGGCAAGGTAGCCGTGAACCCGGGTTTCATCTCGGCGGCCGCAGACGAGTTCAGGATCGCCATAACCGGCAAGGGCGGTCACGGCTCCAGTCCACACAAGAGTGTCGATGCCGTCATGGTGGCGGCCGACTTCATTACCTCACTTCAGACGGTGGTCTCCAGACGAGTAAGCCCGATGGACAGTGTGGTAGTCTCGATCGGCAGGATAAGCGGTGGTGAGAAGAGCAACATCATCGCCGAAAGGGTCGACATGGAGGGGACCGTACGAACCAAGACCGCTGAGATGCGGCGGCGTGTGCCGGCCATGATAACGAAGGTGCTCCGCGCGACGTGCTCGGCATACGGAGCCAAGGGCGAATTCAAGCTCGTGAAAGGCTACCCTCCGGCATTCTGTGATCCTGGTCTTTCGGCACTTGTAACCTCGGCATGTTCGGATATACTGGGGCGGTCCAGGACCACAACGTCGCCGGGCCTCGAGATGGGCGGCGAGGATTTCGCATACTATGCGGAAAGGGTGCCGGGGGTTGTGATATTCGTAGGTGTCGGTAATGGTGCAAAGGGTAAGACGCACTTACTCCATCATTCCAGGTTCGATATCGACGAGGGGGCGCTTAGGGTCGGGGTAGCCGCCCTGGCATATTCGGCATACCGCTATCTCAAAGAGGGCAGGGGAAAATCTGATGACACGGGTAGGTGATATAGGTGAATTCGGGCTGATCGAGCGGATACGCGCCAGACGATCCAGCCAGGACGAGGATCTTGTCGTAGGAATCGGGGATGATTGTGCTGTGGTGAGGCGGGGCCCGGTGCTCGAAGTGCTCACCACGGATTGCCTGGTCGGCGGCACCCACTTCGAGGAAGGCTGGCTCGGCATGGCGGACATAGGCTGGAAGGCTCTCGCGGTTAACGTGAGTGATGTTGCCGCAGTCGGAGGGCTTCCCAGGCATGCTCTTGTGACACTCTTCCTGCCTGAGGATTTCACTGTCAAGCAGGTGGATGATCTCTATAGCGGTATGGAAGAATGCGGCGAGGCTATGGGCGTGAGTGTCATCGGGGGTGACATCGTGCGCACCATAGGGCCCTTTGCGATCTCGTTGACCCTGTCCGGCGTGTGTGAGCGCGACCAACTGGTCTTAAGATCGGGTGCAAGACAGGGCGATATCATCGTGGTGACGGGTGCGCTGGGGAAGGCCTCGGTCGGCATGAGACTCCTGCATGAGGGATGGTCCTCGGGGGATGCCTCGGCCGAAGAGTGCGTGAAGACATTTCGGCGCCCCATCCCCAGACTCAATGAAGCCCGCACCATCGTTCAAACATTGCTCCCCTCTTCAATGATAGACATAAGTGACGGGCTGCTCTCCGATCTCTGGCACATCATGGATGCCAGCGGCGTGGGAGCTGAGCTTGACGCCGACTGCATTCCCGTCGGCGGCTGCGTGATGGACTACTTCGAAGGCGACCGGGAAGAAGCCCTCTCCCAGGCCATGGCCGGGGGTGAGGACTATGAGTTGCTTTTTACCATAAACAGCCGGCACGAGGAGCAGCTGGCCGAGGTCGGGCGCGGCTTGGGTGTCGATTTGACTCCGATCGGCAAGATCACGGTCAAAGGCACAGGCGTGAAACTGGCGAGCGAAGGTGGCGAGCGCGAGCTCGGACGAGCCGGGTTTGACCATTTCGGGCCGGCGGCGAAGTAAGGCAGGGGGTCGGAAATTGCATCTACGCGAATCTTATGTGAGGCGGATGACAAGGACTGTCCATGTGGGAGAAGTGCCCGTTGGGGGCGGCTCCCCCGTGGTAGTCGAGTCCATGACGAAGACTCAGACCACGGACGTGAAAGCGACCGTGAAACAGATAAAGAGCCTGGAATCTGTCGGCTGCGATATGGTGCGAATAGCCGTACCTGATTACGATGCGGCCGAGGCCCTGGCCGGTATAAGACAGAAGACCAAGATACCGATAATCGCCGACATCCATTTCAACTACAAGCTTGGCCTTATGGCGATTGAGGCGGGAATCGATTGTGTGAGGATCAATCCGGGCAATATCGGCGGCAGGGAGAACATAATAAGGACAGCCGAGGCTGCGAGACGCCAGGGTATCCCGCTGAGGATAGGAGTCAATGCGGGCTCGCTGGAGAAGTCCCTTCTTCAGAAGTATGGTGCTCCTATTCCCGAGGCTCTGGTGGAGAGTGTATCCAGAACGGTCTCTTTGCTCGAGGACATAGGTTTCACCGAGGTCATTCTCTCAGCCAAATCGTCCAGTGTCCCTGCGACCATTGAAACCTACAGGATGATAGCGAACCGGTTCCGCTATCCCATCCATGTGGGGGTAACCGAAGCAGGCCCACCTCCTGCGGGTGTCATAAGGTCGGTGGTGGGAACGGGCACGCTCTTGGCCGAGGGCATAGGCGATACCATAAGAGTGAGCCTCACGGCCTCAGCCGAGGAAGAGGTAAAGGTAGGCCAGGAGATTCTCAAAGCGCTCTTCCTCAGGGAATACGGCCCGGTGATTATCTCATGCCCGACGTGCGGCCGGTGTAATATCGATCTCATCAGGCTCGTCAAACAGGTGGAGAAGAAGCTGGCTGGTATCAAGGAGCCCACGGTGGTGGCGGTCATGGGTTGTGTGGTTAACGGACCGGGTGAAGCACGGGAGGCGGACGTAGGGATCGCAGCGACCAAAGGGCAAGCCCTGATCTTCAGAAAGGGTGAGATCATAAAGAAGGTGATGCCGTCGAAGGCTGTGGCCGCGCTGCTCAATGAGATGAAGCAGGTGGGGAAGCGCCGCGGGAAACCCAGGAGGCGATAGGACATGCTGGAATCTCTGAGAGGGCGGGCCATCGGAGTCATGGGCTGGAAAGACAGCGGCAAGACCCTTGTTGTTGAGCGCCTCGTGACATCGCTCGTGCGCAGAGGGTTCGGCGTCGGGACCGTGAAACATGTTCATGAGGCGCTATCGCTTCAACCGGCCGCCAAGGATTCGGTGAAACACCTTGATGCAGGGGCAGAGATCGCACTCGCCTTTGGGGACGGGCTCATGGTGATGGGTAAGCATGCGGGCGAGGATCTGGAAACCATCGTCTCCCGCTATCTGTCACTATGTGACATCATTGTGGTGGAGGGCTTCAAGCATGCCGGGATTCCCAAGATTGCCGTTGTCTCCGGGAGCGATGACATTCTTGAGGAGACGGAGAACGTGGTAGCGGTTGTCTACCGGGACGCCAAGCCCGAGGCTTATCCGGCTTACACGGCGGATGAGATCGAGGATCTGGTGACCTTCTTGTTTGAAGAGGAGATTCTCAAGCCACCGGGCCGGGTGGCCACACTTCTTGTAAACGGTAAGTCCGTACCCATGAACGAATTCGTCCAGGCCTCGCTCGCCGGAGTGGTCGGTGGGTTCCTCACCGCACTTCACGACATAGAGCCCCCAACCACCATCCAACTCACTGTGAAGTCACCGAAGTAGGGGTCAAGTCTACGCATTGACCCCAAGGGTGTTTGCATCGATACGACGCCGCAGCAGGAGGCTAGTGAATAATCCGGGCTACTCCGGTGACTACTCAAAAACGCCCTTGATCTCGCTCCAGGTCCCGGGTGAAGTCCCGACCGGGGGACAGGGATCGTCGCCGATGTATCCGTTGACCCCGGCGCACATCGTCACGAGGGGTTCATCAAGGCCTTCTGCACAGTCCAGCACACAGTACACACCGCTTACCGGATGCGGCACCACACAGACCATGCCGGGGCCGTCTGCATATAGCCATATGTAGGACGGCACGCACACCAGCGTGCCGGTCTGGCAGCTCAACCAGGTGTGCGACGCCCCATCACCGGGCCAAACGATGTCCCCGATGATCAGGTCTGCGCAATTCGAGAAAGCGCCCGAATAAGTCCAGGCGGGCCACCACATACCGTATTCGCATCCCAGGAATTCGTCGACATCGAAAAAGACCGGGAAGGCATCGACGTTGAAACCGGGCTCGGTGACGACTATCTCATGGCACACACTTATAGTGCCATAGTCGCAGCCGAGCTTGGCGTCGTGGGGGCGTACATGGACAGCGACCTTAACATCCTGGTTGTCTCCGGCAAGCGCCACGGTGCTCAACGCCAGTGTCAGGGTGAGCGCCACTATCAAGATTGGCTTCATCACGGTACCTCCTTTCAGGAAGCAGGGCCCCGCTTCGACTTTATGTGCCAGCCGGCCGGCTCCAGACTCTTAAGTGCCGGAGCGAACCCACGGGCCGGTTCCACCCTATATAAGGTAGTCTGCTTGCTCATGGTCCCAGCTCCCTGTATCGTTTGGTGTCAGTATTCCTTTGCATGTAGTTTATCACATTATATAGCCATAGGTCAACTAAACAGGTTCATGTGCGGTATATGGGGGAGGGGCCGGGAAGGGGTCACAGGAGGGGTCTGACCCCAAGAAAAAAACGGGTGGCCGAAGCCACCCGCTTGTTGTCGCCGGCCTGGTGACTATTCAAACATACCCTTGATCTCGCTCCAGGTGCTTGCTTCAGTACCTGTCGGCCAGCAAGGATCGTCACCGATCAAGCCATAAACACCGGCACAGAATATACATATCATGTCGTCAAGGCCCTCGTGGCAGTCCAGTACGGTGATGAAACGCGCTATATTTGCAAGGCCCGCAGAGGCCTTGCGGGACTCTGGTGACACCGGCGCCGCTCGTTACGGGTCCATCTGCACTATCCCGGATGCCGTCGATTCCTGCGCGGTGGCCGGGTATGTGTGAAATGTGCTCGGATGTCTGTCTTGTCAGAACGTTCGGGCTTATGCTAATCTCTTGCGGTATCCGGGGAGGTACAATCGACGATGCTGAATGT
>JALGWN010000348.1 GCA_025774115.1 bacterium
CCCCTGAGGGCTGACGAGGAGATCCACATCCCGGGTGCTGCCGTTATAGATCCAGTAACCGTGCCATGGCTCCATCGACGATTCGTGCCCATGGTAGGTTCCGTCGTAAGCGACCAGGTTGTCCTCCACATATATGGTATCGGGTCCCACTATGTGTTCTTCATTCAGGGCATAGGTCGCGTCGTCGAAGAGGATTTCGGTAGAAAGCCAGTCGGTCGTAAATGCGAACGGTGAGCCTATCTGGTTCCAACCCTGCTCCAGGTGGATTCTGAAGGGGCCTTCAGGCAAGGTGGATAGGCCGCTGAAATCGAACCACTTGTTGCTTTTGGTTATAAGCCAGAACGCCTTCCCGCGGTCCATATCGGTAAGGGCCGGGTACTCGTCGTAGCAGTCGGCCGAGCACGCGGTAGAAGGATTCCACCTGCCGAGCCGCCAGACCTTGCTGTCATAGGCACCCAGGTCGTCCACCAACACCTCATCGGGGTTGGCCCCGGTCGAACCGGGCAGCGAGATCATGCGGTATTGGCCTGCCGGCATCTCGAAGGTCGATTGGAGATCCTCAAACCGGACTCTTGCACTCACGAGACTGTCGGGCGCACCTTCAGGATATCGGGAGGTATTGCCCGCGCTGTCTGCGGCTTCGATGTAATAAAGAAGTCCCTTCTCGGTCACGGCCGAGGGGGGAATTTCTGTCGAGAAGGTGCCGCCGTCCCGGGTCATAGCCTTCTGTCTGTAAGAGCTATGGCCGCCTTCCAGGTAGAACACGGTTGCCGCCTCTACACCGCTCCTGTTGTCTCCTATGTCGGCAGTTACCTCCAGGGCCGTATGATCGGGCACGGCAAGCGTCGGCGCAGCGTGCAGAATGACCGGAGGCATGAGATCCGCAAATAGCGTGACGACTCCTGATGAAACCGTTGTGGTGGCGTTAGATCCTATTCCTACGGGTGAAGCCTGGCCGACGATGTATGACATATGCTGGGTCTGGTTGGAAGCCGTCACCCCGCCCTGGGCCGTCGTCGATACAGGCAGCGAATAGCCCGATAGCACCGCCGAGGCACACAGTAGAAGCAAGCCAGCTGCAACGCCCATTCCGCTTAGTCTTCTCATTTTCGCTTTACCTCCCGGCCTCATCGTCCAACCGGGCCTTGCGAACTCGGCCCCTTCCCGCCGCTGCCCAAGAGCATGGCGCCCTGCATCGATGCTGAGTTATGTTGGATAAAGATGGCGGAAAGCGAAATGTTCTCCAACACACTCCTTGCCCCATCGTCCTCGATGTCCAGCGCCACCTCTGTGAGGAAGTACACCATGTGCTTGCCTGGAGTCGTCACCTTGAAGACCGCCGACCCGGCCACGGGCTTGGTGGGCACGAAGTTCCCCGCTAACCAGAATTCGGTTTCCGTCATGCTGCTCCTCACCTTGTATTGTATGGCGGCCGGCAGATCGATGGAAACACCGTAGTCGGCGATGTAGGGTTTGGTTACGAAGTATGGAGGAGAGACAGTAAGGGTGAGATCCATCTTCTGCGTCGCCGAAAAGGAGACAAATATGAACCCGCTGTCCGGGACCACAACACTGTCCGAGACCACTACGGTCGGAGAGCCTGATGCCGTGCTGAAAGTATCCAACCTTGCATACGCCACCACCGGCGGTATGTGGTGCGCCAGCGGGAGCGACCTCGCATCCTCGGCATGGGAGATCTCCACGCTATCGGTCGTACCGCGAGATATCACCCGTTTCTATGTGGACATGGAGTGCCGTTGTGTCGCCCCCGGTAAGTTCCGCCCTCTCGGTGCTGGTGAGGAGGCGGTCGTCGGTGGAGATGAGGGCAACGCCCTCGATACGCTCCGGCGCCATGGTCCCGGTCATGATCTGGGATGCGTCGTGACCGTGAAGGGTAGTGACACCGCCACCGGTAAGCTGGTTCCTCTGCCCGGTCGTGAGGAGGCGGTTGTCGTCTGATACCACGGCAACCCCGTCGATCCTTTCAGGCGCCATGGTCCCGGTCACGATGTCTCCTGCGACGGTTGTGACGTCATCTGTCTCGTCGGCAAAACCTCCCGGTACACCCGTAAGGATACTCCAATGCACCATGTTACGCCCCAGGTTGGGTGGGGTTCCGTCGGTGATCTTAAGGGAGTCGTTGATGGCATACTGGGGATGGTCGTCATCCAGGAGCCCGGTGAGCTGCCCATGGTCTGTGGGTCCCTCACCCGTATTATCCTCGCCATCGGCGAAGCCGTCCGGAAGACCGGTGAGGATGTTCCAGTGTACACGGTTCGACCCCTCGTTTGGTGGTGTGCCGTCGGAGGTATCGAGCAGGTCCTGGCGGTAGTATTTGGAGTCGTGGGTGTGGTTGACGCCGGAGAACTTTGATGAATCGAGGTTGTCAAGCCGATCGGCGT
>JALGWN010000032.1 GCA_025774115.1 bacterium
CACCCCACCCTGGAAGGATATGGGCTTCTTGAATTGCTTGCCCTTGGCGATATTGCTCTTGAAGTTCCTGGCCATCGCGAAACAGAGCCCCGCGACTATGTCATAGTCCGGTGTCGCCTCCTGTTGGAGGTGGATCATATCGGTCTTGGCGAAGACACTGCACCGGCCCGCGATCCGCGGAGGGTGCTTGGACTTTAGCGCCAGCTCGCCGAATTGCTCGATCGTGAGCTCAAGCCTGCTTGCCTGTTGATCGAGGAATGAACCCGTGCCCGCGGCGCATATGGTATTCATAGCGAAATCTTTGATGATGGTAACACCCAGTTCCTTGTCGAAATCCACCAGGATCAGCTTAGAGTCCTCACCCCCGATCTCGATGATGCTCCTCACATCGGGATGAAGCTTCTCCATCGCCTTGGTCTGGGATATGATTTCGTTCACAAACTCGCCGCCCACGAGGTCGGCCAGGAGTTTCCCTCCCGAACCTGTAAGCCCGAGGAACCTAAATCTATCAGCCGGATAGCGCTTGAAGATATCATCGAGAACGGACAGGGCAATTTCCATTGGACGCCCCTTGGTCCTGGTGTAGCGTTCTTCCACGATCTCGCCATCCTCCGACAGCACGACCGAATTGAGGCTCACAGAACCCAGGTCAAGTCCGAGCGTGAGCTTCCCCACGTTCTGCCCGCTCCGGCCCTCTTTGATCGTTGTATACTCAGCAGCCTCAGACATAAAAAACGACCTCCTCTGTGAACCTATATCGGCATAAGTATGGTTAACGCACGTGGGCCGCATCCGCATAGATACGGTAGTCAATCTCAGGAAACACATTATCCTTGTTTTCTATATCACTGAGCCAGTCCCTGTCGATACCACGCCGCATTATATCACGATAGAGCCGTCTGAATCTAAGAATATGTTCACGGGTCCGCTTGACGGCATAAGGAACCGTTGTACCTGTTTTCATGATGAAGGCCCAATCGCTGCTCTGCGCCAACAGCACCTCCCGCGCCGCCTGATTGAGTGCCCGGGTGATGAGGGGATCGCCATCCGCCCCCCTGTTGGCGAGCTCGACCATCTTGTCTGCGACCCAGTGAAGATGACGGTAGATCCAATCGTTGGAACCCTCGAGCCATACCTCATTGTAGCCCTTCCAACCCCAGCTGGAAAGTGAAGGGGTTGCCACCTGGCATTCGGGATGGAGCTCCAGGTACTCTGACGGGGTTATAAACCGGTAGGTCTCCTGGTCGAAGGCCGTTTTTCGCATCACCAGATCAAGCCACTGGGGACCTTCGAACCACCAGTGGCCGAAGAGCTCGGCATCATAGGGTGAGACGGCTATCGGGGGCCGCCCGAGCACCTCCGCAAGGTGCTCTATCTGCTTTCCCCTGTTAAACACAAAGTTCCCGGCGTGCAGGTCCGCCTTCTCCATGGCTACGGCGCTGTCATATGGCTGCTTATCGTCCCCGGGACCGGTGATCCGGTAGTACTTGATTCCGGTGTGTACCCTGGTGACTCCGCCATGCAGATACGGACGGACGTAGTCCAGATCCAGATCGAAACCCACATCCCTATAGAAATCCCTATACCATGGATCCCCCGGATAACCCTCCTGGGCACTCCAGACCTGGCGGGAGGATTCCATATCTCTCCCGAAAGCCGCCACCCCGGAAGGGCAGTAAACCGGGGCGAAGACCCCGTACCGGGGCTTGGGCTCGGCATGGAGTATGCCGTGGGTATCGGTGAAGAAGTAGCGGACACCGGAGGCTTTAAGCATCTTATCCAACCCGGGCTCATACGCACATTCCGGCAGCCACATGCCCCTCGGCCGCCTGCCGAAGTTACGCTCGTGGTAGCGGCAGGCCGTCTCTATCTGAGCCCTGGCAGCATTGGGGTTGAGCGACATCAAAGGAAGGTAGCCATGGGTTGCGGCACAGGTTATGACCTCGACGTTGCCTGCCTCGTCGAGCCGCCTGAAGGCCGATACCAGGTCTCTCGAATACTTGTCTTCATAGACCCTACGCGTATCCTCGAACAAGTAGTGGTACATGAGGGCCAGTTTGTTGAACTTGGGGTCCCACCTCGTTCGCTCGACTTCCCTGGCCGCCAATTCGGTCAATTTCTCAAGCCGCTTCACGTAGCGGTCCTGGAGGAGCCAATCGTTCAGCATGGCAACCACGGTAGGGCTCAGCGAGACTGTGATCTTATAGGGAACAGCCTCATCCTCCAATCTCTCAAATAACTTTAAGAGAGGGATGTAAGTCTCTGTTACCGCTTGAAATAGCCAGTCTTCCTCAAGGAACTCTGCATACTCCGGGTGCCTCACGAATGGAAGATGGGCATGAAGAACAAGGCAAACATATCCTTTAGGTGAACTCATTAAACATCGCCTTTGGAAACCCGCTATTTTTCGGTCTTCTTCTTTACGATGGGAGTTATGGTGATCCGATCGATACCGTCCGCAGATTCTGCAACCGCCGGTATGACCTGCTTACCGTCCGGCAGATCGAATCTTACGGTAAAAGTGCCATCCGGTCTGAGCTCAACAGGCCGGCCTTGAAGGGTTACACGCGCGTCGGGTTCTGTTGCCCCATAGACAATGAGCTCGGTTCCGAGTCTGAACCAGAAGGCCCGGGCGCGAGACTTCCCGACCGGGCTCGATACCTCGAGACTGCCGGGAGCCAAGCTCCCCGGCGCACCCGAACCGACCTGCCCGCCCAGGGACTTCTCCATCATCTCCTTGAGCTCGATCGAACCCGAATCCGGGTTGAAGCCTCCTGAAAGGGCATACACCTTGTCGAACTCCCAGTTCGGTATCATCCACTCCTCGTCGGTGATGTCCGAAGGCACATCCCTCGGTGTCGCGGCCACGTTGGAACGGGCAAGCACTATAAACTCGCCGGTCACCGATAGGAGCCCGATCTCAACACAATAGGCACGATTGGGTACCTGCACGTTTATATACCAGTTGCCGGCCCCACCCGCTATTTCGATATCGAAGTAGGAGTTGGCGTTGGTGCCGTCGAATTCCACCCCGGTAACGTCATGGACCCTTAAGATGGACTTGGCCTCCCGCCACCGCTCGCCCAAGGCCTCCTGGGCCTTGGCCAGCGTCTCCCTTGTTATATCCCAGTATACATGAACCCAGTACGGGTCTCTCACCAAGAGGGCGATTCTGTCTTCATCGTATGAGACCGGCAGGTCCTCAACATCAGTCGTGGCGTCGGGCTTGTCGGCAGACCTTGGCATTTCCGTCTCATACTTGGCCTTTGTGATCACAGCCTGCTGCTCACGCCAGCTCTTCCTGACCCGGACGATTTCCCTCACAGGCCCGCGCCGCTTGCCCGGTGCTTTCCGGTCCGGACCTGGGGCGCTATTAGGTCCTGAAGCCCCCGGCTTCCCGGCTCTTTTGTCCTTGGTGGCCTTCGGCTGCGTCGTGCCCACACCGGCTATGGCTCGAGCCAGCTCGGCCTTGGTCATACGGGACCGGCCGCGTATCTTCAGCCCGGCAGCGATTTCCATCAGGTGCTGCCTGGTAGCTAAGCGAAGGTCCTTCTTCCTCATCTCATCCTCCCTGGGGAGCACCCCCGCAAACTCTGTAAAACCTGGCCAAAAAAGGTTGCCTACACTATAATACTGCCTGTAGTGTGGTGCAACCCAATTATCGAGCCCTTGGGGGGAGGGAGTGGAATGAGAGTTTTTCTTTGTGGCATCATCCAGGGTTCGCGCCCGGACCTTAGCGTTCATAAGCAGTCCTATCGCGACGAGCTGAAGCTGCTGGTGGAGAAGTACCTGCCTGCGGCCGAAGTCTACTGCCCCGTGAGTCTCCATCCGGAGTCTCCCTCCTATGACGACCGGCTGGCCTCTCAGGTGCTCGAGGAGTCGGTCGAAGCCGCCAGGGCGAGCGACCTCTTGATCGCCTACGTGCCGGAGGCCAGCATGGGAAGCGCCATAGAGCTCTGGGAAGCCAGGCGGGCCGGGGTCAGGGTGGTGTCGATAACGCCGCTCAAGGACAACTGGGTGATAAGGTATGCCTCGGATGTGATCGTGGAGAGCTTTGAAGAGGCGGAGGCCTTCCTCAAGGCTTACGCAGCCGGGATGACCGCTCAATAAGTGTCTGCCTCAATCCCCGTTCGCTCCTTCACCTTCCGGGCTATCTCGGCCAACTTCTCGGCAGGGACGCCTACGAGCGTCGACAGCGCCGGAGCGTTTTCGAGACTGTAGACCTGCATCGCCCGGGGGGCTATATCCTCCACCCTGTCGATCCAGGCATTCACATCTTCATCGCGGGTATTGCAGACAGCGCCTTCAACGAAGACCGACTGGATAGTCACGTCCTCGAGCTTCTTCAAGCCCTCGACGATCACATCCACGGTTATATCCACAGCTGGGCGGTTTATGCGCTTAAGGACCTCATCAGTCCCTGCATCCAGCTTCATAATGCGGATATCAAGTTTGGCAAGGCCGCGGAAGACACCCTCGTCGACAAGCCCCGTGGAATTGGAAAGGGCGGCCACCTCAGCCCTTGTACCTGTCCTATCCCTAACTGCGCGCACCCGGTCTACGATCTCCTCAAAATCCGGATGAAGGGTCGGCTCGCCGTTTCCCGAGAAAGTGATGTATTGGGGCGGGGGATCAAGAGTCTCAAGAGTCTGTTCGAGGGCCTCCTCCACAGCCTGTGGAGTGGGCAAATCCTTAGTGTACGCGGAAAGATCGGAAGTAAGATCCTTGGTCCAACCGTAATGGCAATAAACACAGTTGAAGGAGCACACCTTGTAGGCCGTCGGAGATAGATTGAGCCCCAACGACCGGCCGAGCCGCCTCGAGGCGACCGGCCCGTAGATAATCCCCTTCTGGAGCCCCAATACCCTGGACACCACTCCCCCCTCCCGTCGGAATCAACACTCACACCCGTGCTCTAACACCCATCCCGCTCCGCTCTTATACTATAGCTTCTCCCCTATCTTCACAACCTGAGCCTTCACACACAGCATTGTCCCCGTTACCGCTTCGGAGGAGTTACAAGATCGGGCGCAACGGTTTCCGGGGGCGGCCTCATCGGGGAATCCGCACATATACTGTTGCCCCCGGAATGGCTGTTTACAAACGCGGGAGAATCCTCTATTATGTGACTCGATCCCAATAGTGGATGCCGTTCCCTTCAAGTTTCTGTGCGAGTCGTATCTTCATGGGGATTTCCGGTGAGCAATCCGGGCATCCTCGCCGGCCTTGCAGCCGCGGAGGTGTACCATGGCAAGCAAGAGTAAGTTGGAATCGGGTTTCAGGCGAATCGGGAAACTGGGTTATGGGGCGAGATTCTACAGGGTGGATCTTCACTTCCATACACCCGCTTCATCGGATGCCCGTGGGTCAAACCGTTACAACGTCAATCCGTGCAAGAGCAAGTGCTCGCTGGCGACAACGAAGGTGGAGCCTGGAGATGCCGACATAGCCAGGGATCGTGCCGCCAAACAGAAGCAGGCGGTCGCACTGGCCGCAAAGATGGTCAAACGTTTCAGAGCGGAGAAGATCTCCGTAGTCGCGGTTACAGATCACAACAGCATCGGCACCATATGGCCGGACTACAAGGCAAAAAAGAAGTATATGAACATGGCCGCTCCCACTTGGTATGAAATCCTGGATGATGCGGCGCGCAAGTTGAATGCCCAAGAAGGCAAGGACGTCCTGACTATCCTGCCCGGCACCGAGATAGGTACGGCAGACATTCACATACTTGCGGTATTCCCTCCCCAGGAACCTCGAAGGAACGCGCACTTCATAATCTGCGACCTTTTGAGCGAAATCGGCTTTGCCATCAACGATTTCGGAAAGGTCTCGGTTGTAGGAAACCTCAGTGTCGAGAGCTCCATAGACCTGATCGCCAGGAAGGGCGGCATACCCATTCTTGCGCATATAGACGGTAGCGATAAGGCATGGCTTCGGAAGATGAAACTGCATAAGCTGGGAAGCGCTTCCATGACCAGCGTTCTAAGATGCAAGGACCTCAGGGCGGCCGAGATCGTGGAGCCGGCAAGTCTCAAGAAGAAACCCAAGAAGGAGAAGAAAGCGATCAAGACACTGATCGATGAAGTCCGGAAGGATGCCAGTCTCGAGCCGGTAGCTTACTTCCGCGGCTCGGACGCTCACGATCTGAAGACTATCGGGAAGAGATACTCGTTCGCTAAGATGACCAAACCGTCCTTTTCCGGTCTGGAATCGGCGATCCAGGCACCATCGTCAAGACTCAGGATTTCCGGGGAGGTGGAAGAGAGACTCGCATCTTCATTCGTTTACGGGATGGAGATAGACACCCCTCCCCTCAGGAAACATACCCTGCGGTTTAACCGCCAGATAAATTGCGTAATCGGAAAGAAGGATGCAGACAAGTCGGCAGTCTTCCGGCTGATGCAGGCCGCCTGCGATCCCGGCCGACCACAGAACGACGGGAGCATAAACCTGTTTGTCGAGAAGACCCTGATCGAGAAGGGCAAACCGCCCCAGTGCAAGTACTTTGTGTTTTCAAGGGCGGCCAAGAGCGATTCCGGCGCAATCCACCCCATAAGCCCCGTGGGCAAGGCAGGCAAGGAGATCGATCCTGCCAAGGCGGACAAACTCGGGATAAGGCCGTGCTTCTATACGGCTTCGGATCTTGAGGAACTCATCTCCTCGAAGGCCAAGTTCGGTGAGTTCCTGGTGACACTCTTCGGCAAACCGACCTCGACCAACGTGGCCAAGTTCAACGATAGACTGGACATCCCCGAATTCTGTACCGGGGAAGCCGACAGGCTTCTTATCGCCAAGAAGGGGCAGAGCGGATACCTCCTGTATGGCAACACCAACTGGCGAGAGGGCAAGGAGAAACAAGTGCCGTTTCACAAGCTGAGCAAGAGCATGCAAAAAACTCTGGCAATCTGCATGTTTCTTGTGAGCGGCCTGGGTGACCCTTTGATATTGGATGCGCCGGAGACCTGTTTGGACAATGAGGATATCGTGAAGTACCTTGTACCCATAATCAAGACGTACACGGACCGCCGGCAAGTAGTCATGTTCACCTCAAACGCCCTTCTGGCGATAAACACCGACCCCGATAATTATATCCTGCTCGATCCTGAGGCCAAGATCGCCGATCGCGTGAAGGGTGGATTCTCAATCGATGACATTGAGGAAAAGGACCCCATCATAAACCTGATGGAAGGAAGCTTGAGGTCCTTCAAGCGAAGAGTAGTTCGCTACAGATCCTGAGGGGAAACGGCATGACACTTCTATCCGCCTACGCAGAGGACCATGGACTGTCCGATACGGGGCGCCATGGATCGCCTGAAGAGGTAACCGGCGGCGCTACGGTTTGCGGAGGGTTATGGTGTCGCCGAGGGTGAGACCGAGGGTTTGGGCTGCGTTGGCTTCCCGGATCGATATTTCGAGGTAACCCGAGCTTCCTATAATGCCTAAGGGCCGGCCGCGTTCTATGTCCTCGTATGCGGCGACCACTCGGGCAATCCCGTGGGAACCAAGGTCAATGGCGACACCACCCCACTTCCCGGACATCTCGTCCACCATTCCGGAGGGGCAGCCGATTATCAGGTTACCGAATCTGTCGATCCACCGGATTCGGACGGTCACCCGGTCCGGAGCGACCTCGGGCCCCGCGATTCTGATTCTCTCAAACTCGGTTACCTCGGGTCCTAACCGGCCCATTTCGACACCGAGAGACAGGTGAGCCGCCAGCGGCGCGAATATGTCCCGCCCATGGAAGGTGGAACTCACAGGCGTTAGGAAGAACTCCTGATTCTCCGCTTTCACGAGTTTCTCAAAGCCATCCCGATCCAGGAGCTCGGTGAGCACCCCGTTGTCGGGGAAGACAAAGGAGCGCCCTCCGCTTTCCGCACAGAGGATGCTGCGCTTTCCTCCCACACCGGGATCCACCACAACCACAACCACCGAGCCCACGGGCAGGTACCTGTAAGAAGCCAGGAGGGCGAAGCCGGCCGCTTCAATATCTTGTGCGGGAACCGAGTGGGTAAGATCGATGAGCGTGGCCGCCGGGTTGATTGAGAGAATAACCCCCTTCATCACCCCAACATACCAGTCATCGAGCCCGAAATCGGTAAGCAGGGCAATGAGCGACATCACGGCTTCCTTCTTGGGGTCAAGTCTACGCATTGACCATCTTCTGAGAAGATGGTCAATGCGTAGACTTGACCCCTATGGTTAACCTGATATCAGGGGGCGTATCCAGTTATTCACCAGGAACGAGAACCTGCCCATAAGAAGCGAGATACGGGCCATGATGGTATAGCCGAAACTCGCACCGAAGGATATCATCAGGAACCAGACACCGATCCTCGAAAGTCTGCCCACAACCCCTTTGTGCTCTATCGAGAAGTAGAAATAGATCAGAACCGTGAAAACACCCACGATTACCAGTATGTTCCAGAGCGCATCGATACCCCCTGTGGTGACGGGCATGATGGTGTCCCTGGTCTGCGGAAGCACCTGCCCGTGGATCTTCTGCATCATCAGAACCCCTACGTAGTAACCGATATACACCGCGAGGGCTATTCTGGCCACCCATGCGACCCTGGCTATGTAACGGAAGTAGAGCATGATGCCCAGGGCCATCGGGATGAGAAGAAGATAATTGTGGTCCGCCGTGAATGACTCCTTCAAAGGCGTGATAAGATTGGGCTGAAGTGTCTGGACCGTCACGATCCCGATATAGTAGCCCAATGACATACCGGCAAAGAGACTCTCCGCGAATCTGAAGAAGGGGTTATCCTTGTATAAGAAACTCAGAATGCAGAGGGTCAGGAATGCGTTTACCCAGACCCAGATTGATACGCTGGCAGCTCCCATGACCTACTCCCTTCCCTTCTTCTTGGATGCGAAGAACATGACGTTGCCGAATATGATGAAGGCGATGATTATGACATGGACTATGGATTGCACATCCATCCCCGTCGTTGCGGAAATCACCTTCTCTTCGGGCTTCTCATATATGGCTGCTATCTCCGGATACTCGCGCTTAAGAAGCTCTTCATACTCGGCGGCGCCCCTTAACCCCCCCAACACCGCAACCATCTGCTTTGAGCGGAAGAAAGCGTAGTACTTGGGTGCGGAAACCGCCGTGCACCCGATCGCCACAGGAACGTCGAACTGCGCATTCACCAGGTCCGCCCACCACTCACCTATGATTCCGGTTGCCAGACTTATCACCAGCTCGACATCATCGTAGTTCCTCACATCCTCCACGATCGGCATGCCGTCGGTCGAGGTTCCGTCGACATCGGTAGGAAACACCTCTTTGATGCTTACCGCCATCGCCTTCATGGGGGCCTGTCCCCCATCTTTGTAGCCGAGGTTGACATAGTCGTCACCGTACACAAGGTCGGGGTACTCAGCGACGATCTTCTTGAGCTCCTTTATAGCCATGTTCACCCCTCCCAGGGGGAAGATCGCCACGATCATGACCCTCAGATCCAGGGTGAAGCAGTGGCGCATGATAGCGTCGGCCATGGGGTTGAGCTCGGGCTCCGAGGATGGCCCGTAATCATACGATATGATTACGGCATCGCCTGGATCGAGGCCCTCAAGCTCGTCGAAAAGGCCCTGCACCGGATCTGTGGGAACAACAGGAAGCCCGATAGGTCTGATAATCGGAATCAGGGCTCCTATGGCGACCAGGAGGTAGATGATTCTTCTGTCTATGTTGAGCAGCTTTTGTACATCCATAATAAGCCTCCTACTCCCCTTTCCCGAGATACGTCGTCTCGATGCCCAGAATCACCCGGATCGACATCGACGCCGCTCCCAGGGCCGCCCCGATTATGATGCCCCGCTGCGCGGCTGCATTGGGCTTGTCCATCACCCATTCACTTATGGGTGTCATTCTGCCGCCCGTGAGCATGTCCCCGAAGGGTATCCTCCCCATCATCACGACGATCGCCGCAATCAGCAGAATGGTCGCCTCGAGGTTCCTGGCCCGGAACGCCCTGTATGCCGCGGAGGCCACATAGAAAGCCAGAAGCGAGAACATGGTCGCCTGAAGTGGTGAGACCATGTGCTCGAACAGGAGTTCGAAAGTGGGATGAAATCCGGTGTATCGCCCGGTGATCACACCGATGACCCCGAAATACCCCATTACGACAAGGCCCGCCAACAGAACAATGGAATACGGCCAGCCCGACTTCTTCTGCTTGATCTTGGTCAGATTCATGCTCACCAGGTTGACCACACCAAGCGGCAAAGCGAAGGCGGCCACAATCACCAGGGCCGTGTCGAGCCATTGGTTGGCGTTGGAGATGGCGTTGTGGGGGACGAAGAATGCGAAAACCGGATATATGCCTACCACGAAAGTAAGCACAAGTGGAATCGTTCTTCTCATCGTCTCCTCCTTCTACCGTGTTTCCAGTATAGTTATGATGTATTCGGATCCGAAAGCCAGAGACACTATTCCCAAACCCATAATGGCCATCAATATGACCTTGGCTATGTCCTGTGCCTTTATGCTCCCCATGAGGACCGGCTCCCGCGATAGATAAGCACTTGCGGCGTAAAGCTCCTCTCCTAACAAAGTGTAATCGCATGTGGTCACAAAGAAAGGAAGCTGCGGAATGGCTGCGGTCCCGGCAATCTGTATGGCCCCGGCCGCCTGGCCGGTTTCAGCGAGAATCAGCGATTCGGCAAAGAATGCGCCGATGAAGAGGTTGGCGGCGGGCTTTTCCCTCACCATCTTGGCTGTGACCGAAGCCGCGTACGCGAACTGATCATAGGTGATGTAGGTTACCATCTCTTCCCTGAACTGGTCGGGCTTTCCGGCCTCAAGGTAGGCTTGCTTCACCGTCTCCCTGGCAGCCGAGAAGACAAGCGGATCCTTGTTGGGAACTTCGATGTCAGTACCGTAAATCGCGGTGAGCTTGGCTATGTGCTCCAGGATACTGAGACTCGCGATGGTCTGAATCTCGCTCAGGCTCAGGATTCCGGGTATGTACAGGATCTTCCTACCCATCTCGGTTGCGCGTCCCACGGCTTCGTTGATGGCACTGAGCCCGGCTATTTTCCTGATGTAGAGCTCTCTGCCCTGCCTGGCGACACTCACGAAGCCCATCACCAGAGTGAACATCACTATGGTGGCTACCAGTGTGTTCTTCCGCGCACCGCGGAACCAGTCACCCCTGGCCACTGCCGGGCCGATTGCCTCGGTCATCAGGGTATCGGGCCCGACCATGTAGGCCAGTTTATAAAAATACTCCGACCCCCTGGTAACCCCCCTATCCCCGTAACGGCCGTCGGACACCTCGGCTTCACCCACGGGCTCAAACTCGCCGAGCCTGGCAGTGGATCTCAGCACAGTGAGCGTAGCGTCTCCCTCACCCTCCCATTCCAGGATCACCTGGGTCCCGTCATCGCCCGGTGCATCGAAGGCGGTCAGACCCTCAATCGGTCCCCCGGGAGTGATCTCACAGCGGGCGATCCACGGTACTGTCACCAGTAGAGTCAAGGCCAGAAAGATGCAAAACCTACTCATCCTTGCCCCCTTTTCAAATATGGACACCCTGTGATTTTAGCAATACTGCAAATCTATGTCAACCTCTGGTAGCGGCTGTGCTGCGTTTTGGCCACAGCGGCGTTGGAGGTGACCTGGAGTGGATCCCGCGTGCTCTTGACTTTGAGCCCCTCCTATTGCTATCCTACTGTGTGGTTTTGCCATATCAGCAAATGGGAAAGGAGAATCGAAATGCCGCTTAAGACCCCCGATGAGTATATAGCAACCATCAGGGCAAGGAAGCCGATGGACATCTGGTTCAGAGGCGAAAAGATGGCTGACCCGCTGGAGCACCCGGCGCTTAGATCATCCGTAGAGACAATCAAGCGCATCTATGAGCTGGCCCACCACCCCAAGTTCAAGGAGCTCCTGACCACTAAATCCCATCTCACAGGTGAGGTCTGTAACCTATACACAGCGCCTCTTATGAGTATGGAAGATGCCATGCAGAAGAGCCGTATGGCCCGGTCGCTGGCCGAAGTCCTGGGCTGCTGCACCTTCAGATGTACCGGTTCCGAGGCAATATCGGGCCTCTACCCGACCACCTATGAGATCGACAAGGCCAAGGGGACCGATTACCACGAACGGCTTAAGACGTGGCTCAAATGGGTACAAACCGAGGATCTTACCGTGACAGCCGCCCTCACCGATCCCAAGGGCGACCGCCGCCGGAAAGCCCACGAGCAAAAGGACCCGGACGCATACTTAAGGGTGGTCGAGAAACGCGACGACGGGATCGTCATAAGGGGCGCCAAGGTCAACCAGACCGGCATCCTCCTCGCCCACGAGGTTATGATAATCCCGACAACCACCGTGCTCGAAAACGGCCAGGAATACGCGGTTGCCTGTGCCGTACCGGCCGACGCCCCCGGTATGAAATATGTTCTCGGACGCTGGCCGGTTGACCTGAGGGTCGGCACGGACGAGACCGAGATGATCGACGTGGGCAAGAAATACGGCGACCACCAGGCCATGCTTATAGTCGATGACGTCTTCGTGCCTAATGAGAGGGTTTTCATGTGCCAGGACTGGGATTTCACACCTGTGCTCATGGAGTTCTTCACAGCCGTGCACAGGCTTACGGCCGGGTCCTGCAAGTCGGGAGGTGTGAGCCTCCTCCTCGGCGCAACCAAACTGGCGGCGGATTCCATCAATGTGTCCGGCATAGGCCATATCAAGCAAAAGCTGGCCGAGATGGGGATCACATCCGAAACCCTTTACGCGCTCTCGCTTGCAGCAGGTGTGGAGGGCTTTCAGCATGAGTCCGGTGCATGGATACCGAACTCGCTGCTGGCGCACAGTGCCAAGTTCCAGGCCACGCGTCTCCCCTTCGACGCAGTGAGATATGCCCGGGAGATAATGTCGGGGATCGGCGAGACCGCTCCCTCCGCCAAGGACTTGCTGGAAAGTGAAATAGGACCAATGCTCGATAAGTATCTGGCACCCGCCAAAGAGGGCATGACGACCGAAGACAGGCTCCGCATAATGAGGCTCATCGAGAACATGGCTCGGGGGAGCAATTGGACGGCCATGGCCCTCCACGGCGGCGGTAACACCGAGGCCGCCCGTCTGATGGCACTCAGACACATCAACTTCGACAAGCTGGCCAAGTTGGCCGAGGTGGCATGCGGAATAGAGAAAGACGAGACCAAGGCTGCGGACCTGATATCCGAGAGGCTGGGCAAGATCGATCGCGGCCCCGGGATGTTCAAGAAGTGAGGTTTCAGGGAGTCTTTCCTACACTTAAGAATTCAGTTGCACAACCCGAACCGGAGTGGTAGTTTTCCGCTCGGTGCCAAATCGTTTCTACAGGCTGGTCTACCGACAAAATGGGAGGTGAAACCATGGCGGACAAAGATACCGATAAGAAAGCCGATCTCGCCGGTCCCGGTATAGGGAACTATGAAGATCTCAAGAACATTCTTCCCGGCGACTACGAGCCTATTCTCGACAGGCGTGAGACCATGCACGCCCTGTTCGCGGCGAAGAACTACATTGAGGAGAACCTGTGCAAAGAACTCAACCTGATGATGGTGCAGGTTCCCTTGATCGTCGACGTCGAGAGCGGTGTCAATGACATGCTTGACCGCGACGGGTCGCGTACCCCTGTAGGGTTCCACATCTCGAACGATCATGAGAAGAACCCTATCGATGCCCAGGTGGTGCAGGCGGCGACCAAGTGGAAGCGTGTCGCTCTCGCACAGTACGGCATGAAGCCGGGTGAGGGTCTCAACACCGATATGAAAGCGGTGCGTAAGGACTACTTCCTCGATCACGATCACAGCGCATATGTGGATCAGTGGGACTGGGAACAGACTATCACCGCCAAGGAGCGCGATCTTGACTACCTGAAGGACGTGGTTCGGAAGATCTGGAGGGTTTTGAAGGGTGCTGAGAACCTGGTCATAGATATGTATCCCAAACTCAATACCGACAAGTACCCCAACCTGCCGGATGAGCTCACCTTCCTCCATGCAGAGGAGATTCTGGATATGTTCCCGGACCTCCCGCGCAAGCAGCGTGAGACTGCGGTGCTTCAGAAGTACCCTGCCGTCTTCATCCTCGGTATCGGATGGACGCTCAAGGATGGCTACCCGCACGAGATGCGCGCTGCTGACTATGATGACTGGGTCACCGAGACCAAGAGCGAGGACGGCAGACCCATGCACGGTCTCAACGGTGATATCCTGGTTTGGAACCACATCACAAAACGTCGCCATGAACTTACCTCTATGGGTATCAGGGTCAACCCCGAAACCCTGAAGACACAGCTCGAGATGACCGGCCAGCTCGATCTCCTGAGCACCCCTTACCACCAGGGGATCGTAAACGGCACTCTGCCCCTGAGTATCGGCGGCGGCATCGGCCAGTCACGGACCTATATGGCTCTCTTGAAGAAGGCACACCTCGGTGAGGTCAGTGTTACCGTGTGGCCTCAGGTTCTCAAAGACATGTGCGCCGAGCGTAAGATCTACGTGCTGGAGTAAGTTCAGAGAGTACGTCGAGAGACAAGCCCAGCGCTGCGCCCCACCGGGCGTAGCGCTTTTTCTCTCCACTCTCCTACTCGGCGACCTTGTAGCCTATCTTTCTCAGGAACTCCTTGCGGGTTTTCTGATCCTCTTCGGTTTCCACACCCAAGGGACTCTGGCCGTCCAGGACCCCGATCACGCCTCTCCTCTCGTCTTCGCCCATCACCAGGAATACCACAGGGTTGGCCGTAGCACAGAAGATGCCGCAGATCTCGGGACACATCTTGATGGCCGGGAGCACATTTATGGGGAAGGCATTCCTTATGAACGCGATGAAGAAATGTCCCGCGCCCACGGCCTTCGCCCCATCTATCGCCGCCCTCGTGAGCTCCTCATCGTTCCCGTCCCACCTTACCAGTCGGTCCTGTGAGGCTTCGCAGAAGGCGATCCCAAACTTGATGTCCGGCACAGAGTTCTTGAACACCTCATAAAGGTCTTCAACGGTTTTTATGAAATGGGTTTGCCCTGCGATCACATTCGTCCCTTCGGGAACCGTAACCTTGACAGCCTGGATATCCATCTCGATACACCTCCTCCCCCATCCTCTACCATACCAAGACCATATGGTCAAGCGCTGCCGCAGTGGCCTGGGAGGTGTAGTGTCGGGGTTCCACCCCTGACGGATCCTGGATTCGGACGTTCAACATCATCACGGGCGCGGCCGCCATTCGGCGCAGCTTCTCCGTTTTTGCAAAAATAGCATTGTGTCCCCTTTTTTCGTCTTGTAGAATCGAAGATCAGGTGTTGCCTAGGAGGCTATATGGCTAAGAAGAAATACGAAAAGCATCTCGAACTTCTTAGGGATCTTGTCATGACCCCTGGTGTGTCGGGCTGGGAAGACCCCGTACGTGAGAAGATAAGGAGCATGGTATCCAGTTACGGCGAGACCAAGGTGGATGCCATGGGGAACCTTACCCTTACCGTTGGAACCGGTGAGAAGCATGTTGTTTTCGTTGCCCACATGGACGAGATCGGTCTGGTGGTGAGCCACATCGAGGACAACGGCTACGTGAGATTCAAGAAGGTCGGGGGCATCGATGACCGGGTCCTCAGCGGGCGGGCCGTAGACATCTACCCGGATGGTAGGCCCCACCCCGTGCCCGGCGTCATAGGACTCAAGCCGCCACATCTGATGAAGGATCGCGCAAAGGAGATGTCTCAGGTTGTTAGATTCGAAGACATGATGATCGATGTGGGCACCCGGTCCCGTCGGGAAACCGAAGCCCTCGGTATCACGAAACTTTCACCCGCAATCCTAAGAAAGCACTTCTTGCTGCTTGCGAACGACATCGTTGCCACCCGGGGCCTGGATGACAGGCTCGGCTGTGCCGCCCTGGTTGAGGTGCTGGAGAAGCTGAAGACCAAAAACCTCCGCCACCGCATCACGTTCGCGTGGTCCGTGCAGGAAGAACTGGGCCTAAGGGGGGCCTACGCGCTGGGTAACAGCCTCCGTCCCGATTACGCCGTGGCGATCGATTCCTGTACGACAGGGGATGATCCACAGGTTGACTACCATCTCTCGGCGGTCACAGTAGGAGAAGGGCCGGTCTTGAGAATGTTTGACCGCGTGGCGTTCGCCTCAAGAACGCTGATGAAGCGAATCAGTGCTGCGGCCGAAGCGAAGAAGATCCCCGTGCAGGTGGCGGTGACGGGAGGGGCTACCGATGGTGCTGCTCTACAGACCTTCGGTGCCGCGATGATACCGCTGTCGGTCCCCATAAGGTACGTGCACTCACCCACGGAAGTGATGAGCCTGCGCGACTATGACAATCTGGTGAGACTGCTCGTGCTCGTGGCCCAGCGCATAACGGCCTGGTGAGTACCAGCCCCCGGAGATCGCTCCGCTTTGTGCGTTTCCGGGCCTGGCCGTGCGCACCGAGGCCACCCGACCCCCTACCACCAGATGGTCCCACTTCCCGCAAGCGGTATTCTTCAGGCCACCGTGTCCGATACCTCTCCATTCATCTCACAAAAGCAGTTGCGAAGAGGTTCGCAAGGTGATAATATTTCTTGCTTTGTGAGTCAGGGTGACGGAATCGAAAGGAGGTTCGATGTGGGCCGGAAGAAGATAGGTCTTGTCGGTGGAGGACAGATTGGTGGGATCCTGGCGCTCCTTGCCACCCAGAAGGAGCTCGGAGATATCGTAGTGCTCGATATTCCCGAGATGGAGAGCTACGTCAAAGGCAAAGCGCTCGACATCATGGAATCCACACCTGTTTTGGGGTGCGATGCCAAGGTAGAGGGCACCAGCAATTACGAGGACCTTGCCGGCGCTGATGTCAACATCGTGACAGCAGGACTGCCAAGAAAACCCGGGATGAGCAGGGAGGATCTTCTCTCAACAAACGTCAAGATAATCACCGCAGTCGCGGAGCAGCTCAAGAAACACGCCCCGGATTCCTTCAACATCATCTTGACGAACCCCCTGGATGCGATGGTTTACTCATTCAAGAAAATCACCGGATTCCCCAAGGAACGCGTAGTGGGAATGGCCGGCGTGCTGGACACCTCGAGGTTCTGTTCTTTCGTGGCGATGGAACTCGGGATTTCCGTGGAAGATATATCCGCCACGGTCCTTGGCGGCCACGGCCCGACCATGGTCCCGTTGTTCAGACTCGCGACGGTCGGCGGTGTTCCGCTAACCGAGCTTCTGCCTATGGACAAGATCGAAGCGATCGCGGACCGGACCAGGAAAGCAGGCACGGAGATCGTGAAACTCCTTGGAAACGGAAGCGCTTTCTTCAGCCCGGCTGCAAGCGCCATTGCAATGGCCGAGTCCTACATCAAGGATAAGAGACGGGTATTTACCTGTGCGGCGATGTGCGAAGGTGAATATGGGATCGACGGCTACTACATCGGTGTCCCTGTCTTGATCGGGGCCGGCGGTGTGGAGAAGGTCCTGGAGATAAAGCTCACCGAGGAAGAGAAAGCAATGCTGGCCAATTCACTCGAAGCGGTGAAGAAGGCTACTGCGGAAACCGGCCTGTAGGCGGGAAACCGTGAAGCAGTGAAGAGGGCGGCCAAGTGCCGCCCTCTTGCTTTTAGCCCGGATTATTCACAAACTTCGTCGCGAGGCGTCGGAGATGTCAGTGATGGCAAGGAAGACGAGTGAGCCGACCGGAGGCGTATCTGAGTGATACGCTGAGGATCGGCGAGCAAGGATGACGCCGCCAGTGCCGGCAGATACGACGCCGCAGCAGAGGGCTTGTGAATAATCCGGGCTATACCTGGCCCAGGCGCCTGATCCAGTCCTCTTCCTTTCTCCACTTCTTGACGACTTCGACCTCTAGGTCGAGGAAGACGGCCTTCCCGGTCAAGACCTCGATATCATCCCGTGCAGCCCTCCCCAGTCGCTTTATGGCTTCTCCCCTCTTTCCGATCAGCATGCCCTTCTGGCTTTCCCGTTCACACACAATCGTAGCCTTGATGTAGTCTTTCGATCCGGGCCGCTCCTCATACTCCTTCACCGACACAGCCACCGAGTAGGGTATCTCTTCACCGAACTGCTCGAACACTTTCTGCCTTACAATTTCACCTACGAAGAACCGCTGGGGCCTGTCGGTGAGATCCCCGGGAGGATAAAACGGGGGCTGGTGAGGGAGACGGGAGACTATCACCTGCTTCAGACGGTCCAGTCCGTCGGCGTGGAGAGCGGAAACCGGGAGAACCTCCTCAAATCCGAATCGCCGCCTGGACATCGCTATGATCGGCAGTAGATCGGGCTTAGGTATAAGATCTATCTTGTTTATGGCCAGGATAACCCGCTTCCCGGCTTTTTCCAACCGTTGGAGCACATAGGGCTGGTGGTCGAATTCGTCCTGTCTGGGCTCGATCATGAGCAGAACCAGGTCGGCTTCCTCAATGGCGGACCACGCGGCCCTGAGCATGAGTTTCTGGAGAGTATACTTGGGGATCATCAGACCCGGGCTGTCCAGGAAAACCACCTGGTAGTCGTCCTCGCTCAGTATGCCGAGCAGCTTATGTCTGGTGGTCTGGGGCCGCGGCGTGACGATGGAAAGCGGGAAGTTGAGCAACCGGTTCAGCAAGGTGGACTTGCCTACGTTGGGCTTGCCTGCGATCGCAACATACCCTGAGACGAAATCCCGATCTGCGGTCTTATCCATGCCACGATCATACCAGATT
>JALGWN010000148.1 GCA_025774115.1 bacterium
CTCTTCCGTTGGCTCAATCTGGAAGAGTGGAACTACTACGATGAGCCCGACGTGCCATTCGCGGGCTTAAGTCGAGAGGAATTCGAAAAACGACTCGAAGAACGGCGACGCCGCCCTGGAGAGCCTTCCCCCAATAGCCATAGTTGGCAAATCGATACCGGGGAAGGCCAACACATTGGCTGGGTCAACTTCTACCATCTGGATGAGCAGGCCAAACGGGTCTTTGTCGGTATCTGCTTGCCGGAAGAGGAAACCTGGGGCAGAGGGTATGGGACAGAGGCCCTCAATCTTCTGATTGACTATCTGTTTGACGAGATGGACCTGGAAGACGTGAGAGCAGCTACTTGGACGGGCAACAAGCGGATGGTGCGCTGTGCGGAGAAGTGTGGTTTTAGGGAGGTCGCGCGGACGCCTTACCAGGTTGAGTATTCTGTTCGCGGGGAGCCTTTGGAACGGATAGAGTTCTCTATCTCTCATGAGGAGTGGTTGGTTCTAAGAGATGGTGGCTCTTAACCCCTCGCTGGACCTCACCATGCTATCTCGGTGCGTGTTCACGCCAGACTGGCCACCATGCGTGCCGTTTCGGCACATTCCTGGCTCATCAGAAAAGTTCGAAAGTCTTCCCGTTTGGGGACCCGTGCGGAACATGTCAGCCTAATCGTACTTGTGCTGCAATCGTCGAGGTTCAACTATATCGAGAGTGACTTTCTGGATGCGAACCTCACGCCCACCAGAAACATAAGATTCCTTGACGATCCTGCCATTCTTGTGGTATTATGGATATCGCTTAGAGGCTATCTATAGTCTCAGGCCTTTAGAGCAACACCTGGTACTACAAGTTTTCCAGTAGGTTTTTGCGAGCGTGAGGGCATGCGCATTAGTAGAAAACCCTCGGACACTTCCGGCCGACAATCGGCGGATTTGGGAATGGGGCATGGTTACGGAGAGAGGAGAACAGATGATGCGATTGGTACAGAAGGTTGCTGTTAGTGTCATGCTGGTCCTTACGACAGTCATGTTGGTTCAAGGAGGCGTTCACGCGCAGGGTCTGACCCCTATCTGGTGCCAGGAGCAGTTCGGGGGGTGCATGATCTTCAGTGGATACTACGATCGTGGTGAGGATGATTATGGGGATATTGAGGTTATCGACGACTTCTTCGCAACAACCGGTGATCCGATTACCGACATCACCTGGTGGGGCTACGTCATCATCTCCCCTGACCAGCCGGACTACTTCATAGTCACCTTTTACGCTCACGGTGGTTGTGGCGGGCCGGGGGCGATAGTTGCTCAACGCAATGTATTCGACTATACATATACCGTCCACATAGGAGATGTTTCTGAATACGAAGCCTCGATAGAGCCCGTTGCGTTGGTACAGGGTCAGACCTATTGGATCAGTATCAGAGCTGTGGTTACAGAGCCGGGCACCACATGGGAGTGGTACAGCGGCAATACTCCCGATGGACCCTGGAACTGCAAGTGTATGGTGAAGGGTGACTACTTCGGGGCCTCCAGCTGGATACCCATCTATCCGAATCTGTGGCCGGTGCCGGAATGCATATCCATGTCTTTCTGTCTTTACTACGACGAGAGCGCAACCGCTGCCGACCAGAGTACGTGGGGTTGTATCAAGGGCATATTCAGGTAGGTTTTTCGGAGAACGAAGCGGCCGACATATCACCAATGCGGTGAGTGCCGGCCGTTTTCCATCTGCGCTGGGGTCGCTTTCGTACAGCCCCGCTTATCTGATATAGCCGAGAGCTCTCAGATCCTCTTTAAGCTTCTGGTTCAATTCTTCTTCTTTGTATTGGGCTATGTCCCCGATATATTCTTTCTCAACCTTACGATCGTCGTAAGTCGGAACATAGGCTATCGGGTTGCTCTCCAGGTAGGTTTCGCTTATGGCTTGACTGATGACCTTTCCATCCATATCCTCGCCGACCGGCAGCCCAAGCAGATAGAGAACAGTCGGGGTAATATCGAAGATCGTCGCATCATCAAGCCACTGATTCCGTCGTACATGCGGCCCTTTCATTACGATTACCCCGTCTATGGCATGCACACCCGATATTCGCATGGATTGGGCTCGGTCGGCAATCTCTGAGAATTCGATCTGCGAATCAACCAAGTCTATCCGCTTTCCGAGCAGGTTCTTGTTACTGGAATCCACAGCCATACGGATGAATCCGGGAAACAGCTTCTCCACCTCAAACAGCCTTTTTCCCGTGTCTACCACGGTTATGGAATTCAGGATCTCGACAATGCTGTCTGTCTCGTCGGTGTAACTCGCGTGGATCTTTACGTGTATATCCCTCGCCTGATGAAAGGCATCGACCTTATTTGACAGACCGATTAGCTCCATCAGTTTTTGAGAGCTTACATAGTAAGACATCGCTGCCTCTGTATGACCGGCCCACTCACAAGCCTTAAACCCATGATCGGATGCAACATAGACTGTGGTGTTATCATCAATGTTCTCCAAGAGCTGACCGATGGACTTATCGAATTCTCGATAGCATTCAGCGATTACTCCGGAATACTTGGCAACCTCTTCCTCCGGCACATCGCCGAACTTCTCCGATTCCATGAACTTCCAATACACGTGGGAGACGTTGTCGGGTACCTTGGTGTAGAAAATCGCCAGATCCAGCGGGTGCTTCCCTGCCAGATGAGAGAATATATCTGTGTGAATCCTGAGTATCAGTATTCGCTTCCTGTAATGCTCGTCCAGGTCAACATAGTCGCGTGGCCTGAATAGACGCCCCAATAGGCTGGCCGCGGCAAGCCTCATAGTCCTTAGCCTCAGCCCGTTCCGTACTGCGGAAAACCCACACAGAATCCCCGTGGTCGGGGTGATTTTTCTATTCTTCGCCGCAAGATACAGCTCTCTGACAAAGCCCAGGCTTCGGGGGTACGTTTCCGTTCCCGGAGCCACGTGTTCGGGGATTATGAAACCGTTGGTTTTCCAGGGAGGCCAAGTCTGGAAATAACCACACAGGCCGATAGACTCACCTCTCCGTTCCAGAATGTCCCATATCCTGCTGCACTTCACATAATAACTGGGGTAGGCAAAGGAGATCACCCCATGTTTTTCAATCGTCTTTCCCGAGGCGATGGTAGCCCATATGAGAGGCGAAACCAGTGGCTCGGCAGATCTAAGATTTCCGTAAGCCCCGGAATCCATCAACTTCTTCAGATTCGGCATCTCCCCCTTTTCAACTAAAGGGTCGAGTACATTCCAGGAAGCTCCGTCAAAACCCAGTATCAAGACCTTGTCCTTGCCGCTGCCCCCATTGCCGCTCGTCAGAGATGGGCTGAGTGAGGCCAGGCCTATTATCAGGATCAGGACAATATGAATGCCCGCGAGCCACAAGCGCCTCTTGCGGCTGATTATGCTCCCGAAGAGTGTTGCGAAGAGCTTATACAGGCCCACTCCCACCGCTATAATGGCCACGGTGAGCAAGACATTGACTACAGTGCCGGATGAGGATTCATAACGTGAGCTGCTGAAAAGCCATATGATGAAATAGAGAGACAGCCCCATGGCAAGCAGTGACGAGACTGTCCTAATGTGGTGACCCGGAAATATCTTGACACATAGCATAGATGGTCTCGAAGATTTCGTCAGCCGATTTGGTCCAGGCAAATGGTTTGGTGTTGTGGTTGTAGATTTCGAGATATCGATTGATCTTGATAATAAGGTCTCGAACGCTGGTGTATGAGCCTCGGCGGATTTGTTTTTGAGTCAGAGTGGAGAAGAAGCGTTCTACCTGGTTGAGCCAGGAGGTGCTGGTGGGTGTGAAGTGCAGGTGATACCGAGGATGACGCCGCCAGCGCTGGCAAATACGACACCGTAGCAGAGGGCTTGTGAATAATCCGGGCTAGAACTGCATACACGTGAAGCAGACACGCGTGTCCTCATCGAGCTCGTGGGTCTTGAAGAACCGGCGCATCTTGCGGAACTTCTCGCTGTTCCAGATGGCCCGAGGATCGGTCTCGAAGACATTTCCCATCACGACTTCACGATTGCAGCAGGGATAGACTGTCCCGTCCCAGGCGACAACGATGGTGTTCCACAACCAGTAACAAGCCCTCTTCTTGCTCAGATGGGTTTCTCTCACGTTATCCATATGCTCCATCGTCTTCTCGGAGCTGTTGTCGAGGACGGTGCTGAACTTGTCGAAGCCCATATCGCCCGCCAACTGCTCGGCGTCTTTAAGCTGATGGCGATTGTGCTCGAAGATAATGAACTTGAACTCCAGCAGCGGGTTCTTGGATCCTAGTCTCTCTTTGGCCTTCACGAGCATTGATGCGTTCTTAAGCACACGATCCAGGCTGGCGCCCTTCCTGTATGTCTCATACACATCCTGGGTCGTACCGTCTATGGACACGATGAGATGATCAAGGCCGCCTGTGACCATCTCCTCGATCCGACCCTCATCCATCTTCACGGAGAATGTGGTGGGGAACTCTGTCCCGATGTTCTGTTCGGTGCAATAGGCGATCATCTTGGTGAGGTCCGGATGAAGCAGAGCCTCTCCGACCCGGCTCAGGCTGACGATCATAAGCGAATCGGAGAACGAGTCTATGAGGCGCTTGAACCTGTCAAGCGGCATCACCATGTCTCTGGTGTGTGTACCCCCCTCTCCCTGGCCGAAGGAGCACCATGCACATTTAAGGTGACAGAAGGCGCTGGCTTCGATCTTGGCGGCGTAGGGCAGGCTTCGCAAAGTGGTCTTCTTCATCCGGAATTCGATCTCATTGGTTATCAGATTGGCGATCCTCTTGGGGGTCGCATGCTTCCTCACCGTGTGCATATGCCTGAACAGCATCTGGTATTTGCTATAGAACGGTAAGCCCTTTGCGGATAGCATACGGGGATTCCCTTTCCCACACGTTGTTTCACATGCTTCATCCCAAGGTACCACACGCCGACTGACCAGTCAATCCGAAAGTCGCTGTTGGGCAGGGCCTCAGCATCGCGGTCATGAATGCCATTTGCCGATTACTCTTCCTTCGGTCACGATCTGTCGCTTCTACTCTACACTGGCCGATCATGGGTAGCTATTGACGACGACGGTCGGCGAATGGTATACTAATACATAGTCGACTAGCCGATAACCTACAGGTGATTCCCTTAGCGAGAGGGACTTGAACGATGAATACACATAGACCGGCTGTCGGTGTTTGTATGATTATTGCCGGGGTCTTTTTGCTTACAGTATCACCCATTCAGGCGGAGTTCACGCCACGCAAGGGGTTTGTGACCCTGCAATTCGATGACAGCCACGAATGTCACTACAGCGCCATCTGCCCCATACTCGAATCTCATGGCTTCAAGGGCACCTTCGCGGTCATTACCGAGATCTCCGATCTGGGTATCCAGAACGGCGAGGCTTGGAAAGTCCAGGAAATGTACGCCGCGGGTCATGAGATCCATGACCATACAACACGGCATGATTACATGTGGGCTACTCTTCTCGACACTCTGGACAACGGTGTAGATGAGTCGATAGAGTACACCTTTGCAAATGTGGCGATCTGGGACAGCCTCTGTGACAGAAGCCTGTATATCCTTGACTCCCTCGGGATCACGGTCACGGGCTGGAACCAGCCCGGCGGGACGCTGCCCGGTAATATTCCGGGACACCCGGAGTGGTTAACGGCCAGCCGCGTGAACGACAGCCTCTATGCGGTAATAGGTTCCAAATACCAATATGCCATGGGTAACTGGGGCGTCCGTTGGTTCAACGCCCACATGAATCTCCGCGGCAGCATCTACCCTGAACGCTTTCCCTTCTTTAATGTCCCCCATGTCATGATAGACTATCTGACACTTGAGGAGATCAAAACAGGCATAGCGGATGCCGTGGCCTCAGGTCTTTGGTATTGCGCGGTAGACCATGCTAACTCGCCGGAAGAAGTTGCGAAGATAGATACGCTTGCAGCCTGGCTCGATGAGACCGGTATCGAGGTAGTC
>JALGWN010000149.1 GCA_025774115.1 bacterium
TCGGGCCATCAGGGTATGGGTTGTAAGGGCCATATGATGGAGGGCTCGGAGGGTTCAGGCCATCAGGGTATGGGTTGTAAGGGCCATATGATGGAGGGCTCGGAGGGTTCGGGCCATCAGGGTATGGGCTGTAAGGGCCATATGATGGAGGGCTCGGAGGGTTCAGGCCATCAGGGTATGGGTTGTAAGGGCCATATGATGAAGGGCTCGGAGCAGGAGTCTCAAACACCTGAGGACGAGTGATCAGTTCAGTTCTACTATCATGACTCTCTTAAGGGGCTGGACGGGGTCGTTGGATTCGATCTCGAGCCATCTTCTATCAGTCCAGTCGGGGAGGGGGATGACGTCGAGTACGGCCTCCTCCCCTCCGGCTAATACCTTTTGACTCCACCCCCTCCGGCTAATACCTTTTGACTCCACGTATTGATACAGCCGAAGCAGGTCACCTCACTGATTTCCAACGTCTCCTCACCGCGGTTCTCAATCTTCAACTCCGCCCGTGGGTAGGCGGGGGCTGCAGGGTCGAGCGGCAGGGGGGCCGGTATCGCAACCAGATGGGGAGCTCTTCCCGTGGTCACGGTGCCTGTGACCTTGAAGGCGAGTCTGGGTCTCTCGGGATCGTTGGAGTCTATGAAAATCGTCTTGGTTACCTGGTCCTTTATCTCATCACCCATATAGGACAGATCTACGGTGAACTTCTTACCCGCCGGTATTCTGACCTGCTCGGGCGTTGCGGAAAGGCAGTCGCATGTCGAGTGGAGGCTGAGCCGCAGCGTATCCCGACCGACGTTGGCGACCCAGATCGTTCCGGTCGCGGTCCGGCCGCGCTCCATTGTTCCGAAGCTCCAGACTTCGGTTTCGACACCAAGCGAAGGACCCGCGTTTTGCTTGGCGGGGTGCGGAGCGCATGCGATCGTGATAAAGAGCACTGCGACGAGCTCCCTGACTACCATATCGCTGCCCGAACATAGAGCGACAGCATCGAGATGTTATAATCATCGTCTTCCGCGAACCGGTGTCTTACGTATCTTTCCTCCAGGGTGACCGATGAAGCCCTGCCGAACTCATAGGTGACGGTCGCAAGCATGGTGGTTCGCCTGTTGTCGGTATCCATTGACGGACCATCATCCTCAAGGCCCTCGCCCGAAAGGATGGCTGCCAGACCGAGGTTCAAGCCGGGTGCCGCGGTCAAGTAGCCTCTTGCACTCAAGGTCGGGTAGGCAACCGTCCCGGCCGGCCGATCGAAATAGAACTTCACAGGATCGATTGTGGTGAGATACTTGCCGAACAAGGCGATCAAGAGCCGGCCTCGCTCGTATTCCAGCCTGGCCCGCGGCCCCTTGCGGTTATAGCTGTAGGAGAGTGCCCGGAAGTAGGAATCCCAGTTGGGCGAGAGATATATGTAGGATGCCTCCGCCCGAAGTCCCCCCGGCAGCACCGCCCTCAGACCGACGAGGGTCCCGTTTCCGGCGATATCGGGGATGCGATCGGTCTGGTTGCGCGAATCGGAATAGGTCCATTCACCCTGGAATTCGAGCCACGGGAGAACAGGCACGTTCCAGGCCGCCCCCAGGACCATGTTGCGGAAGGGCTCGGGGAGTGAGATCAGGTCGGCCTCTCTGCTTCGCTTGTCTTCCTCGGATCTCACCGCCAGAAGCGATATGTCCATCAGGGAGGATGCGTGATGCAGGTACCGTGTGAACCTGAACCGTCCTCCGTATGTGAGCACATCGTAGGTTTCACCCGCCACCGTGGATTTGGCAAAGAAACCACTGCAGCCTATAGCATCCAGGGGCGAGAGGTCCAGTCTCAGCCCCTCAAAGGTGAGCACGGGGCCCAACTCCTCGAGGCTTTCACCCAGTATGGTGCCTGCCACCCCCGGAGTACCGGGGCATACGGCGCAGCCTCCTCCGCCCCCCTCGGGGTCGTCCCTGACGTCCCATCTCATAAGGCTGAGAGGTGTGTAATGGACATCGTAGTAACCGAATCTGGCCTGGACCGCGGGTGTATCGTATGCGACGAAGGCGCTTCCGAATTTCGATGAAAGGTACTCCGGTCCGGAGGTGAGTATATCATCGTCTTCGTTCGAGACACGGATCTTTCCTCCCACCGTAATCGAGGTCGCGACAGGGTAGGCCGCCTCGAGAACGAATCTGTGTTTCTGGGAGAAACCGCGGTTGAGCATCTCACCATAAGTGCCGAAAACCGGGCTCTCCTCGGAGGAATCGACCAGGCGCAGACGCAGCTTAACATCCCCGCTGAGTTCAAGACCCTCCGGAAGGGAATAGGACGGAGACAAGGCAAAGAGACTCAAGATGACGGTGCATCCCACGAGCAGACAGGCATTCCGCATGTGAACACTCCTGTTTACAGAGTCCTAATCAGGGATTTCACTCTAAAGCCTATTCGAGCACATCATCAAGCGTTTTGGACAGGAGCCGCTCGAGGTCGGGAGGATGGTCATACTGGGCGAGAACGAAAGCTCCCTTACGGTCGACCACGAAGACACTGAAGGTATAGTCCAGTGCCTTGAAAGCCCTTGTCACCTGACGGCGCCGGTCCCATAGGATCGGAAACTCTATGCCTTCACCTTTTATGAACGCCCGCACGCCCTGGATGTTCTCGACGTCGAAGTTTATTCCAAGGAAGGCAATCGACTTGGAGTGGTATGCCTCATAGACCCGCCGGACATCCAGCATCGCCTCCCTGCAATTGGGGCAGGCCATGCTCCATATCGTTATCACGGTTGCGTTGTGGGACTGGATAGTCTTGGCCGAATGGACGCTCTCCCGGGTAGAGATGTCGGGAAGAGCGAATGACTGGGCAACCATTCCCTTCTGAATCCGCTCGCCTCCGGCACCGCCTCCGGCACATCCGGAGACCACGGCCATCAGTGCTAAGAGCGTTGCGAGCCTCGTGGCCATTCTTCCTCCTCTGTAAGATGCTAATAAGTTGTACCAATGGGTATTGTAACCGGAGCCGCCGGTTGAGGCAATACGGGCCGGTGAAAAAGGTTTGTCTGCTTCATTGTGCTCACCGCCCCTCACCCCGACGCTGCCACGGCGTCCCGCCGGCGGCTTGTTCCTCCTTGCGCTGGTGTTCACGCTGAGTGACTTCGCAGGCTCCGGGTCAATAACGCCAATGCCCCCAACAAGTTGCGCCATTTTGTGACTTTTGTCGTAAGTTGCGGGAACCTGGGCGTGGGTGTGGGGTTAAACAGAATTGAACATGCGAGGCCCCTGTTGAAAGGAGAGGCCGGCTATGCAGATGTGTGTAAAAAGACTGGGACTTGTGATCCTGCTTTCGGCGGTAGCGCTGGTCGCCTTGACCGGAGCCTGCTATGCCAAAGAGGATGCCTGGCTCGGAGTCGTACTCCAGCCCCTCAGTGATGAACTCAAGGAAGCAATGGACATCGACGGGGACGTCCGAGGGGTGTTGGTGAGCGATGTGGTCGGTGACAGCCCCGCGGATGAGTTCGGACTCGAAGACGGCGATGTCATAATCGCCATCGATGATGAAGAGACCCGGACCGTAAAAAGGGTGGTCCGTGCCATCAAGGCATACTCCCCCGGTGATGAGGTCGAGATAGTGGTTCTTCGTGACGGGGACAGAGAGCGGACTCTGAAGGTGGAGCTCGGGGAGCGCGAGCAAGATAAGATCGTCGATCTCGATCTGGACCTCGACCTCGACATGATCCCGGAGATCGGACGTGCGTTCAAGGGTTGGATGGGTGAGCCCCAGGGGTTTCTTGGAGTGCGGATTCAGAACGTGTCCGGGGACCTCGGGGAGTACTTCGATGTAGATGAGGACGAAGGTGTCCTGGTACTCGAGGTTACGGAAGACAGCCCTGCCGAGGAAGCGGGCATCAAGGCCGGTGACGTTATCCTGGAGTATGACGGCAAAGAGGTGAGCGATGCCGACAGATTGGTCAAGTACGTGAGAGACGGCGATCCGGGAGAAGAGGTGGAGCTGAAGATCAAGCGGAAGCGTCGAACGCAGACCGTTGATGTCGAGCTCGGTGAGACCGAGAGCGCGGCTAAGTTCTTCGTACAGGACTTTAAAGGCCCCGGCAGACTCAAGCGGATTGTCATCCCACGCGGACACGATATAGAGATTCCCGATATCGATGAGATCGAGATACACAAGTGGCATCAAGACGATCTCAGGGAGGAGCTCGAAGACCTGAGAGAAGAGCTTGAAGAGCTCAGGAAAGAGGTTAAGGAAATCAGGAAGTCGTAGTCTTCCTAATTGCACTTACGCGAGTGCGTTCCTGTCAAGAGCCCTACCTTATAGGCGAAGCCCTTAAAGGTGGGGCTCCTGGCGTTGTGGCATCTCATGCAGGTGAGCGAATCGGGGGCAACAAGTCCCGCCTGGTTGCATAGATCCGGTTTAATCATAATAGAGGAGAGAGAATAGAGTGACCCGGCACCATGGCAAGCTTCGCACTGGACGCCGGCGAGATCCACGATGCCGGCATCGGCCGCATAACCTCCGGTCCCAAAGCCGGTGGTATGGCATTCGAGACATCTCGGATCTCCGGCCTCTTCACCCTGCAAGGATGACAGGGCCTTTCGGTGCGGCGTATCGGCCCAGGAATTGAAGATTTCGAGGTGACAGATCTTGCACTTCGTTGCCCCCACATACGCCGGCATAGGCCGCTCGACCTCTTCGCCGGTCGAGAACGCGGTCAGCAGGATTCCCGCTGAGATGGCTGCCAGGAAGATGATTCTGAGTTTCATGTGCTCATTTCCGCTCCTTCCGATATTACGCTTGCGGATGTTCGTTTTGTCAAGCCATATTTAGGTGAAGGGAAGCGGCACGGTTTTGTTTCGGTTTGAAGCGTGACGTGCCGATAGACTGAAGAGATATGAATATAAGGGTCACCACCGCTACATTGATTCTCTGTTTGTTGTCGCCCCTCCCCGGACTCTTCGGGGACGGTCTTCCCGGGCGGGAAGTCTGGTTGCCTGAGTCCGAGGTCAAAGACAGGTTCTTCAGCTATCTCATCGGCTTGGTCCAGGTCGATACCTGCGGAGTACTGGATGCGGGCGATCTGGGGAGCATTCTTGAGGATTTCAAGGGCCAAACGTCGATCCCCTTTGAACTCATCAAGAATTTAAGACGCGAGTGCGCGGACGGTGTTGGGCCCAAAGAGGTCTCCATCACTTTCAACGGGGAACTGAAGACACCGGTTCCTTACAGCATACTGGGTTATCACCCGGGTTCGGTACGCACCAGCTCGACGGTGAGATTCTACGAATGGGAGATTCCCTACAAGACCCTGAGATGGAGTCACAGGGAACCTGTAGACTTGACCCGGATCTATGTCTTCGGCATCTATGAAGGCTGGGCGGTGGTAGATGTCGATGTCTGGCTTGATGCCCTGCTCGGCGGCCTCTTGGACGACACCCGGATCGTGGTACTGGCGCTGTTTAAGTATGACGGGGACTGGCACGGCCTTGCAGCCGGCTATGGGTCCTCGGGGGAGGGAAGGTCGGGCATATTCAATTTCAGCCGGAACCGGATTCTGTTTCCCACACCCGGGCATCTGCGGATGCTAGGGCCCTACTTCAGGAACTTTGTTACCAGGGTCAACCGCGTGGAAGTCCCGCTTCCGCCGTCGGAGAAGTGGCGACCCGCAGGCTAAAAAGGGATCTCAGGCTGCTCAAAAACACCCAGATGCAAGGCGCACGAAGGCTCCAGGAACGAGGCGTACTTCAGGGTACGCCGCAGGGCCGGGAGGCGAGTGCAACGCAGTAGATGGGTGTTTTTCAACAGCCTGACCCCTTTTCAATGAGAACGGCCGCCGGCCGCCCATCCCTAACCTCAGGTGAAGCGTCTGCTTACATCGCATGATGCTTTGCTTGTCGTTGATCTTGAGAAAATCGAGAATACCTGTTGGACTTCCCTGGACCTGCAGTTGGGGCAGACCACATCGCCGGTTGTCATCTCAATCTCGATGTCCTCGAATATGTTCCCACACGTGCTGCAACTGTACTCTCTTATCGGCAATATCATAACCTCCTGATGCCTCCCTTATGATGCGGATTCCGGAATCCGGGTTTCATATTGTAGGGCGAGTCCCGGGATACTCCAGCCAAGGGTTTAAGGTTGTCTGGCGTTTGGTATTGACCGAGAGTGGGGTAGCGCCTACACTGGAAGCGGAACTCATGCTCGGAGGTGGCAATGGCACGAACTCTGATAGTCTTTGAAGATGAGGGCTTTTCCCGACTCTATCCTCTGACCCTGACACGGCCCGCATGGGACCTGACCTGCGGGATCCTGCATCTCAAAGAGAAGCTGCTCTGGGGACTTCAGGGGACTGCA
>JALGWN010000033.1 GCA_025774115.1 bacterium
CGTTGGCTGCATCAATCGCCAGCGCACGTTCGGCTACCTGGAGGGCCTCCATTCCCCTACCCCGTTCGGCATGGATGTTTCCCAGGCTGTGGAGGGCTTTGAGGTTGTCCGGGTCACTCTCGAGAACCTCATTGAGGCCCCTCACGGCCAAATCGTCTTTGCCCATCTTGGAGTATGCATTGCTCATACCGATCTTCACGTCGGCGTTGCCGGGGTCTTCATCCAGAAGCTGTTTGTAGAGATCCAAAGCTTCTGCATACTTGCCGTTCTTATGATAGTAGTTCGCCAGGTTCACCAGCGCATTCCGGCCACCGGCGACATAGCCGAGCGAGACCAGCTTGTCTTTGAGCGCCTGATCTGCCGCGGACGGCCCCACCGCCGCGTCGGTTGGTGCGAAGAGCGAGTCATAGACCGAAGTGTATGCGATCGGATGGGCTTCCACCCACTGCTCCTCGAAGGCGTCCAGAAGCACTTTGCCCGGCATCTTCCGATCGACCGGCATGCCGAGCAGATGGAGGATAGTCGGGGCGATATCCATTACGCTTGCATCGTCAATCTCGTAGGCGGGTTTCACTATATTGCCGTAGATCGCTATGGCGCCGTTCAGCCTGTGCCATTCGATCGCCTGCCCGAAACCCATCCGGGAATCGGTCAAGGGCTCTCGTCTTCGGGGCTTACACCGTCCATCGCAGGCCTCATGAACCTCATGAAAAGGTGACACACGCTGTCGGTGAATTCGAAGTAGACCCCGAATAGGTCCGGTCTATAGACCGGATAGAGCTTCTTCATCACGTTCTCGTAGGTGCGGTAGGCCGATATGATCTGCCGCAGACTGCTCTCGGGGTCGGGTGGCCCATGGGCCGGCGGAGCATCCGGCCCGTCGCCTGCTCCCTTGTGGGCATCGACAGGGCCCCTTATATACCGGGACAGGTCGCTTCCGGGATCCCCGACCTCGACGGTGAGAGGCTCTATCTCGCCGTAGAGGTCGCCGGGAAAGGCAAGCCCTTCCTGTGGACTCCTCTTCTTCCCCTCCCGCCAGCTCGGATCGAACATGTGATAACCGAAGCGGTCACTAACGATGAAACCATTGACGTCTTCTGCAGGAAAGGAAGCGAACCACCCGATGAAGCCGCATCTGAGATCCGTGAGCGACGTCATGTTCCACACCGCCGGGACCCTTCGCATACTGCTTGTGACGGGTATGTCTTCTCCCGTAAGGGCATCCCGAATGAGGAAATCGGTGATCCCATGAATGTCGGGCGTTACACCTGTTACCATGGTGGTCCAGATCAGCGGGGAGACCAGGGGCTCAATGGACTGCAGGTTCCCCCACGCCCCTTCCCTTCTGACCCGCTTCATATTCGCGAGGTCGACCGACTCGGCCACCCGGTCCATTATGATCCAGTCATAACCGTCGAGCCCGAGGATAAACAGCTTCACTCCGTCATGGGTCTCGAGGTCATAGCTCAGAGCTTTGCCCTCGAAAATACCGGTGAGAACCACGGACGAAACCCCGATCCCGATAGGTTCGAGCTTGCCGTTGGTGCGCTCCGCAATCTCGCCGCCCAGTCGCCCGATGGCGGCGGCAGGATCAACCTCTTCCGAGAGAGCCGCCGTTAGTTCGACGCGCAAGGTTGGTTTCACTATCTTCTCGAAAATCATCTCACCGTAATCCCGGTCGAGATCCCTGACCCTGTCCCTGACAAGATCGAGCTCCACGTCCATCTCTATGCGCGCGGTCTTCCCGGCGCGGGTCCGTACTTCCAGAGATCTATCACCGTGCAGCCTGTGGGTTTGATTCAGTTTGAAACGTCTGATCCCCCGGAAGGGCATGACGATATTGATGCCGACCGGGAGTTCTTTGACATCCGGCCCACTGCCGATCAGGGCAACTTCGTTGGGGCCCACGTTCTCAACGGAGAGAGTCAGGAAAACCGCTATGAGTGCGACGAGAATGAGGATCGCAATACGCGTCAAACGCATGACCTCGGTGGAGCTGGTGAGCGGATTCGAACCGCTGACCTACGCATTACGAGTGCGTTGCTCTACCAGCTGAGCTACACCAGCATGAGACACCCCACGGACAAGCCCGTGGTACTTGCACTTAACCGCCTTCGCCAAGGCTTCGGCGAGTCATTCACCTCGTGGCGTGCCCATCAGGCGACATCCGACGAAGCACCTTCTTACGCATTCAACCATGGGCAAACCCGCTGCCTTCTGCGTAGGCGGATAAATATGGTGACGCGGCTCGGAGTCGAACCGAGGACACCAGGATTTTCAGTCCTGTGCTCTACCAGCTGAGCTACCGCGTCCACTCAGAGTGAAAATATTCACACACCCGGGCGATGTCAAGCGAAACCTACGACGGCTCAAGCATCTGCTTGATCGTATCCTTCAACTCGCTGAGGTCGCTGGATTTCACAATATAGGCATCGGCACTCCAGGTGGAGAAGTCCGACTTGAAGGTGGAGTAGGCGGTATTCAGAACCACCGGTATGGTCCTGTCGTGTTTCATTATCATGTCAAGCACCGACAGGCCATCCAGTCCTTCCATCTTAATATCAAGTACGACGACATCAGGCCTGGATTGCTTTATGCTTTCAAGGGCATCCTGACCGGACGGAACCGTCCGCACTTCGTATCCCTCTTCCAACAGCTCTTTGGAGTAGAGCATTCGCAGGCTTTCGTCATCATCTACTACCAGCACCTTCACCATACCACCCTCCATAGTGTCTTAGTAGCGTCCTAGGGGCTTCTCCTGTCTCTGCGCCTATCCGTCATCATACTCCTTCGATCTACAGGGCCTCTCCGCCGGTCATCGTCGATCTTCATCGGAAGCGTTATGAGGAACACGCTCTCCTTCTCATCACTTCTGACGTCGATCGTCCCGCCATGCTCGTAGACAATCTCATAGGTGACGGCAAGACCCAGGCCCGAGCCGCTCGACCGGGTAGTAGCAAACGGGACGAACAGTCTGTCCAGCATAGATCTTTCAATCGGGGGGCCGTCGTTCCCTATCCGGATCTCAACAGTGCGTTCGAACCGGCATGAGCTGACCCATAGCCGGCCTTCGTCCCGGATGTTATCGATCGCGTTTTGCAGCAAGTTGATGAAGACCTGCTTCATCTTGTCCGAATCTATCAGCACATCCGGCAGGCAATCTCCCAATTCCAGGCCAAGCACTGCCTTCTTGGCCTCGAGTTTCTCTCTGAAGAGGTCGATTACCTCCTCGATCACGCCGTTGATATTCCCCGGCTCCAGATCGGGAGGCGACAGCTTGGCAAAACACAGCTGCTCGGTGAGAATGCGTTCCAGCCTATCGGTCTCCTTGACAATGATGTCCACATGCTTTCGGTTCGGATCGTCCTCAGGCAGGCGCCTCTGGATGGACCTGGCAAAGCCGCCGATCGCGGTTAGGGGGTTTCTGATCTCATGTGCAACCTGAGAGCTCAATTCTCCAAGGGCGGCCAGTCTCTCCGACCGAAGGAGATGCCGGTGGAGCTCCCTTATCCGCTGCTGGGATTTTCTCAGACCGCCGAAGAGCTTGGCGTTGTCTATGGCTATGGCAGCTTGCCCTGCCAGAACCCTCAGGAACCGAAGATCATTGTGGCTAAAACCCGCATAGCTTAACGATTCAGCCGGCGTCCGGTCGAAAACGGTGAGGGTCCCTATGACACGGTCCCCCTTAGCGAGGGGAACGCAAATGAGATTCTTCCTGCGTGCAAGGTCCGGGTCGGAATCCGCATACTCGCTTGTGTCCTTTATCAGTCTCGGCCGGCCGTCCCTGGCCACCTCTTCGGCAATCGACTGAGCTCCCTCCTGTGTTGCGCCTCCCATCTCACCTATGCTTATACCGAACATCGCCTTGGTTACAAGATCTTGCGTCTCATCATCCACAAGCCTAAGGACCGCCCCCCTTGCGTTCAGGACCTGCGCCGAGATTCTCGCTATAAGTGAAAGGTCTGTCTCGAGATCGGTGGTCGACAGAATCCCCTTGCTGACCTCGGTAAGCATGGAGAGCTCCTGGAGCCGCCGCTCGATATCTTCATGGTGGCTCGCGCTTGCTATGATCTGTCCTACTTGATAAGCAAGAGCCTTCAGCAATCCAACCTGCTCATCGGAAGGCATCTCGCCGGTTATCAGATTATCGGCAATGATGACACCTATCGGCCTCCCGGCAGTAGTTATGGGGGTGCACACAAAGGTTCCCGAGCCCAGTCTGCGGAGGATCTCTTCTTCCCCGAGTAGGTCGGGATCTGCGACAACCTTGGTCTCGCCGCGCAATATGCATTCCTCGACCATGGATCGACCATCGCCCACGCCGATCTCCATCCGTCGTGCAAGCCGGGTCAGCTCCACATCGCTTTCCCTACCTCCCATCCTCACCGCCGAGACGGCATCCTCAAGATTGCCGGCCTTCTCCTCGATATCCTTCCAGATTTCGTTTGCCTCCTGGGGGCTTCTGGGGCCGACGGCGAGTGCCCCGCGCAGTCGTTTGCCGTCCTCGCTAAGGAGAAAGAGAAAGGCGCGATTAAAACCGATGGAATAACCTGAGGTCACACATGCGAGAATGATGCGAAGTGTGGTTTCAAGATCGTCGGCACCCTGGATGAAATTGAGTATCTCAAGCAGCAGTACCATCCCCCTGTTGCTCCGTTCGAGATCCCGGATTCTGGCTTCCTGCTCCTTTATAGTGGTGAGAAACCTCTCCTGCCCACCGGCACCTTGAAGGAGATCGGTCCTTGGGGACAGTTCCGGGCCGGTTTCCCTTGAAGACCCCTCATCGTAACCGGGTCCCCCACACGCTGCGTCCGAGTGATGGGGCTCTACGCCAACCTGTTTCTCCCTGCGCCCGGAGTCGCTGTTAGGACCGGTAGCCATCAGGATGCTCCACGTGCCACTTCCAGGCACTTTCTATGATGCTTCCCAGAGAGGCGTAGGCCGGTCGCCAGCCCAGCACCTTACCGGCCTTATCGGCACTTGCAACCAATACCGCCGGATCCCCTTCCCTGCGGGCGGAAACCCTATATGGAATAGCCTTACCGGCAACCTTCTCCGCGGTCTTTATCACATCAAGCACCGAGAAGCCCGTGCCGTTTCCAAGATTGATCTTCTCCGAGGTGCGTCTTCTCAGCACATCCAGGGCTTTCTCATGTGCATCTGCAATGTCTGCGATGTGCACATAATCCCTCACGCACGTTCCGTCAGGAGTCGGATAGTCATCACCGAACACCACCAGCTTTTCCCTCAACCCCAGAGCAGTCTTGAGAACGTTCGGGATCAGGTGGGTCTCCGGACTGTGATCCTCGCCCAGACCGGCTTCCGCACCGGCCGCATTGAAATAGCGGAGACAGACGCTCTTTAAGCCATAGGCGGCATCGCAATCTTCAAGGAGGTGCTCGAAAGCCAGCTTGCTCCGGCCATACGGGTTCATGGGTCTGCGTGGATCGCTCTCAGTCATCGGGATACGCTCCGGCTCGCCGTATATGGCACAGGTAGATGAAAAGACCAGGGACTTTACATCATGCTCAACCATTATCCGCAGCAGATTGTGGCCGTTGGTTACATTATTGGCGTAGTAGTCCAGGGGTTTGCTCATCGATTCGCCGAGCAGTGCACTGGCTGCGAAATGCATCACGAAATCAGGCTGAAAAGACGACATGACGCCCGAGAGCCGCTCGCTCTCGGCAAGATCCGCAACTTCGAGCATCACTCCCTCGGGTACCGAGGCCCGGTGTCCGGTTGAGAGATTGTCGTACACCAGCACCTGATAGTCTCGGTCCTTAAGATTGGCAACGCAGACCGAGCCCACATAACCGGCACCGCCTGTCACAAGAATCCGCTCTTTCAATATGATCCCCTCTCGATAGCCTGGATGTCACCCAAAGACTAAGAGCCCGACCCCTAGGATGTCAAGATTCCAGGCCATTTATCGGCAGCCTTGCGAGGAAACATGAGGACCGTGGCGGTCACCCCTGCGGGATTATGATATATCTTGACTCTACCAACCAGAGTATGGTATAATGCTTTTAGTCTGAAAGAGAAAGCCCCATGCCTTGGCTCAGTGGCGTGTGATACGGAGAGGTGAGACAAGACATGGTCGAGCTTTCGGGAGATCGTGATTTCGCGCAGAGTGTGGCCGGCGAACACGGGGAAGCAAGTCTTCAGTACTCCGTAGCGAGGATTTACGGAAGGCCGGATGAGACTCTGCGTAACGGTAGGGTCCATACCTGGTACTACTTCGGTGACCGGGTCGCTTTTGTGTTCGAAGGTAATATCATTCAGAAGGTAGTGGATCTCCTGCCGAGTACCTAATAAGGCTCAGGAAGTTGTGTCAGCCCTTTGACCGCCCTGGGTCTTTTCTATACCCAGGAGGGGCAGCAGTTCCAGAAGCGAGTCGATCACCGGCACACCGGGAAGCAAGTCCCGTATCCGCCCTGCATCAAGAAGCCCCGTCCTGGCTATGAACCTCACGCCGGCCGATCGGGCCGTCAGACCATCCCTGTGACTATCTCCCACAAAGATCAGCCGCGCCGGTTCGGTATTCAAGATGGATCCGGCGAAATCGAAATGGTCGCGGCCCTTCTCAAAACCCGGTCTGAAACCCATGACCAGGTCCACCTCCAGACCTCGGGACTTCAATAGATCCCGGATCAGGCCCTCCAGATTGCTGCTCGATACACATACCTTGATGCCGTTGCGTCTGATGCCGGAGATCGCAGGAAGCGCATCGGGATAGAGCTTGAAACTCACCAGATTCTCCCGTTTGGTGCTCTCGAAATCCCTGACCGTCTCAACATTCCTGGGATCCCCCGGGAAGATGATTTCCATTTGCTGAACAAAAGGCAGACCCGAGGTCTCGATATAGGCGCTGCGAGCCCGATCAGGCGGCATCCCGTATCCGGTGGACAGCAACGAAGCAGCTGTCTCGGTAAGAAAACCCATTGTATCCGCTACGGTGCCGTCAAAGTCCAGTATTACGGCGTCCACCCGGCCTGTGAGATCCATCCGCCATCCCGTCATTTGAATTACACTTCACATCCTGGTCGCTCTCGACACTCCGGGAGCGGCCAAGATCCTCCTCTTCACGTGGTCTCCACGACACCAAGATTACCTCGGTTTGCGACTGCCGTCAAGGAAAGGACCAAACATATTGAACTTTGATATTGACTTATATGGTACCATATGTAACATAGCAGCTGGTTTTAGCCCGTTTGATTTCATTACGGAAAGGAGGTGAGAGAATGAGTCTGATAGAGCAGATTGAGGAGAAGACCGTCCAGACGGCTTTCGATAAGATGGCCGCCATCGCCGCCCGCGGTTCCGACGATGCACTGCTCAAGGTGGTGACGGTAGTGGAGAAGATCACGACCAATGAATACTGGTCGGGGGTCATCAGAAGCGCCCGTGAGAAATTCAAGGCCGGTCATCCCGGGGCGAGACTCGCCATGCGGTTCCTCAGGGACATAAATCCTAAGGTTCGCAACAGGGTCCTTCGCAATCTGATTGTCAAGGAGGGGCTGATCGCGCCCAACAAGAGGCACCGTATCAAAGAGAAGGAAGGGTTCTATCCACCATCATTACTAGTTGTGAGTCCGACAATGCGATGCAATCTTAAGTGTTATGGATGCTATGCCGGCAATTATACAAAGGATGAAGACCTTCCGTTCGAGGAGTTCGACAGAATCATACGAGAGGGTAAAGAGCTCGGAATATACCTATATATAGTCTCCGGCGGCGAGCCTTTTGTCTGGGACGGCCTCATGGACATATTCGAGAAGCATGACGATTGTGTCTTTCAGGTTTATACCAATGGAACTCTCCTCGACGATGAGACCTGCGCCAGGATTGTCGATCTGGGTAACGTCTGGCCCTGCATCAGTGTGGAGGGCCTTGAGAGGGGGACGGATGAGCGCAGGGGAAAAGGAACCTTCAAGAAGATCACCCGGGCGATGGAGAGCCTCAACAAGCGTAAGGGGGTGTTCGGGTTCTCCTTGACCGTGACCCGGCAGAACGCTGAATTCGTCACCAGTGACGAGTTCATCGACGAATGGGTCAGCCGGGGGTGTTTCCTTGGATGGGTCTTCGTCTACATACCGATCGGCAGGAAGCCCGACGTGAACCTCATGCCGACGCCGGAACAGAGACGTATGGTAGGCAGGAGGGTCAGGCACATCCGGTCGACTCAGCCCATCTTCATTGCCGATTTCTGGAACGATGGTGATTATGTCGATGGCTGTATCGCCGGCGCCAAGAAGTATCTGCACATAAACTGCCACGGTGATGTCGAACCCTGCGTCTTTGCGCATTTTGCGGTCGACAACATAAAGGGCAAGAAACTGAAGGACGTTATCAATTCAGCGTTTTTCAGGTGCATCCAGGCAAAACAGCTTTTGGCCACCGACCATCGGATGCCGTGTATGATCATCGACCATCCGGAGATTCTGAGATCCGTGGTCGAGGAAACCGGCGCCCACCCCACACATCCGGGAGCCGAGACCCTGGTGACCGATCTTGCTGCCCAGCTTGACGAGTACTCCAGGTCCCTCAAAGAGGTGATTCAGAAGGAGGACAAGTCGGAGAAGCAGGAGAACGTGGCAAGCGCGGCATGATTTGAGATTCAAATCGGGGGCCCGTCAAGGGCCCCTTTTATATCTGTCTCGACCGATTGACTTGTGTAAGCAGTGGGCCGTATAATACCTTGTGTCAATTGAACATATAACACAATCGGCAGGAGGAGTCACAAGTTGAGAACCTACACCAAGCCCTGCAATACCTATGCCGTTTTCGCGTCACTGGCTGTAGGGTTCACTGCGTTCGTATTCCTGCATGTCTGGACAAGAGCGTTACCCAGCCTTTTTGCCAGCCCGGTCCTCACGGGCGGCTGGGTGCCTTGCTCGGTTCTTGTCGGTATTGTGCTGGGCTGCCTTTACTTCACCGGGAAAGCTCTCCTTGTCGGCTCGCCGGCACGCATGTTCTCCTTGATGCTGTTCGCATTCGGAGTAGTCGGGATCCCGGTATGGCAGCTTCTCAGGGCGGCGGGCAAAGCCCCCGATGCTCTGTTAGGCGCCGGGATTACATCCACCGGAGCTCTCACCGCCATTCTGGCAGTAATCACATTCTGCATTCTCTTCATACCGGGCTTCTTGCTCGGGGGAATCCTCGCCTTTGGAGCAATACGGACCGGCCCCCGGCGGGTCACTGCCGCCTACCCCCTCTGGCCGCTTTTCATAGGCCTCGCGGCAGGTCCCGCGATTCTCACTTTCGGGATGTTGCCGCACCTGGGCGGTGTCCACTGTATGATGATAGCTGCGGCGGTAGCCGCCGCTGCGGGCTTGGCGGGACTCTTCCGGCGGAGTGGGGCCCACGAGCCCGATAGTGTCTCCGGCCGACGGCCCGCTGAGGAACCCAACAACCACTCAACCGCAACCGGTGCGGTTCTTGAGACCATCTACGTTTTTGCCGTGGTGACCTGGGCGGTGCTGTGGTTCAGGCTCTCCATCCTGGCAACAGGGCCGTCACTTCAAGCCCTGGCCGCCTTGTTGATTGCATGCTTCACCGGACTCGCGGCAGGTTCTGCCGTTTCCGCATCCCTCGCCGGGCGGCAAGCAGTTCCTAAGGCCGGCATGGGGATTGTAGCGGGGGCGACCGCCGTTCTTCTGTTGTACCTGGGCAGGTCGGCCGGATCGCTTCCACTGATATTCCTGGATGCTGTCGGCGACCTCCCGCTTGTATGGGGAGATCTGCTGACAGGCTATTTCGTATTTGCGTTTCTCACCCTGTTTGCCCCTGCTTTGCTGCTAGGCATCTTTCTTCAAATGGCTTCACGGGTGGCTGGTCCTGACGGGGCCCGATCCACCGGCTCCGGGCCGGCCCGCTTTGCTCTCGCTACCCTGGGGGCTCTGCTCGCAACCCGGTTTGTTCCGGTAGAGAGTATTCCACTTAGAAGCCTGATCGTCGTGTTGCCTTGGATCACCCTGGTCGTTTCACTCGTACTATTGCTTGCGAACAGGTCGGCCCTGGCCGGGAGACTGGCATGGACATCGGCTGTCGTTGCAGCAGGGGTGGTACTCAGCATAACCCAGCCCCGCTGGACGCCCGTGCTCCTCTCACGGGGCATATACGCACTGCCCCTGGAGCTGAAGCAAGTAGACAACCTGCCGGAGGTGCTGGCAGGGGGAGATCTGCTCTTGCACCAGGATGACCCGGACGGGATCGTCTCGGTAGACCGCACGCCGGACGCCATGACCCTGAGGGTCGACGGCACCGTCCGGGCCTCTGCCGAAAACGGAATGGTTCCTCACCTTCTTGCAGGACACATTCCTCTCCTTCTACACGCGGATCCGCAGAACGTTTTCCTCGACGGGCTCGACGCCGGCCTCACATTACGGTCGGTCGAGACATATCCTCTGGAGGAGATACACTGTACCGAACCTTCCGCAGCCGTTGTCCGAGCAGCCGGACTTTTCTCGCTCTATAATGGGGATGCGCTCGAAGACGCACGCCTGAGCCTTCACACTGGGAGCACACGGAACCATCTGCTCTTCACCGATAACCGCTACGATGTCATTGTGCTCAGGAGCCCTCCTCCGTACTCTTATTCAAGTGCTGAGAGACTGACTACGGACTTCTTCTCGCTGGCGAGATCAAGGCTCACACCCGGAGGGATAGTGTGCCAGCAAGTGAGCACATTCGATCTGGCAACCGATTCCTTCAGGTCGCTTGCAAAGTCTTTCGCATACTACTTCCCGCATGTGACTGTCTGGTGGATAGGCGATGATGAGATACTTCTGTTGGGGAGCTCACGGCCCTTCATTTTTCCCGAGGAGGCAGTCCGGAATAGAATGGCCCTGCCTGAGGTCGAGGAAGGGCTGACCAGGCTTGGGATGACCGATCCGCTGGGGATTCTCAGTTGTTTTGTGATGAGACGAGATAATCTGATGGATCTCTGCGGCGGGGCGGAGCTGCTGACGGCAGACTCGAACAGGCTGCTTCTCGAATGGCCCAAGAGGACCCTTCATCTAGTGAGGACGGACGGTTTGGAGGATCTTGGTTCGGTTGCGGAGAACCCCATAGTGTTGATCCGGGGCCTTGACAGCGATTCTTCCGAGTACAAGATCCTCAGGGACCGCCTGGACAGGTGCAGAACGGCCCGCGAGTTCTCAGTCAAGTCTCTGGTTGCCATGCGCGAGGGTAAAATACGCGAGGCCGTCTCGCTACTCGGCGAATCGCCGGCTTCTTGCCCGTTGAATGGGATATTCCGGCACGGACTGGCCGACTACTACATAGTGCTCTCCAGGAGCATGCTCGGTAGCCGAATGATCGAGGACGCAATCAGGGCGGCGAGGCGTGCGGTAGAGCTTCTGCCGGGGAGTCCCCGCACCTATTACAACCTTGCCTCGATCGAGCTGACCCGAGATCCTTCGACCGCGATAGCCTTGCTGGATAGGGCTATGACGCTCAACCCTTATTATGTGCCGGCCTATCTGCTCAAGGCGGAAACCGAACTCGCTATGGGAGAACCGAAGGATGCTGCAGAGACCGTAGGCCGGGTGCTTCCTATGGAACCTTTCAACATGGATGCCCACCATGTTCGCGGGCTGAGCTTCATTCAGAGGCGGATGTATCCGGAAGGCCGTGCCGAACTGGCTCTCGTTCTGGAGGCCGAACCTGAAAACACGGCAGCGATTGACGCTCTAGCATACAGCTGGCTCGTCGACGACGAGCTGGACAAAGCGGAGAGGCTTTACAAACGGTTACTGGAAATCGATCCCGCCCATCTCGGCGCTCTCAACAACTACGCAACCATATTGGCCGAGAAAGGGCGGTACCGGGAGGCCATAACGATCTGGACAGAAGCTCTGGAGATCCGCCCCGGTGACAAGAATATAGTAGACAATATCGAGGACGCCAGGCAAAGCATGCGGAGATAGGCACATAGCCACGGGGTTTCTCAATAATCCGGGTTAGTCCGCCCAGTCGTGCTCGGCCGGTCTATATGTGCAATCCACATCCTCCGGAAGGCCCCCACTCCAGTCTATGTTGTAGTCATCGAAGTCCGCGACCGGACTCAAGGGACATTCGCAGAGATTCTGAGGCACATACCCGGCAGCCAGCAGGACATCCACACTCATGACTCCGTCGGGGACGGAGAGATCTATGGCATAGGCAAACGCCGCCTCGAATATGTGACGCTGGTGGGAAATGCAGGCAGCCATCTTGGCATTCCGTCGCATCCTGGTGAAGTTTGCGAGAGAAACAGCGGCCAGTATTCCGATTATGACGATCACAACAAGCAGCTCTATGAGAGTAAAGCCCTTCTGTCCGCGCATACCGACACCCTTCGCAACATTCCTACCTTCGTGATCGGCATCGCTGAGTGCATCCTTGACCCCCTGGAAGCCCCCGAGGCAATGTTGGGCATGGAGACCCGACCCCAATATGGTCGTGCCGGGAGGCACGTCGCCACACTAGAACCTGGCTGAAATCTGGGCCCGCCACCCCTTGCCTATGAAATCCCCACCCTCCTCGCTGTCGCGGTAGAATACCTGCAGCCTGGCCCGTCTCTCCACGTTCAGATTCAGACCATAGTAGAAATCGGTCCGGCTGTCCCCACCCTCGTCCTTGTCGGGATCGAGCTTGTCTATCTTGAAAGTCGGCTGGATCATAGGAGTCACTCTGTATCCCACGACGATATAGTAGCCGCCGTAGTCACGGTCCAGCCAGGAGAACCCCGGAGAATTACTTGCGACCGGAGCTGGGGACGGCGATACCTCGCCCAGGTAGCCCTTGCCCTTAAGCCACTCATACTGGAAGAGCACCTTGCCGGTGTCTATATGGAAGTAGAAACCCATTGCGGACTTCTCCCTGTCGCAGACCCACGATCCCTCATACATGGAAAAACCGAGACCGGCGAACATAGGTATGCCTATTCCTATTCGCCCCACGATGTCCTTGATGTTGTTGTTGTCATTGTTCCAATTGGTGAATACGCCGTGGGACTCATCACTCTCGCCGTGGAAGTCGTATCCGGTACCGTTCACGGCAGCCACCTGGTAATTGAAGAGCTTGAACCTGCCGCTGAGCATAGCCCCAACATCCCGGACGTAAGGCCTGGAGACCCCATTACCGAATGCAGTCTGCATAATCAAAGACCTGTCGATTGCCTCGAGATCCGGTCTCGACAACTGGAATTCATAACCGAAGGGTATCGTGAATTGGCCCACGGTGAAGTTGGCATACTCTACGACGGCAATGTCAACCATGGCATCGAGGATCAGAGGCTCACGCGCAAAGTCAACGAGAAGCGTGCCCGCTATGCGGTCCGTGATATCCGCATGGACCTTGAGTCTGGCTGCCTTGACCAGAAAACGGGAATCCTCATTGCCCTCGTCGACATACTGACTCTGAATATAACCGCTTATCTCCGGCCCCTCACCATATGCCACAGCGCAGCCTGCCAGAAGTGCCGCGAGCACGAGACAACCTATCCTGAGCATGTGTGTCCCTCCTTTCGCCGTTCCGGGCACATATCTCAAGCATGTGCCTAACTCTGGGAATATACGCCCAGCCTATGGCTAATCAAGCGAAATTTGCCGTGACCCGACCCGGCCGGCTGCCCTAAACCCCGAAACTCGTTCCGACCGACACCGCACACCTGATGAGATGGTGGTCTTCGGGCACTGACTTGAGCTTCGCAATCGCATCCGAGATCGGAACGGCGTCAATATCCTGACATCTGAGTGCAACCATCACACCTTGCTTGCTCTGTTCGGCCAACTCCACGGCTTTGCTCCCGAAGCGCGTCGCCAGGACTCTGTCGAACATCGTGGGTGTCCCGCCCCTCTGCAGATGACCGAGCACCGTCACCCGGGTCTCCAGACCGGTGCGTCCCTCTATCTCGCCCGCTACTAAGTCGGCAATCCCCCCCAACCTCACCGGGTCTGTGCTCTCTTCTACCACCTTCTTCACTATCGTCCCACCCCCGGTGATCTTCGCCCCTTCAGCAGCAACCACTATGCTGAACCGCCGCCCCTTCCTGCTCCGCTCGACCACCCGCCGGCAAACCACCTCCAGATCACAGGGAATCTCGGGTATCAGGATAATGTCGCCGCCACCGCCGATTCCCGAATAGAGGGCCAACCAGCCTACGTACCTTCCCATGACCTCAACCACCATGACCCTGTGGTGGGATTGGGCCGTGGTATGGATCTTGTCGACGGCCTCCGTGGCCGTTGATGCACCGGAATCGAATCCAAACGTGTAGTCGGTGCAATCGACGTCATTGTCAATGGTCTTGGGTATGCCGATCACGGGGACTCCCTTCTCGGATAGCCCCTTACATATGTGGAGCGTCCCGTCGCCGCCTATGGCAACCAGCGTATCAGCGCCGGTCCGTTCGAAGTTCCGAATGACTTCATTGGAAATATCGGAAAACTCCGTTGTGCCGGCTTTCTCACCGCTTGGGAACCTGAAGGGATCGGCCTTGTTCGATGTACCGAGGATTGTGCCACCGAGAGTAAGGATACCGGAAACATGATCGTAGGTGAGATCGTGCCACCGTCCCTCGATAAGACCCAGAAACCCGTCTTCGATTCCCACTACCTTCATTCCGTAATCGTTTATTGCGGTCTTCACAACAGCCCTGATGACCGCGTTCATGCCCGGGCAGTCACCGCCCGCTGTGAGCACTGCTAATCTCTTGGCCATCTGCATCTCCTTGCCGGCCGACCGGTTCTGCATTGCGGGTGACAATGCAGCGGTACCTTTGGATGTTGCCTACAGTATTACCGCTCCCCCAACCATAAGACAAGGCTTTAGTGACGGATTGCGTGCAACCGGTTATACCGGTGACGCTGCTGGGGTTGGCTATCCTCCGCCGGACGGCAAGGGTGCGGAGAGAAATCGTAAGAACACTTACCCCGGATTATTCATGAACCTCGTCGCGAGGTGAAGGAGACGCCGCAGCAGAGAGATTGTGAATAACCCGGGCTAGCTCGGCATCACTTCACTTATGAGCTGATCGGCCCTCCGGCCGAAACCCACATCCTTGACAGCGGATGCTACAATATACATCCGGTCGTTGTTGGACATCTCGTCGGACGGCAACATGAAGAAACCGGGCCTTTTTGGATCATAGGCCAGGGTGAATCCGGTCAACAGCTCGCCATCGGTGAAGAGCACCGCTATCTTGCGGCCCTTGGAAGTAGGGATCTTTTCAGGAAAAATCTTGACTTCCGAGTATTCCGGGCGCCCCTCAAAATCCTTCACGAAGAACACCGCCTTGAGGTCCTCCATTCTGATGTCGATCGCCTGCGGAGATTCATCGGTATGCAGATGGAAGAGCGGTTTTCCAGGCATGAAGTCGTGGGTTCTACCCTTCAGCACTCGGCCGTCCTTGAAGCGTATAGCTACCTTGTTGACTTCAGGCACTTTGACATACTCCTTTCCCGGTTGACCTGCTTCATAAGATCGTCACCGGAGTCCGGAGACTTGAAATCTTTCGATGATCCCGCCGAAAACCAGGCACCCCCCCATATAGCCGGCCAGTACCTGCCCCGGGGCCGGGGCGAAGCAAGGCTCCTCGGTAACCACTGTGATCCGGTCCTCTCGGGCAGCGGTTATCCTGGCCCCCACGGGGGGAGAATTGTAACGGTAGCGGATGCTGAGGGTGCCCGAACCCTCTGGGGGTAGAGGGAGGAATAGATTGATCCCGGTCGCAGTGATCTCAGATCTGAGTGCCTGCTCTCTCTCTCCGATCACTATGGTGTTGGTCTCAGGATGCTTCTCGACCACATAGTATCGCTTACCTCGCAAGCCGAACCTCTGCCCCAGGGTATATGCTGCATGGCCCTTGTGCGTTCCGACAACATTGCCGCCACCATCCAGAACGTCACCCCGGCTGGGAACATACCCTTCCAGGCGCAGGAGATCGTGATAACTGCCTCCCGCGACGAAGCAGAGGTCTTGACTATCCCGTGCCTCGGCCGGGATGCCCGCATCCTCCAACAGCCGTCTGACTTCCTCTTTACGGTAGTCCCCCAGAGGCAACATGAGAAACCCCAATACTTCGGGCTTTACCAAAGACAGGAAGTAGACCTGTGACTTATGCCTGTCGGCCGGCTCACAGAGGGTGGCCCGGCCCGCGATTTCACCGATTCGCGCGTAATGGCCGGTGGCGACAAACTCGAAGCCCCCGTCCTTGACCAAAGCCGCAAGTCTACCCAACTTGATATCACGGTTGCAGCATGCACAGGGATTCGGAGTCTTCCCCTCGAGGTAACCTGAGACGAACGGATGGAGCACATCCAGCCGGAATTCAGAGCGCAGATCGACAACCGTGTGAGGCACGCCGAGCACGCGACAGGTCTCACGGGCGGCTGCAATGCCCTCAGAGGAAGTTCCAGCAGCTTCCCAAAACCTGCCGCTGATACCCTCAACCTTATGACCCTGCCTCTTCAGGAGCAATGCCGCACCTGCCGAATCGACACCTCCGCTCATCAGCACGGCAACCCTTGCCATATGGCATCAATCCTCGAGCAGGGTGTCGAGTAGACACCCCGCCTGTTCCGGATCGCCCACACCTCTGACGATGGCAGCGCCGTCTGCAAGCAGTATGACCTCGGCTTCACGGGTTACAATCAGCAACGCTCGCCCCAGATCTTCAATCGTGTATGTCGGAGTAAGCCTCTTGCGGATCGCTTCGAGATCCAGAGGCCCGGAGAGAGGGATATGGGCGGTTCCGCTTTCAGGGTCCATGAAGGCCCGCCGGCTAAGGCCGCCGGAAAGGAAATCGTACCGCCCGCCCACGCATGCCGGGCAGTTCTCTTTACGTCTGACCTCGATTGTCTCATAGGTATAGGATAGCGAATCGAAGTAGATGATTCGGGGGCGGACCTCCCGGGGGGCGACCAACATCTTTATGGCTTCGGCGGCCTCAAGCGCCCCTGTCACTCCGGCAACCGGTCCGAGTATACCGGGAGCGGCGCCCGGCGGAGTGGCCCCGCCCGGTATATGGCCGACAACACACCTGTAACAGGCCTTGCCGCCCCGCGGGAAGGGTATGACTATCCCCGAGGTCCCCGTGCACGCGCCGTGGACCCATGGTGTAGAGTATCTCAAACAAGCATCGTTGATAAGCATCCGGGTCTCGAAATTGTCCGAGCAGTCCACGACGAGGTCCACCCGCTCGACCAGTGCTCCGGCGTTCTCCGGGCCGAATTCAGCGGGGATGGCTTCTATTTCCGTCTCATGATTCACCCTGGAGAGCGCGCCCATCGCGCTATTGACTTTCATGGAGAGTCGATCGAGGTCGGCCTCCTCATAGAGAGTCTGACGATGAAGATCGGTAAGACTTACAACATCGCGATCGATGAGCAGGATCGTGCCCAGTCCGGCTCTCACGAGGAAAGAACTGCAGGCACATCCTGTGCCGCCACACCCGATTACCAGGACGGAGCTCTTCTGAAGCTTCTTCGCGCCCTCCGCACCGAACCAGGGAAGGGTGACGTGTCTGGCATATCTGTCCAAAACGCTGGTTCCCCCTACTTGCCGATGGAAACCATCCGCTCCAGGGAAACGCGGGCCTTCTTCATGATCTCAGGAGGTACATGTACTTCGTAGATTTCTTCATCCAGACAGCGGTAGACATCATCCAATCGTATTCTCTTCATGTTGAAGCAGAACCGGGCCATGCCGGCGCTGTAGAAAGCCTTGTCGGGCATCTCGCGGCTCAACCTCTCTATTAGGCCCTCCTCGGTCGCGATAATGAACTCCCCGGCAGGTGATTCCTTTGCATACGTCAGCATACCACTGGTAGAGAGCACCTCATCGGCCTCATCGATCACCTCGGGCCTGCATTCCGGATGCACAAGTACAACCGCCTCCGGATGGGCGGACTTTGAACCCCTGATATCCTCCGCACTGAACTTCATGTGAACATAGCAGTAACCGTCGAACGGAATGATCTCGGTGTTGACATTCCTTTCCACATAGGAAGCCAGATTCCGATCGGGTGTGAAGACCACCCTCTCCGCCTCGAGCCATTGCACAACCTCCACGGCATTGGCCGAAGTGCAGCAGACATCGGTTTCAGCCTTGACATCCGCATTGGTATTGACATAGGAGCAAACCTGCGCACCGGGGTATTCCTCCCTCAGACGTCTAACGTCAGCCGCCTCGATCATGTCAGCCATAGGACATGTGGCGTCCTCTCTGGGAATCAGAACCCTGGCATCGGGATTGAGGATCTTCGCGGTCTCCGCCATGAACCTCACACCGCAGAACACTATAAAATCTCTCTCGGCCTCCATGGCAAGCCTGGCAAGCCCCAGCGAATCGCCGATATGGTCGGCTATCACTTGAATCTCACTCATCTGGTAGTTATGAGCGAGCACGAGCGCATTCTTCTTGCGCTTGAGCTCCAGCACCTTCTCATGTAGTCCCATTCGGATCATGAATCTCCGGAAACGCCTATCTGGGGAAGGCCGACATGGATCGCAGCTTCTCGACGATCGGAGGCAGAACTTCCAGAACCCTGTCGATCTCCTCCTGCGAATTCCGCTTGCCCAGACTGAACCTCAGACTGCTATGGGCGATCTCCGCCGGTATTCCTATGGCAAGGAGCACATGGGAAGGCTCCAGGGAGCCCGAGGTACACGCGGAGCCGGAGGATGCTGCTATCCCATGATAATCCAACCTGAGCAGCATCGCTTCGCCCTCAACATACTTGACACAGATGTTGGCCACACCGCTTAGCCGTCTTTCCCGGTCCCCATTGAAGTCAACATCGCTTATCCTCTCGGCAAGGCCGGTTTCCAGCCTGTCCCGAAGGGCCCTGATGCGCAGCTCGTCCGCCTGCATCTCGGCCATCGCGATCTCCGCCGCTTTCCCCAGTCCCACTATACCGGGAACGTTTTCGGTTCCTCCACGTTTGCCCCATTCCTGATGGCCGCCGTGAATACAGGGTTCGAAACGTATGCCCTGTCTGGCGTAAAGCACTCCCACACCCTTAGGTCCATAGAACTTATGTGCCGAGAGCGAAAGCAGATCTATACCCATCCTGCCGACATCCAGGGGCAACTTCCC
>JALGWN010000349.1 GCA_025774115.1 bacterium
GGCGATGTGGCAACGTACCCGCGGACTCAGATATCGCAGATCTGCCGGGCTGACGAGCGGGATATGGCGATCCTACGATGGTGGGGAAACATGGGTCGAGCTTACCGCCGGATTGCCAACGGGCGCAGATGTGGGGAGAATCGGACTTTCGGTGTGCGCGTCGAATCCCAGTGTCGTATATGCTATATACGACTTTCCGGATTACTACGAAGTGCGTGTATACAAGTCCACGAATGGAGGCGATTCCTGGACCCAGACCAATGACGGAGCCCTGTCAGGCATCCACAGCTCGTTCGGCTGGTATTTCGGCCAGGTCAGGGTCGACCCGGGAAACCCCGCTCGGGACTTCGCGATGGGTGTTCCCTTCTACAGGACGGAGGATGGTGGGACGAGTTGGCACGAGGTGGGTTCCGGCAATCATGTTGATCACCATGCGATGGTCTTCGATCCGACCGATTACAGCCATATCTACGAAGGTAACGACGGCGGCATATATGTTTCGACCAATTCGGGCTCGTCATGGACAAAGCTTTACGACCAGCCGACCAACCAGTTCTATGCCATCGAAATCGATTATCTTAATCCGCAGCGCCTGTATGGCGGCACACAGGACAATGGGACGCTTCGGACTCAGACCGGCGCGACGAATGACTGGGAGATGATATTCGGGGGGGACGGTTTCTACTGCAATGTGGACCCGACCGACTCGGATGTGATCTACGTCGAATACCAGTTCGGCAATCTCTATATGACTCCCGATTTCGGGGATAACTGGTATTGGGCAATGGACGGCATCGACGATGACTACAGGAACTGGAGTACGCCGGTTGTGATTGATCCGTCCGACCATCTGACACTCTACTACGGGGCACGCCATGTCTACCGTACAACAGACGGAGCGGGTTCGTGGACTCGCATAAGTGACGATCTTACCAGTGGGTATTCCGGCGGCTTCGGAACCATTACGACAATCGCGGTTGCACCTACAGATGCTGATGTGCTCTATGTAGGGACCGATGACTCAAATGTCTGGGTGACCCGGAATCAGGGCGGCACCTGGACCAACATATCAGGCTCGCTGCCCAACAGGTGGGTGACCCGGGTAGGCGTCGACCCGCTCGATCCGGGCACGGCCTATGTCACGTTCTCGGGCCTCAGATGGGATGAGAACATAGGCTATGTCTACCGCACCACCGATTACGGTTCAATGTGGACCGACATAACCGGGAGCCTCCCGGCCGCACCGGTGAATGCCCTGGTCGTAGATCCTGATGAACCGGCCAGACTCTTTGTCGGTAGTGATGTCGGCTGCTTCTATACAGAGGATTACGGCATCACCTGGGACATGCTCGGGGCGGGGCTCCCGGCCGTGCCGGTCAACGATCTGAAACTCCACAATCCCACCAGGACCCTGGTTGCCGGGACCCACGGCCGCTCCATGCATTCCTTCGACCTTACGGCCCTGTCCGATCTGGCCTCGGTCAGGCGGCCCGGGCTCGGGGGCATCGCCGATCTCATCAATTACCCCAATCCCTTTAAGGATGTCACTACCATAAGGCTTTCCCTTGCCTTACCCGCTGAAGTGGCTCTGGCGATCTACGACCTTGCCGGGCGTAAGGTGTGCTCCCTTGAAGCCGGTAGCATGACAGCGGGTACCCATGAATTCAGATGGGACGGCCGGAACGATGGGACGGCCGGAACGATCGGGATCGCAGAGTGGCGAGCGGCATCTATTTCGTCCGCCTGGAAACTGAAGCGGGCTCCGCGGCACACAGGCTCAACCTTGTGAGGTAGCGGTAGCGTCGGGTCTCTGCACCCGACGTTGGTTGCAGTTGACACATCCCGGCCGGCTTGGTAGAGTGACAGCCAAGAGGGTGGAGCGAGATGCACTCTAGCATGTAACACTCGCTGCGACCGGACTTCATCCAAGAGCTTCCGCATCCTGTCAGACGGAAGCCAAGAGCATCTCTCGACTGCCCTGCGGCAAAGAAGGGAGGGTGCCATGCCGGTCAAGAAACTCAAGGAGTTCCTGGACACTGCAGGGGTTAAGTACATAATCGTGGGCCACGCTCCTGCCTATACGGCCCAGGAGATCGCAGCCTCGGCCCACATCCCGGGGAGGGAGCTGGCCAAGACGGTTATGGTGAAGCTGGACGGCAAGATGGCCATGGCCGTCC
>JALGWN010000150.1 GCA_025774115.1 bacterium
TCATGGCATCTCCTCACGGCACCGAAAACATCATCCCACTCGCCCTCCACATTGGTTCCATATGCATGGAGGCTCGGCTTGAGCCCGGCCTCTTTGAGGACTCCCTCACAGGCCGCCACATACTTCGAAAGGGATAGCCCGACCCCGATAGGTATGATTCCCAAGTCCGCTATTACTTTCATGCTTTCCTCCCTCCTCCTTCACTCATCGCTCTCTATAATTCCAGACCCACGGCCAAACGTCAACCTCCCACCGCTACCCTTTTCCGTTGCGCGTGCCTTCCCCTATGTGTAGACTTGTAAGCTGCAACGATAAGGTTTCGGACACCTCACTAATCTTAGACAGGAGGAATGTATCTTGAAAGAGATGAAGAAGATACTGGTCACCGGCTCCGTCGGGCAGATCGGCTCCGAACTCACGCTGGAACTCAGACGCCGATACGGCGCGGAGAATGTCATTGCCACGGGGCGCAAGACCAAACCTTCCGCCGAACTCCGTGATTCCGGGCCTTTCTATTTCATAGATGTCGGCAAAATCGAGACCATCGAGGAAAGATGTCGGCAAAATCGAGACCATCGAGGAAGTCGTCAAGAAACACGACATAGACACCGTCTACCATATGGCGGCCATACTCTCGGCCACCGGCGAGAAGAACCCCCAGCTCTGCTGGCATGTCAACATGGATGGAACCATGAACATCCTGGAGTTGGGGCTCAAGTATGAGATGGCCAGGATCATAGTCCCAAGTTCCATCGCGGTTTGGGGGGCAGGTGTGCCCCTGGATGACACGCCCCAGGAGACTGTGCTTAAGCCTACCACGATGTATGGGGTAACCAAGGTCTGCGGCGAACTCCTCGGGGACTACTACGTCCAGCGCTTCGGCCTGGATGTAAGAGGGCTCCGGTATCCGGGCATAATCTCGCATGAGACGCTGCCCGGAGGCGGCACCACTGACTATTCTGTTGAGATATTCTACGAAGCCGTGGACAAGGGCAAGTATGAGTGCTTCCTCAAGGAAGACACGATGCTTCCCATGATGTATATGCCCGACTGCATCAACGGCACCATCCAGCTCGCCGAGGCTGATTTCTCGAAGCTCAAACACCATTGTGACTTCAACCATGCGGCGACGAGCTTCAACCCCACCCAGCTGGCTGCCGAGATAAAGAAGCATATCCCAGGGTTCGAGATCACCTATAAGCCCGATTACCGCCAGGAGATAGCCGATTCGTGGCCGAACTCGATCGACGATTCCGCCGCTCGCGAGGAATGGGGCTGGAAACCCGAATGGGACCTGTCTTCCATGACCGAGGATATGCTCAAGCACTTGCGGGAGCGCAAGGAGGCCGGGACACTTTATGAGAGATGAGAGGTAACCTGTATGGCTGAAGTCAAGATTGTCTATTTCGACAAACAAGGCCCGGATAACACCGAGGCCGCGCTCGAGCTCGCCGGGGAGCGGGCCGCCGCTCTGGGCATAAGAGACATTGTCGTGGCGTCCTACACCGGGTGGACGGGGGCCCTGGCATCGGAGGTATTCAAGGGGCATAACCTCGTGGTCGTGGCCGGAGTCTACGGCTTTGAGCAACCCAACCGCGTCGGTATGCTCCCTGAGAACCGTTCGCGGATTGAAAAGAACGGGGCCAAGATCTTGCATACCGGCCATGCTTTCGGAATGATGGGCCGGGCGGTGAAGAACAAGTTCGGCACCGTAGGGGTTGACGAGATAGTGGCCAATGTCCTGAGACTTTTGGGTCAGGGAGTCAAGGTGGGCTGTGAGATCACATGTATGGCGGTAGATGCCGGCCTTGTCAAGGCCGGGTCGGAGGCCATAGCGGTCGCCGGGAGCGCCCGGGGGGCCGACGCTGCTATCGTGATCAGGGCCTCCAATACACATACCTTCTTCGAATCCACGATTCTCGAGATAATCTGCAAACCCCGGGGCTGACCTTGCAGGCAGGAGGCCCGGGACACGCATAGGAGTGAGCAGGCAATGGGGGAGGCAATCGATTTCGAACGGGCCTGGCTGGGGAAGCTTGCCCGTTCGATAGAGGATGAGGCCGGGGAGCCGGTCCGCGACCGGGTGATGGAGAGGCATGAGTCCCTGTCCTCGGCTTCGGGCCCAACGGAGATCATTGCCTGGACCCGTGGGATGATGGACCGCCTGGAATCCTCTATCGATACTCAATCTGTAGGAAAGGTCCTTGCCGCCTGTGCATGCGAATATCCCAAGAAGGCCTTGCGCCCTATACGCAATGAGTACCAGGCGAGCGGAGACCTCAATCTGGCCCACACAATGCTCAGACGGCTCTTTGAGTCTTTCTTAGGCGACAACCTCGGCCTGGATGACGACCTGATTGGGGACATAGTCGGCAGAGGCTGGGGGCTTGCCGGTATCAGAGACGGCAATACCATCACCGCCACCAAGATACCCAAGAGCGGCAATCTTGTTGCTTACATGAAGGAGGAAGATCCCAACAGGCAGCGGGAACACTATTGCCACTGCCCCCGCATTCGAGACATGCTCAGGACCGGCGAAACCCTCTCCGCCACCTATTGCTACTGCGGTGCCGGCTTCTACAAGAAGATATGGGAGGAAATACTGCAGCAGCCGGTCAAAGTCGGGGTACTCGAATCCCTGCTCAAGGGGGACTCGGTCTGCAAGTTTGCCATACACCTACCTTAAGGCTGTAGAGCCGACGCTACACAAACCATTCGTTGCCACAGGACAGGCAACGCTACGGTGGAGGCGGAAACCCGTTGTCTCGTAGCGTCGTGACTCCTGTCGCGACGAACGTAGGCCTGTAGGACGAGCGAACGGCGAGCTCAAAGGCCCCCGTCTTGCGGGGGAAGCCCACGGAAGTCGGGGGCCCGTTTACCGGGGCATGAGGTACACTGGATTGGTGAAGGCGAGCGGTATCTCCTTCTCATCATAGACTTCGACGCGCGCGAAGCAGGGCTTCTCGACCCTTATAACGAACTTACCTCTTGTGTTCTCTATTGTGTCGGATCTTATTATGTTGACCTCATCGCCGTCCCGGACCTCGACCTGGACCAAGCGCACCTTGATATCGCCTCGCCACGGCTCCATATGTATCCAGCCGCCGACCTCCTTGTGCTTGCCGACAAAGAGGGTGTCCCCCATTAGCGCATCTTCCACTCCGAAAAAGAGTTCGGACTTCCAGAGGAAAGGATCGCCGAAGACCATCTTCCCCGAGCGCATGGCATCCAGCAGATCATCGGCGTCGTCACTGGCCGACCATATCCAGGTCGCGAACGGGTTTGGCTCCATATAGGGGCCCCATCTTCCACCGTGACTGTCGCTCGAACCGAAGCCCATCAGCCTGACCCCATTGGCCAGGGCAAGATCCCAAAGTCTCAGATGATCCTCAAGTGAACCGGCGCCCCTGAACAAATACCCAACTTCAAGCAGGTCCGCATCCCATGCGCCGCCCTCGACTATCGGCCTTGCGACCTGTTTGAAGTATGCATCATTCACCAGCCCTTTCTTTCGAGACAGCTCCCTCAACGACAGGTCCGGGGGCAGGCTCTGCCCATCGAGCTTCTTCAGCCTAAGCGCCGCCCCGAAGGGATGGTCGACACAGACAACCCCACCCATGTCCCGGATGAATTTAATCCACTCCCTACGGCTCATATCGTCTCTGACCCGGGTGTTTTCATATATCGCCTTGTCTCCGGGCAGAAATGCGTTCATATGAGGCATCGTCGGGAGATGCAATAACCCCACCTCCACACCCATATACTGCTTGATGCCATAGGCATCCCCATACCGACGCACCAGCTTCTCCGCCACATTGTATTGGTTCTCACCGTCGGGCCTTGTGCTTACTATCTTGAGGCTGTCGAGAACCACCTCTACGACCTCACCGCTTCGGGCCGCTATCTCAATACGGCATGAGCTCAGGGTATTGTCATCTCCATTGGGCAGCGGGGCAAGAGCCGCCTGGAGATCGAGCACAAGATCCAGGCTCTGACCGACGGCTTCCACCTGCTGTACTACGGTCGTATCCCCAATTACCTGAGGGCCGCTTGCTGCAGTCCGTACCAGATCGAAAACGGCGCGGTGCCGGCCTGCCGGGTGCCATGAGAAATCGAACTTGAGTCTCACGGAGGTATCCTCACCCAGCCCACGGACCCGGCCCCAGCATCTGAATTCGAGCCCGCTGGTGACTGGACGGCAGAAGTTCACCAGCCTGACCTTGCCTCTCTCGGAAGCCAGCGCAAGCTCGAGCCTGTTCGGCCTTCGGGATTCCGGTTCGGACTCCACCCGGATGTTAAGCCTCCCGTCCGTCACCTTGAGGTCAGTGCCCCGGGGCGGGCGGTCAATATCGATTCTCGTCAAGCTGCGAGCAGGGCTATCGGCAAAAACCAGGACAGTCGAATCCGCGTTAAACACTGCATCTTTGAAGTCAACAACAATGTCCCCGGCGAAACCCTTGAAAAGGGACTCATGGTCGGTCCACCAGATTACATCGAAGCCGTTCTTAGAAGCTTCCGAGCAGTGCGACTCCATGGATGCCGGCAGGTCATTTCCATTGTGATTGGAATGGCCGTGGATATGCATTTGTACAAGATAGCTCCTGATGTCCGAGAAAGCGGAACCCGGCCGCGATGCAAGGGCGGGGATCAGTGACAGCAGAATCAAGACCGGCAACAGCAGAAGCCCGGCGCGTCGTGCCGCCGCCGGGCTCAACATCTGCCGATTCCATGCGGCCGCGTTAAGGCGGCTGTAGAAGCATCTTGTGCGTGAGAGTATTTTCATGGCTAACCGTCACTTAAATAATAACTACGCAAACCAGGGGCCGTCAAGCCCACGGTTACAGCACCGTGCCGGAAACAGGGGTGGTGCGGGATTCTTCAAAGAGTCGTCTGTCCCAGGCTGTTACCCTAAGACGCTTGCTGTGCTAAGATCGAGCGAAGATTCTTGACTGGAGGCTCGAGTGCATGACCATGTGGCGGCGCTCGAGATCGATCACTGTCATCCGGCAAGCCGGAGGAGTCGAGCCATGGAAGAGGTCGGCAGGTTTGTGAATAGAAGCAACGATATCATCGAGAAGGTGTTCGGGAGTATTGACGTCGCGCGTAACACCCTTATCAACAGGGTGCGTGAGATCGCAGAGATACCTTCGCCCACGTTCCAGGAAACCGAAAGAAGCGGCCATCTCATGGAGGCTTTCCCCGGAGCGGGCCTCGTGGATGTCAAGCGCCTCCCCAAGGGTAGCGTGATCGGCTTTACCGGATCGGAGCATGATCGGAACACCCTGCTCCTGGCCGCACATATAGACAACGTTTTCCCCATAGGCACCGACCTTACCACTCGCATCGAAGCCTCCACCCTCTTCGGGCCGGGCACGGGCGATAACGCAGCGAATGTTGCAGCTATCGTAACGCTGGCGGAGACATTGAAAGCAAACCGGGTAGACCTCGGGCGTAACGTGGCTTTCTGCGGCACGGTATGCGAAGAGGGTAGCGGCAATCTTGCAGGCATGGGAGAGGTGCTCGACCACCTCGGCGACCGCTTGACAACTGTAATAGCGGTAGACGGCCGCACCCCATTGCTGATGCACAGATCGCAGGCGATACGCCGCTACCGGGTCGAGGCCTCGGGGCCCGGAGGTCACTCCTGGGATGGCTTCGGTACCCCCAGCGCAGTCCACGAAATGGCAAGGGTGGTTGCCGCACTGACCGCGTTGGAAGTGCCGGCGGAACCCAGGACAACCTTCAACGCGGGCACGATACACGGTGGCAAATCCGTCAATGCAATAGCCCAGGAGTGCGTTGTCGATATCGATCTGCGGTCTCTGGAAACCGGCTGCCTGGAGAGGCTGGAGCGGGAGTTGCTCGACATAGTGAAACGGATTCCCGCAAAGGGAATCCGCTTCAATTCAACAATGGCAGGTGAGCGGCCCGCCGCCGAAGAACCACCCGAGAGCCCCCTGGTCAGGACCGCACTCGCCGCCGCCGGGCACTTGGGCTTTCAGGCCGAACTCACGGCATCCTCGACCGACGCCGCTTTGTCATTGTCTCGGGGGATTCCCTCAATATCCCTGGGCACTTACAGGGGAAGCGGAGTACACACCATCGAGGAGCAAGTGGATCTGGACTCTTTGACAATGGGGCTTAAGTGGCTGGCGCTCACCGTTATGGTGCTTGCCGCATGATGCCGCCCGTCCGGCGACGGCGAAACAAGAAGACGGCCTACGCTTGCGGGCGTGATTAATGAGGATCATATCTGTACGTCGATTGTGGAAAGACACAATCTGACCATCAGAACCTTTATGCGGCGATTCACAAGGCTATCCCTTGGGTTCTCTAAAAAGCTGGAGAATCTGAAAGCGGCGGTTGCCTTGCATTTCGCGTATTACAATTTCTGCTGGATTCCCAGGACTACTCCCAGGACTACCGGGGTAACACCTGCTATGCAAGCAGAGATTGCGGATTGGCCCTGGACAATAACCGATCTGTTGAGAGAAACGGGTCTCTATGTTAATTAGAGGACGCCTACCTACCGCGGCAAACGAACTAGCGATGGGATATTACCGTTCCGGATTCGAATAAGTGCAGCCGGGGGACTTACCTCGAAGATTCGTGCGATGTCGTTTGCGATATACGGCCAAGGATCAACGCCTGAGGAGTATTTCAGATCTGCTTCGTGCTCTCCGACGACCTGATTACAGGCTTGAACCAACTCATCAGTAGGCATCAATAGGAATCCTGCGAAAATATGAGATTGAGTCTCAAACCTGTCCACCACCTTGCGGGGCAATGTGGGTCTCCAGGCTATGTACTCATCAACATAGGTGTACGGCAAATCTTCATGATACTTCCAGTGTAAGACGTAATGGCCAACCTCGTGCGCAATGCTGAATCTCGACTTCTCAACGTATTGTCGATACTGCTTCTCATCAACGAATATGACTTTCCGGTCACCCGTCAGCAAAGCATTTAGTCGATGATTGTTGTGAAGGCCCGGAAATGGATAAATAACTACGCGTAACCCGATTTCGACTATTCTCTCAATAGGGATCGGTATTATACGCGAAGGATGATATTTGGCAAGCAGATCGACAGTGGTATTTTCTATGTACTCATCTTCAAGATATGGTATCTCAAAACTCAAGGCAGCTCTCTTTTCAGCGCCTCAACAAGCTGCCTAAGCTCGGTCTCGTTCATATCTGTCTTGCCAATCGCGCGGAAGAAAACCGGAAGCAAGCTCACGATACGTTCATTATCAGACACACTGTCTGGGAGCCTGCCCGCGCACAGATCCGCAAGATCATGGAATTCATACCAATCTTCGGAAGATTCCTTGAGGCCCAAAGCCCCTGCAAGCTTACTACGCAGGCGTTTCGATTTCGGGGGTGTCAACAAACCACGTTCGATCCGGCTTATCCAGGCCGGATCGAATTCATGTTCTCTACAGAACTCGCGCAACGTCATTTCTTTGTCCAGCCTCTTGTCACGACAGAATTCACCAAATTCTGGTCTCCATGCCATGCGGGCCTTCCTCTCCTGCAAGTCTGACCTACCTGTTGTATATTCTATACAACACCTATCGTCATTGTCAAGCTCAAATGTTACACATGATATGAGGACTCGCATTTTTCAACTCCTTTCAAAATCCACCACTACCCCACTATGCAACTGCTGGAAAACAGAGCCCGGAAGCTGTATACTGTGGTGTTAAGGGAGATATGTATCGTGCGTACTCTTATGGTTCTTTCGTTTGGGTTGTCGCTTCTCTTCCTCGGCTTTGCCCTCGCACCCGGTATCAATGCTCAGCAGGCGCGAGGCCTGGATGGGGGGGATGTGAAGATGCTGGACGTACCCGGAGAACGGGTGACTGTCTTGCATGAAAAAGAGGACGGGCATGCCAAACTCCCGAGCCTGGCGATTTCGCCTGCTTATGCATATGTGGCGTTCGACGTCCGCCTGAGCGGGGGTACCAGGGTCCATCTCTGCCGGCTGGG
>JALGWN010000151.1 GCA_025774115.1 bacterium
TGTATGGACTTAGATAGGGCCACCCTGATCGATGCCGTAGAGACCAGTTTTGCAATGCTTCCCGAGATCGATGGGATGGTAGCTTACCTCAACATACGGGGGATCCACGGGCACGAGACCGCACTGTCCCATCCGATGGTCAACATGGTCACATCGGCAAGCCTGACCCATGCAGATGCCGATGATGCAATCGGGGCAGTTTGCAGCCACTTCGCCGGGCAGAAGAAGGCTTTCGGATGGGTGATCGGTCCGAGCACGACTCCGGATGATCTTGGGGCAAGGCTCGAGCGTGCGGGGCTCACCAAGATGTTTGATGCTGCCGGTATGGCGCTCGCCGATCTGAACATGCGCTTCCGCATCAACCCGGCAGTGCGGATCTGCGAAGTCACCCCCGAGGAGGTGGCTATTGCAAGTGAGACCATGGCTGAGGCATTCCCCGCGCCGAGAGAGGTTGTACACCTCATGTACGAAGTTCTGTTCCGGGACCGCGACAGGTTGAAGACTCGGATCTATCTTGCCTATCTTGATGGCATTGAAAACCCTGTCGGTTGCAGTTCGATGGGGTTCGTCCGCGGCAAGCCTGTCGTGCACCTGCGGGGGGCGGCCACGAACAAGAAGCACCGGGGGAGAGGCATCTATTCTAGTCTCCTGGCGCGACGCCTGATCGACGCCAGGAAGGACGGTGCAGAGGCCGCCGTGATTCAGGCTATCCTTACGACATCGGCCCCTATCTGCCGAAGGCTCGGTTTCACCGAAGTCTGCCGCCTTCAGTTCTATACCTGGTCTCCCCAAGCCTAAAGCAAACTCTCATACGCTGTTTCCCCTTTTCGGTATCCATAGTAGTGACTCGCTTATCGGTCCGATTGCGGCATGGCCATGTGTCGACGGATGCGGTGGGCTCGACATCGAGTTTCCGACAAAGATAACACGCTTGGGCCCATCAAGCCCAGTCCGAAGGTGCGAAAAATCTCTTGTTCCTCAGAGCTGGCCCCCTGATGGTGTCCTCGTTGACATCCTGCTCACAGTGTGCTACCCCTTGAAACGCACATTTCAGAACCATGAAGTGAGAGCAACTGCCCATTCAAGGAGGATAGATATGGTGAGACATCGCAGGCTCTTGCTGGTCCTGCCTCTTGTATTATTCATTATGACGTCCGTGGCGGCTCAAATCCGAGTCGGACCGCTTGTTGGCCGCCGTGTGGCTGATCTTGATCTAGAGACTTCTGACTCTCTTTACACTGACTTCTCCACTCGTACCGGCTGGGGTATCGGTGCTGTTATCGACTTTGACTTGGGCCGTCACCTCGACGCACGCCTTGAGCCCATGTATCTGCAGAAGGGAGTAGAGAAGGAAATCGATGATCCGGAGTTTGGGTGGGTAGAGAGCAAACTGGATTTGGCCTATGCTGAATTGCCCTTTCTTCTAAGACTGTCGATCAACAAGGGCGGGATAAATCCCTACCTCGTGGGTGGAGCAACCATCTCGCATCTCTTGGAGGCTAAGGAAGAATTTCGGGATGAGTTCCTGGAATTAGGGTTTGAGAAGGAGCAGGATATAAGCGATGAGATCAAGAGCCTCGATTTCGGACTTACCTATGGTGCAGGATTGGGTATTCCGATTGGCAGATTCTCACTTTTCGTTGAAGGCCGCTATGCGCAGGGACTAAATGATATCAATGATGCGACGGACGACCTTCTTGAGATAAAGACGAAAGGGTGGCAATTCCTTGGGGGCATCACTTTTGAGATCGGAGGTGGGGGCGGTGCAGTCCCGGCCCAGCGCCGGGATAAGGCCAAGGAGTCATCAAGGCGTACTCGCACACGGCACGGTAAGTGCAAGTTGGAGGCCGAGTTCGGTTTGCGGGTCATGCCGCCCCGCCCGACCGGAAAAGAGCGGGATGTGCTCTTCACCAAGCTCATACCCGGGATACGGCAGATCGACAGCAATGGGCATATGCTGATGAAGATCAAGGACGTCCGTGTTTGCCCGTACCCCGGCATGCTTACCATCGTTTTCAAGCGCGGACCTGCGGGTACCACAGAGTTTGCCCGTCTCTCCAAACGTGTCACCAATGACGGCGAGCTCCAGATCTTCCTGAAAGACTCAAGACCGCCCCGCATGAATGCACCGGCCGGAATGTCGCCCACGAACAACCGTGTTACCGAGCGGTTGAGGGCCGAAGTGGATTTTGATCCGGAATCGACCCCGGATGACTGCAAACCCATACGCGGCGAGCTTACCGTCACCTGGCATTTCAATGCCTCACCGCGCCATTTTGTGTTCAAAACGGTAAAACGGTTGAAGAACCGCATAAGCGTGCCGCGGCACAGGTCACGGGTGGAGGCGAGCGGTGACATCGTGGATGAAACGACCGGTTTCGCGGGCAAGGTCAACAAGGCCACCCATACATCGGTTTTCTTCAACGTCGATGACCCGTTCGGTTGCTGTGGTATCACCGACAAACACTACACCATTGTCCAGTTCGTGCGGCACCGGTGGAAGCTGGGGGGCAAGAAAGGCAGCGACACCTGGAATCTCGATGGACCCGAAAGCCAGGCGGGAAGGCGCAAGGACGGCAAGCCTTATGACCCGACCTACACTACCGATCCCGCTCATGGCGACAGTACTGCCGATAAGGACAACGAGCTGGTGCACATAGGGCCATGGGATGCATCGGGAGGCAGCGCTGTGATTGTCGACGATTTCCCGGGGCTGTTTGAGGCCGATCACGAGCTCTTCAAGAAACAAGGCGGTTGGTTCGAATGGGAATTCCTGACATTGCTCGTATGCAGAGAGGCAGTGGGTTCGGCGAAGCACTACCTGGCCAACGGCAAGGTCCGTGCGAAGGCGCGCTTCACGATCCGTAGGATTTATCCTGGCGGCAATAAAGCCCCTACCGTCAAAGGTACTATGGTGAAAGGGCGACCCGAGGGGAAACGGGAGTACTATGAACCATGCAAAGATCTATCACAGGTTTTGCGGGAGACTGAGTTGCTGGCTCCATTCAACAATCCGCGTTCCCACAGTATCAGGCTGCGCTAATGACAATCTGTGTTGCCGAGGTCGGATCTTGCATTCGGACATTCTCTGAATAATCCTCTGACGGGCTAGTGGGGTGCGCTTACTCCCGGGGGTTATCGGTTTCCGTGAAGCAGCCGGTTTTGGCTCCGGTGACTTTCCTTCCCGTAGTCTTGTCTATGACCATGGTCCCTATGGTGACGAATCCGCGTTCTCTGCGATAAGGACCCGCTCTTTGGGGCCGTTGGGACCTTCCTGCCAAAGGTCCTCGCCTTCACAGACGATATCAAGCTCCTTCACCGCGAGCTCTATGGTCTCAGGTGAGACCCTGACAACAAGGTAGTTGACCTTCGGATTATAGCCGAAGAGTCCGCCGTGGATGACCTGCTGGACGCGATCCCGCTCGATACATGTCACGGCATGCACTTCCCCACAGAGGTAGAGATCCACGCCATGGATAACCATTGCCCTCCAGAGGGCCGATCCCCGTCCGCCTTCCAGCATGAGGCCGCTGGATGTCTCTTGCCTCACGGGACCGAGGATGGGGGTGTGACCCATGACTACGATATGATCGTTGGCGGCCAGCGTCTGCTTGAACCACTCGAGTTGAAGGCCGCTCACCCGGGTCACTATGTCGCCCTGCTCGCCATCGCCGGTCTCAAAGACATCGACTGAGACGAAGAGCGTATTCTTATGTACGAAGTAGTAAGCGGTCCCTTTAAGACCCTCCGGGCCGTTAAGAGGCATCTTGAGATAATCCCGGAACGCTTTCCTGAAGGCCGGCACGAGCCGGGCCCGGTCGGGCGGCCAGGGGTTATCGCCGATCTCATGGTCTCCGATGGCGGCATAGAACTTGAGCCCATGGGCCTCCATCCGCCGGATCCAGGCCGGGTAATAGATGGCGGCATACCTCACTATCTTCTCTTCGCTCCACCAGCGCCCCATCACGAGATCTCCGGGTACAAGCACGAAGTCGGGTTTCTCGGCCTCTATGGCCTCAAGCACATAGTCGAGGGTCTCCTCCCATCCCGGCTGGGGGTAGGTCGTATCGACATTGAGGAAATCCGGTATGCTGACAAAGGTCCAGGTCTCCGGCGCTCGCGTGGAGTCCGCGGGGGCCTCGGCAAGTACCATCAGGGTCCCGAGGAGAATGACAGATGCCGTGAGTGCCGGCAGTAGGATCACCTTGTATCTTGCGGTCATGCGGATCTCTCTGCGGAGGGGTGAGTCTCTTTCGGGAGATTGTGCGTGCCCGGGGAGGTGCTGTCGTCTTGCCGGGGCCTGGTTGTCCAGGCATAAACAAGCGTGAGAAGAAGCCCGAGGCAAGTAAGCGCCAGGCCGACCTTGAGGCTTCCGGGCTCAAACTCCATAACCACGGTGTGCTCGCCCTCGGGGATTTCCAGAACTCTGAATCCCACATCGGCTTTGACGAAAGCCTGCCGGTCCTTATCAACATAGGCTTGCCACCCGGGGTAGTACATGTCCTGAAAGAGGAAGAAGCAATCGCGCTCGGCCGTGACCCTGACCTCCACCCGCTCGGGCTCATAGGATACAATCCGGGACCGGCCGCACCTGGCCTCACCCATACCATCCATGGCTGCAAGCGCGAGTCGCGGCTCATCGGTGGAGGCGTCGAGGCCCACCATGGTCCGGTCCAAGCAGACGCCGCGCTCTATGGCGGCGAAGTTCTCGTATATGTGCATGTCACTGTCGTGGACCAACTGGTAGTCCGGATATACACTCCCCATGTGAAGCGTTCGGGCCGTCTCAAGCGAGAAGGTCGAATCCGACTCGACCAGGATCCGGTCGGCGCCGGCCTCGGCAAGGTCCACCGCGAGGTGCCTCACGGGGAGGTATGAGGGGAAGCCTACCCAGCGGGTTTTCTTGACACCGTCTCCGAGGGAAAGTGTTAGGGGCAGCTCGCGCGCCTCGCTTCTCAGCGTGAGACCGGCGAATTCCCGGATCTCGCCCACGTCTATACCGTAGCCGCGCGGGATCGTATCGACCTGGCAATCCTCAAACACAAGATCCATCCCGCTCCAGGCTGCCGTCACGGCCGGTGGTGCTTCCACACCTAGGAAGACCACTCCGATAGCCCCCCGAACGACATCCCCGCCGACTGCGGCGATATCCAGACTTACTGCATGCCACTTGTCCCGGTCGGAAGCGAGATCAAAGCCCCGCGTGAACTCAATCTTCTCCGACGGGCCCTCCAGCATCAACAGGAACCGCAGTGAATCGCCGCCGGCCGCCTCACCCCCGGTGAAGCCCACGGCGAAGTCAAGCCTGCGCACATCCGGGATCTCTAAGGAGAAGGTGAGAGCCTCATTGAGGTTTTGGCGTAGCGCGAGCCGCGTGTCACCGCTCAGGGGGATGAGGCGCACAATCTCTCTATCTGATGCTCTTCCGGCAAGTCCCTCGGCGATCGTGCGCAAGACCGGCGAAAGGAGATAAGGCGCCTGGGTACCTTCAGCCGCCACGTATCTCACACAGGCCAGGTCGGAGAGGCGGATCTCCTCGGGTTCGAAGGGGAGATAGCTCTTCTTCAGTCTCGCCGGAATCATGGCATCGTCGAAGGACTTCAAGAGACCGTCATAGTAGACCCCCGGGACTATGGTGCTCGTGCCTTCGAGCGACGGTATCTTAAGAATCTGATTCGCATTGCCGGGAAGCGTGTTCACAAACTCGGGGCTATAGCTTGCGCTCCGCGTTCTCCACGTGCCGGCACTGCCCAGGCCGGTCTTGAGCACTCTGATGCCGTCCACCCGGGGGAAGTCGGCCGAAGGCTGGGTCACGAGATAACCCCTTGATGTGAGACCCAGATCGAGGACAAGCACAATACCGAATGCGATCAAAGCCACCCGCCTCGGGGTCGCGCCCAGGCGTCGCGGCCAGGCGTAGGCAGAGGCTGCGATGGAGGCAAGCACGGCGAGCGCTATGCCTGAGAGCAACCGGCCTTTAACGTAGCCAAACCAGACTGAGGTTTCCCCCTCGGCCCATTCCCTCACGTTTCCGGACCGGAGCTGGGCCAGGGCGCCTCGCCAGAACTCGGGTCCCAGCGACCGCGCCTTCTCGGCGACTCCGCCGATATAGGCCTCACCAACGGCCATAAAGACGAGGCTTCCCACTATGATGACGGCAAGCGCGGCGAGCATCACGCGCAGGAAGGGTTTCCTGGAAGCTCTGTTCGCCCCGCAGGCGAGCATTGATATGGTAAGCCCCCCCATGGCGGAAAGAGCGAAACACCCGAGCACCCCTACCCTTGCAACGCGCGAGTACCGAAACATGGGTAGCAACGCATAGGCTATCTTCAAGATCACAGGGCTTGTCGCGAGGCTTATGCTCACCAGGAGAAGCACGATGAAGGCCCTCATCCGCCGGATGCTCCGTGCGAAGACAAGGCCTCCAAGGGCGACCAGCATGCACCCTATGCCGCAGTAGATGATGAAGTCGGGGTTGTATGGATGGACGGCCTCTCTCACGAGGCCGGACCAGTCCGTCCCCGCGACCGGGTTACCAAAGAAATCGGGGAAGAAGCTCTTTAAGAGAAGGATGGGAGGTGACTGATATACGTCTCTCATCTTGTCGAACTCGATATGGAGGCCTACCGCGTTTCTTATGAATTCGAGAAAGGGGACCAGCTGGACCGAGACCAGGAGCATCGAGCACGTCCCGGAGACGGCCAGCACCCTCAAGGTCCTCAGCCAGTCGGTGGGCCGCTTCGCCACCATGCGATCCACATTGAGGACGATCGCATAGATCACGAGCCCCCCGACGCCCAGCATGAAGATCTGCGGAAAGCCGGCTAGGTAGCCCAGGGCAAGAAAGATTATGAGAAGGAGCGTACCTGTGCGCTCCGATCTCCTGGTTCGCTCGTAGGCATAGAAGAAGAAAGGTATCCAAGCCGCGGCAGCCACAAAAGGCGGCTGGCCGACGCGGCAATAGAAGAACGAGGAGAGGCCATAGGCAAAAGCCCCCACAATGGAACCTGATGTCGTGGTGCCCAGAGCCTGGAGGAAAAGATACATGCCGACCATGGCGATAAAGAAGTGTATGGCGACGTCATACCCCATGGCCACATGCGGGTCCATCCAGGCGAGAAGTGCCGAGACGGGATAGACCACCCGGGTCTGTGGGTCGGCGAAGAAAGGGATACCCGCATAGATATATGGGTTCCAGAGCGGAAACCTCCCCGACCGGAAGCTTCTCGACACCTCGACCTGCCGGGGAAGATAGGTGAGAAGACCGTCCATCCTGTAGGTCCTGTACTGAAGGTCTTCCGGCGATGCGTGGCTTCGCCACGGGTGGAAGGCATAAGGGCTCGCGTCGACCAGGACGGATGGACCGAAGATCACATCCGAGAAGAAGATGGTGACCGCAAGTGCAAAAAGGCATAGCACAATCAGTGTCTTCATATAACAGTCCGCTCCTCGGCCGCAGGGATCGCCGACTACCGATGGTAGCACGTCCCAAGCAGGTGTGACAAGTGTCGGGTTGCCGCAGGGGTTCCACGCTGGATGGGGAGCACTCCGGAACACGGTTGTTCGATCTGGGTGCCGGGATGACTCACCTGGATAGCGCCCCCGCTTGCGCCGGTCTCCCCCGAGCCATATAATAGCGGTGAGGGCGGAGCGCCGTGTACCGGGAGGCTGCCCGGTGGCGTGCAGGGCGTAATCATTTATCCGGGGACGCTTGTGGGAAAGAAGCAAAACCGTGGGAGGGGAAAGACTCTGAGCCTGGGGGATGCGCGTACTATCCTCGACTCGGTGGTCGACGGTGTCTTCACGGTGGATACCGAATGGCGGATTACCTCCTTCAACCGTGCTGCCGCTGAGATAACCGGTGTCGCACAGGAACAAGCGATCGGCGAGCGGTGCAGCGATGTGCTGCGTGCGAGCATCTGTGAAACCGATTGTGCCCTCGCGCATACGATGAAACACGGAGAGCCGGTTGTGTGTAAGCCGGTCTATATCGTCGATACCGAAGGCGAGCGGATCCCCATCAGTATTTCGACCGCAGTCCTAAAGGACGGCAAAGGCAACATCATAGGCGGAGTCGAGACGTTTCGCGATCTGAGCCTGGTGGAGCAGCTTCGCAAGGAACTGGAGCGAACCTACTCCTTCGGCGACATCCTCAGCAAGAACCACAGGATGCACGAGATCTTCGATATACTTCCGAACTTCGCCCGGAGCACGAGCACGGTCCTGATTGAGGGAGAAAGTGGGACCGGCAAAGAACTGTTTGCCCGTGCCTTACATACCCTGAGCTATCGAGCCGATAAGCCATTCGTGGCCGTGAATTCGGCGGCGCTGCCCGACACGCTTCTGGAATCCGAGCTCTTCGGTCACAAAGCAGGGGCATTCACCGATGCAAGGAAAGATAGACTTGGCAGGTTTGCGCTTGCGGAGGGAGGGACGATCTTCCTCGACGAGATCGGTGACATCTCGCCGGCGTTGCAGGTTCGCCTGCTGCGAGTGCTCCAGGAAAAAACGTACGAGCCGCTCGGGGGAACGGAATCGGTGAAGGCGGACGTGCGTGTGGTAACTGCAACCAACAAGAACCTGAGTGACCTGGTAAAGCAGAACACGTTCCGGCAGGACCTTTACTACCGCGTGAGCGTGGTCAGGTTGTCGCTGCCCCCCCTTCGAGATCGGAAGGAAGATGTCCCTCTTCTCGCCGACCACTTTATCGGGCGTCTGAACAGGCTCCAGGGGAAGAACATCAACGGAATCGCCCCCGAAGCCCTCGCCCTTCTTATGAGGTATGATTTCCCCGGAAACATAAGGGAACTGGAGAATGCCATTGAACATGCGTTTGTGGTATGCCCCGGCGGTATGATAGAGCCTCTCCACCTGCCCGACCATCTTGCCCCGGATGGATCCATTCTGAGCGGCAAGCAAGAGGCTGTTCCGGACTCCCTGGTGGAACTGGAGGCGCAGTTTATCGTAGCTGCACTGAAGCGCAACACCTGGAATCGCACAGCGACGGCGAGGGAACTCGGAATAGACAAGAGCACACTCTACCGGAAGATCAGATCCCACGGCATAGACCTGCCCAAGCGGGATGGCCGATCCCGCCACCAATAGCGGTGCGAATATGAAACACTATCTGGTCGATACCGTTGCGATATTGCACCAGTAGTTGCTGTCCGTCGTAAGAGGACACTCTTCCCCACACCCTTGTAACTGGCTGTTTCACAAGGCCTTATATGAATTAAGGTCGCAGTTGAGCAGGCAGTGGCACACCAATTGCTAGTAGTCACACTTGAGGTGATTGATTTGAGAATAGCGGTTCCGGTCTGGGAAGGAAGAGTCTCTCCTTTGCTTGATGTTGCCGAAAGGTTGCTTGTTGT
>JALGWN010000034.1 GCA_025774115.1 bacterium
CGACAGCGATTTCACGGTGGAAACGTGTCCGGAAGTTGTGGGTTCACTTGTGCACCTCGCCGAGGGCGGGGAGGACGTGTCGGGTTACTGCGACACGCTGCTTGGACGGCCGGTGTCGGACCGATCGGCCGGTTGGCTGCGATATGCGCGGGCGATATCCGGGGAGGATGCCGCGCGCTGCGGCACGCTGGCGCTCTTGTCCCGGAAGGCATCCGGCCGGGACCTCAAAGTCAGATGTCTTGCTGCATGTCTTGCACACGCCGGTGGAGATGAAAGGGCGATGTTCGTGGGCCGGCTGCTGCCGATGCTTGCCGGCTTGTGGGGAGATCTGGCTCCGGTGGAGCAGAGGGAGATGGCGATGCTCCTCCTGGAGTCGGGCCAGGGTAAGCTGGGCCGGGCCCGCCTGCTCGGGTTGGCGGAAGACCTCCGGGTCGGGTATGACGACGCCTCCATCTTCGAGGTGGCCGCGGCGATCGAGCAAGCAGGCCCGAAGCATGAAGCCCTTTCACTTTACAGGGCGCTTTCAGCATCCCCTGTACCCTCCGAGCAAAGCCTTGCCGCAGCCAGGTCGACATATCTTCTTGACAAGACCGCCGAACCCGACGCGGACGTGGCCGGTGTTGTGGAGCGAGTCGCCGAGGAGGGTGCGTCACCTCTCGATCTCGGCGATCTTTTCATGGATCGTTTCAAAGACTTCAGTCGGGCTGCAATCTTCTACCGGCGGGCCCTCGCCGAGGCGCCCGAAGGGGTGTCCGTCGAAGGCGTGAAGATCAAACTTGCCGAGGCTCTGGCGGTGAGGTCGCTGGAGACAGGAGACCGTGATCTCAGGGCCGAGGCAATCGGCCTCGTGGCCGATTCTGCCGATACCAACATAGTGGCCGCCGCTGACATTCTGCGGGTTCTCAAGGTATCCACCGACTGGCTTCGGGAGGATCGCGGCCGGGCCTTCGCCGTTCTTCAAAGCCTGGGCAGGAGGGAAGACCTCAGAAGCGGCGATCTCTATCAGGCTGCAAGACTGCTGTTTCATTTGTTTTCCGAGCGGGACGCCAACGTCTATGCCCAGTGCGCGGTGACTCTCAGACGGCTGGCCAACGAGTATCCCACTTCCGGGGAAGCGCCGCTGGGGGCGTTCTTGGCGGCGCGGCTCAGGTTTATAGCGGGCGACTACGTGGGCGCCCTGGAAATCTATGAGGCTTGCCGTGAAGTATGGCGGAACCACACCGTCACCTCGCTTTGTGAAGACGGGATCGGAGACTGTTATCTCTATTCGGGCGGTATCGAGGAAGCGCTGGGCCACTATGGAAATGTGAATGCCTCGCCGCGAGTCGCACTTAAGATCGCGGAGTGTTATGAGATTTCCGACCGGCCTGACTCCGCACTCCACTACTACGATATAGGTCTACAGAAGATCTCTACGCCGTCGCTTTCCGATCTCATAACCCTCCGGCGGGGTTTGCTGATCTATGAGAAGGACGGTCGGGAAGCCGCCCTGGCCCGTCTGGATTCAGCCTTGCCCGCAGTGAGAGAGCGGCTCAAGACGTTGCGGCGGATGACGGCCGCCTATGCCCTCGGCCATGCAGGTTATCGAAATCTCGGTATGGGGCTGCTGACACGGGCCTCCGAGGGGGGGGGCGATTTCGCATGTGAGGCGCTGCTTCTTCTTTCCAGGCTCGAGTCCGATGAGGAATCGAAGGCCAGGTTGGCCCGATTGGGTGAGGGGGAGACCATATGCACGACGATCTTCGAAGCCCTGAGACTCCTGCATGAGCGGGCCTACTTGGCCTGTTCCGCCGGACCCCTGGATGCATGCGTCAGGGAGCGAAAGCGCTACCTGCAGCGTTTCCCGCTGGACCGAGAGACGCGTCTGGGTTTGGATGTCCACCAGGCCCTGATTCTTTATCGCGAAGGCCTCGGTGACACCGCCGGCGCCGTGATCGACAGTCTGGCACTCGGGGGGCAAACGCACGATGCTCTTGCCTACGGACTCTATCGTAAGGGCATCTACCATATGGTCGAGGGTGATTACCGACGGGCGCGTGGAGCCTTTCTGAGGGTGGAGGAAGCTTATCCTAATTCCGATCTCCACTTCGATGCTCTCCTGAAGTTGGGTACGACCTGTTTTGTGCTGGAGAAGTATGACTCGTCGGACAGATGCCGGTAAAGCCTCGATCGTGGAGAACGCCTATTTCAATCTGGGTCTGGCCCTGGAAGAGGCGGGCCGGCTGGATGAGGCGTCAGGGGCCTTCCGAAGCCTGGCGATGCGGTTTCCCTTCTCCGAGAGGTTCGATCGCGCGCTGATGAGGGCCGCGTATACGCTCGAGCAGGCGGGCCGGCCGGAGAAGGCCATCCCGATCTACAGGGATCTACTCCAGTATGCCGAGGATCCTGAGACTGCTGCGGAGGCCATATACTGGATCGGAGAATCCTATGCCGAGATGGGCAAACCGGCGAGAGCGGCCTGCGAGTTCCTCAGGGTCGTGCACCTTTTCCCGGATGGCGGCCCCTGGACGGGTACCGCCGCCTTCAGAGCGGGCATGGAGTGTGAAAAGGCTGGCCTCATTGACCACGCTTTAATAATTTACCGGGAGAACGTCAGGGAGTTCGGTACAAAAACCGACTGGGGCCGTGCTTCCGAGGACCGGCTTGACGAACTCTCCAAGCCGAAACCCGCTCGGCAGGAACCGCGGGAGGTGGCGCCGTAAGATGTGGAGGAGTGACCCTGCTCGGATGAAAGACCTTTAGCCCGGATTCCCCTGACGGGGATCTGCCCGAGCGGATACCACAGGGAAGCAACCCGAGAGGCAGGACCGATGCCGAAGGACAACATAGTTGTAAAGGGAGCACGGGAGCATAACCTCAAGTCCATAGATGTAACCATCCCCCGCGACAAGATGACCGTGATCACGGGCCTTAGCGGGTCCGGCAAGTCCTCGCTGGCTTTTGACACCATCTATGCGGAGGGCCAACGAAGGTATGTAGAATCTCTCTCCACCTATGCCCGCCAGTTCCTTGGGCAAATGGAGAAGCCGGACGTCGATTATATCGAAGGTCTCTCGCCCGCCATAAGCATCGAACAGCGCACCGCCGGAACCAATCCCAGATCCACCGTGGGTACGGTCACCGAGATATATGACTATCTCAGACTTCTCTTCGCACGCGTGGGTGTCCCGTACTGTCACAAGTGCGGCAAGCCCATCTCCAAGCAGACCGCAGACCAGATGGTGGACCGTGTCCTGGAGTTCAAACGAGGTATGCCTGTTCAGATAATGGCCCCGCTGGTCCGTGGAAGAAAAGGCATGCACAAGAGCCTGCTGGACAAGGCAAGGCGGGAAGGTTTCGTGCGGGCGAGAGTAGACGGCCGGATCCGCGAGCTCGATCATGCCATCAAGCTGGACAAGCAAAAGAAACACACCATAGAGTTGGTGGTGGATAGACTCAATTTGGTTGGGGACATAAGATGGCGGCTGGCCGACTCGATCGAAACCGCCCTCAAGATGGGTGGGGGTGTTGTTGTTGTCAAGGCGGGGCGCAAGACCGAACTCATGCTCAGTCAACTGTTCGCCTGTGTCGACTGCGGCGTGGGTGTACCGGAGATCTCGCCTCGTTCATTTTCTTTTAACAGCCCTTATGGCGCCTGTCTCGGCTGTGACGGTATAGGGAGAACTCTCGAGGTCGATCCGTCGCTGGTTGTGCCGGACCGGGGTCTGTCCCTGGCCGGGGGGGCCGTGGTCCCCTGGGGCAAGAAGCGCAGCATGATGACATGGGCGATGATCGAATCGGTTGCACGCCGCTACGGCATCCCCCTTGACAAGCCCTGGAGCACCTTGAAGGAGGCCCACCGCCGTATCATGCTTCGGGGTTCGGGGGATGAGGAGATAGCCTTTAAGGTGCGCTCGGCAAAGGGCCGGTCTTCTCAGTATGTTGCCCCCTTCGAAGGGGTGGTGCCGCGTCTGGAACGGCGTTACGTGGAGACCGACTCTGAGGACATCCGTGCCTGGATCCAGAAGTTCATGTCTATGCGGGCATGTCCCGAATGCGGGGGCACACGGCTCAAGCCGGAGAGCCTGGCCGTGAAGCTCGAGGGCAATTCCATAAGTGATGTCACCGGCTTTCCTGTCGGTAAATGCCTGCGGTTTTTCTCGGGGCTCAGGTTCTCGGGCATAGCGGCGAAGATAGCCTCCCCGATAGTCAAGGAGATAAAGGACCGGTTGGGTTTCCTGGCCGATGTCGGGCTTTCCTACCTCACACTCGACCGGACCGCCGGCACTCTCGCCGGAGGCGAGCTTCAGCGTATAAGGTTAGCAACCCAGATTGGCTCCAGCCTGGTGGGGGTGCTCTATGTCCTGGATGAGCCGAGCATAGGCCTGCATATGCGGGACAACCGTCGGCTCCTTGATACCCTGAAACGGCTCCGTGATATGGGTAATACCGTAATCGTCGTCGAGCACGACCGCGAGACCATACTAGCGGCCGACTACATAGTCGATTTGGGCCCCGGGGCGGGCAGGGACGGCGGCCGTGTAGTCGCAGCCGGGTCGCCCAAGCATATTACCGGCAATCGGGATTCCCTGACCGGGAGATATCTCTCCGGTGAGAAAGCGATTCCCACCCCCGCCACCCGGCGTTCGGGTACGGGTGAGCACCTGACGATAAGAGGCGCACGCCAGTTCAATCTCAAGAACATAGATGTTAAGATACCTCTGGGAACTTTTACCTGTGTTACCGGGGTCTCGGGCTCGGGCAAGAGTACCCTGGTAACCGAGATCCTCTACCGCGATCTTGCCAGGCGTTTCTACAGGGCGAAGGATGAGCCCGGCGAGCACGACGCCATCGAGGGGGTGGATCTCGTGGATAAGGTGATCGATATAGACCAATCACCCATAGGCCGCACCCCCAGATCGAACCCCGCCACCTATACGGGTGTATTCGGCCCGATAAGGCAGGTATTCTCGCAGATTCCGGAGGCGCGTGTGCGGGGCTACCTGCCGGGACGTTTCAGCTTCAATGTTCGCGGCGGGAGATGTGAGGCCTGTAGAGGTGATGGAGTGAAGAAGATCGAAATGCACTTCCTGCCCGATGTCTACATCAAGTGCGATGTATGCGGCGGGAGGCGCTACGAACGGGAAACCCTGGAGATCAAGTACAAAGGCGGCAGCATAGCCGATGTCCTTGAGATGACCGTCGCCGAGGCCCGGGACTTCTTCGAGAACATCCCGCCCGTCAAGCGGAAGCTGGACACGCTTTACGATGTGGGTCTGGGCTACATACAGCTCGGCCAGCCTGCGACGACCCTCTCCGGCGGCGAGGCCCAGCGGGTGAAGCTGGCTAAGGAACTCTCCAAGATCGGCACCGGCCGGACGCTCTACATTCTGGACGAACCCACAACGGGGCTTCACTTCGAAGATACGCTTATGCTCCTGGGGGTCTTGGACCGCCTGGTGGAGAAGGGGAACACCGTCATTGTGATCGAGCATAACCCCGATTGCATCAAGGTCGCCGACCATATCATCGATCTCGGGCCCGAAGGCGGCGATGAGGGGGGAACGGTCGTCGCCGAGGGCACACCCGAAGAGATCGCCGAAGTCCGCGCATCCTATACCGGTGGCGTCCTGAGGGACCTCTTCGTGGAGGAAGCTCGGAGATATGACCTTGAAAAAACGGCTACGAGGGGTTAACGTGATTAATCTGAGGAGGAGAGTTGGAACTGAAGAAGACACCGTTTTACGATAGGCACGTTGAGGCCGGAGGCCGCATGGTTGCTTTTGCCGGTTACGAGATGCCCATCGAGTTCTCCGGCGGCGTGGACGAGCACCTGAGCGTCAGGAATCATCTGGGCATATTCGATGTCTCGCATATGGGTGAGATAACCATCTCCGGTGATGGGGCAATGGACTATGTGAACATGCTCACCACCAATGACGTTCGAGGCCTCGATCTGTTCCAGGCCCAGTATACCGCCATGCTCAACGACCGAGGCGGCATCATCGACGACCTGGTGGTCTACAGGAGGAAATACGACTACCTGTTGGTTGTAAACGCCGTCAACGCGGAGCGGGATCTGGCCTGGATAGGGGAAAGAGTGCCGGGGGATGTGACCGTCAAGGACATGAGTGCGGAGACGGCCCAGATCGCCGTTCAGGGTCCTGAGGCCGCAGGCCTGGTGGAGCGGGTCTGTGGCGAGAGTGTCGCGAAACTGGGGTACTTCCGATCCATGGGGGCCCGGATCGCCAACTCTCCATGTCTGGTTTCCCGCACGGGCTATACCGGGGAGGACGGCTTAGAGATCTACCTGGATGTGATGGGGGCGGCGGAGGTCTGGGACGCCCTGGTCGAGGGCGAACCCAAACCGGTGCCCTGCGGCCTGGGTGCCCGGGACAGTCTGAGGCTGGAGATGGCCTTCCGGCTTCACGGCAATGACATGGATGAGACCACGACCCCGTTCGAGGCCGGGCTGGGATGGATAGTGAAGATGGAAAAGGCGGACTTCTTCGGGAAGAAGGCGCTCATCGAACAGAAGCAGCATGGCGTACCCAAGAGACTTATAGGTCTTGTCTCGGAGGCCAGGCGTTTTCCCAGACCTGGATATGGTGTCTGGTCGGGCGACCGCAAGGTGGGCACCGTGACCAGCGGAGGTTTCTCACCTTCCCTCGGTCGGGGCATCGCGCTGGCTTACGTGGAATCCGGATATGCCGCGAAGGACCGGGGTTTCCGGATCGACGCCAGGGGTAGGATGATAGAAGCTGCTTTCGTCAAGGGACCCTTCTATAAGAAGCCAAAGACCGAGTAGAAAGGAGTTTTCGCCCATGCTTCCCGACGATCTTCTCTATAGCGAGAAACACGAGTGGGTCAGAATCGAAGGCGACACGGCCACGGTGGGAATAAGCGACTATGCCAGGAACCAGCTGGGCGATATCGTTTATGTCGAGCTCCCCGAAACCGGCATCAAGGTCAGCAGGATGAGTCCTTTCGGTACCATAGAGGCGGTAAAGGCCGTGAGCGATCTCTATGCGCCGGTTTCCGGCGAGGTCGTGGAGGTAAACGACAGCATTGCCGGCGACCCGAATGTCATCAAGAACTCGCCTTATGGAGACGGCTGGATGATCAAGATAAAGATGAGCGATCCTGGCGAGGCGGACACTCTTCTAAAGCCGGACAAGTATAAGCAGCTTATCGGGGAGTAGCCATGCCGGATTTTATCCCGCGCAGTAAGCACGAAAAAGAAGAGATGCTCAAGGCGATCGGAGCCGGCTCCTTTAGCGATCTCCTGGCCGATATGCCCGATGCGGTCCGGCTCGACGGCGATCTCAATCTTCCCCCTGCGCTCTCGGAGATGGAGGCCAAGAAGTTCCTGCGGGACCTGGCGGAGCAGAACGCCGACCCCCATAGATGGACTTCCTTCCTCGGAGGGGGAGCGTACGATCATTATGTGCCGAGCGTCGTGGACCATGTATCGGGGCGGCCGGAGTTTTATACGGCCTATACGCCTTACCAGGCGGAAGTCAGCCAGGGTACGCTTCAAACCATTTATGAATTCCAGTCTCTTATCGCCAGACTCACGGGCATGGAAATAGCCAATGCCTCGCTCTACGACGCGGGTACCGCCCTGGCCGAGGCGGTGCTGATGGCCGATGCCATAAACCGCAGGAAAGAGGTGGTGGTGAGCGGTTGTGTGCATCCCCGGCGTCTGGATGTCCTCAGGACCTACTTGAGGGCGACCGGACTTAAGATCAAGGTCTCGGGGATGGGTGCGGGCTACACCGATCCCGACGAGGTGCGCGCGCTGGTAGGTCCGGAGACATCCTGTGTCGTTCTGGACAATCCCAACTTCTTTGGTGTGGTGGAAGACGGCCCCGCGATCGCGGAGGTGGCGAAGGCGGCCGGTGCGGTTTTCATAGTCAGTGCGGATCCCATCTCTTTGGGCCTGCTTTCGGCACCCTCGGACTATGGGGCCGACATAGTCGTGGGCGAAGGCCAGGGTCTGGGGAACCGCTTGAATTTCGGCGGGCCCTACCTGGGTTTCATGGCCACCGGAAAGCAGTTGATCCGTAAGCTCCCCGGCAGAATAGTCGGCCGGACCGTCGATGCCGACGGAAGACCGTGTTTCTGTCTTACGCTCCAGACCAGGGAGCAGCATATAAGGCGGGAGAAAGCCACGTCCAATATATGCACCAATCAGGCGCTCGTGGCCTTGAGGGCCGCGGTCTATCTCAGCTGGCTCGGCAAGAACGGCATCAGGGAACTGGCGGAGTTGTGTCTTTCCAAGGCGGTCTATGCCAGGGATGCGCTTCGGTCGGCGGGTTTTAGCCTCAGCTTCGACAGGCCTTTCTTCAGGGAATTCGCAATCGACCTTCCGGGGAGTGCCGGTGACTTCATGAGGGGGCTTGCCGAGCACAGGATTGTCGGCGGAATGCCCCTCGGCTGGGTTCACCCCGATTTGGAAAACAGGCTTCTCATGGCTTTCACCGAGAAGCGAACCAGGGACGATATAGACCGGCTGGTGGGGGCCCTTGCCGCGCTTGCCCGTAAAAAGGTGGGGTCGTGAAGTGAGAGGGGGGTGCTCGCGGGCCCTGAGACCGAGGCGGCGGCGTATGGTGTGCGTGCCCGGACAGGAACAACATGCGGGTGATGAGGTGAATGCATGAAGCGTGAGGTGACCGTATTTGACAAGAGCCGAGAAGGGCGGCAGGCCTATTCGTTGCCGGTGTGCGACGTACCCCGTGTGGATCCGGGGTCGGTGATCCCATCCGGCCTGCTGAGGGAAGATCCGCCACGGCTTCCGGAGATGTCCGAGCCCGAGCTCATGAGACATTATGTAGGCCTTTCCGTTCTGAATCATCATGTGGACAAGGATCTCTATCCTCTGGGTTCGTGTACGATGAAGTACAATCCTAAGGTCGGCGAGGACGTGGCCGGGTACGAAGGCTTCTCGGAGCTTCATCCCATGCTGCCGGAGGACCTGGTTCAGGGATCTTTGGGTCTTATCCATGGGCTGGGACGGTCGCTCTGCGAGATCACCGGAATGGATGATATCACCATGGTTCCCGCCGCGGGGGCCCATGGAGAGTTTACCGGGATGCTGATGGTCCGGGCATATCACCAGGACCGTGGTAATCCGAGGACCAAGGTACTGATACCGGATTCGGCGCATGGTACAAATCCGGCCAGTGTGCGGGTGGCGGGCTATGAATCGGTGGAGGTGAAGTCGGACGCCTCAGGCAGGATCGACCCCCAAGCGCTCGGGCCTTTCCTCGATGAGAACGTTGCGGCCATCATGGTCACCAATCCCAACACCCTCGGCCTTTTCGAGACGCACATGTGTGAAGTCGCCGAGATGGTGCATGAGGTGGGTGGCCTGGTCTACATGGACGGTGCCAACATGAATGCGCTGTTGGGCATATCCCGGCCGGGCGATTTCGGTATCGACCTGGCGCATCTGAATCTCCATAAGACTTTCGCGACACCCCACGGCGGCGGCGGCCCGGGCTCCGGCCCGGTCGCGGTTAAGGCCGCGCTTGCTCCGTATCTGCCGATACCCCTGGTGGGTAAAGACGGCGATGCCTTCCGCATCGTGGAAGCCAGGCCGAAGTCCATCGGCAGAATCCACACCTTCAACGGCAACTTCGCCGTACTTGTGAAAGCCTATTGCTATGTGTTGATGGCCGGAGCATCCGGTATGCGGCAGATAGCCGAAAACGCCATAATCAACGCAAACTATCTGCTCTCGAGGCTCCGGGCGGATTTCCTTGTCCCTTACGACGAGACCTGCAAGCATGAGTTCGTCCTATCGGGCAAGGACAAGCTCGCCCACGGAGTCAGGACCAACGATATAGCGAAAAGGCTCATGGATTTCGGGTTTCATCCGCCGACGGTTTACTTCCCTCTGATCGTAGAGGAGGCTCTGATGATAGAGCCCACGGAAACCGAATCCAGAGACACGCTCGACAGGTTCGCCCAGGCGATGAAAGAGATCGCCTTGGAGATAGAGAACGATCCTGAAAAGGTCAAAGGAGCACCGTTCAATACTCCGGTGCGCAGGGTCGACGAGGCTCTGGCGGCGAGGAACCTTGATGTCGCAGAATGAAAACCCGGATTACCTGCAATGGAGCGTATTTCCATTTCTCGAGGACACCAGAAGGTCTACGGTAGTGGTCTCGATCGTTGTAGCCGCGGCCGCCGCCGTACACCTGGCTTTCAAGGACGTGTTTCTCACAATGTTGTCCATTGGGATTCTGGTGGTCTCACTGCACACCTTCTTCACGAAGACCACTTATCGACTCGCAGAAGATGGAGTTACCGTGAGAACGGTCGGTGTCAAGACCTTCAAAACCTGGTCGGCTTTCAAGCGATACAGCGCCGACGGGAAAGGCGTGACGCTTTCGCCCTTCGCAGAACCTTCTCGACTTGATCCTTTCAGATCTGTAAGATTGCTGTACGGGGGAAACAGAGATGAGGTGGTGGCCTTTATTTCGAAGAGAGTCGGCGGGCACTCCTAGCGCCGTTCCGGAAGAGGACCCTTCCTGTGAGGAAGGCACCGTCGACGAAGATCAGGAGCTGATCAACAAGCTCGCGGGCAAGATAGTCCGCATGCGTATGACTATCCCCGCTATTTTCTTTTTGGAATCAAGCAAACCGCTTGCATTCCTGGGTAGCCAACTGCTAATTTTCTTTGAACCGTTTGTACAGACCCTTTTCAACATCCGCCAATACCAGCGTTTCGCAGTTCTTATGGAGCACCATGAGAACTGGGAACGGTTGATACGGAAGATGGAAGACCTTGAGGCGGAATACACCGAGAAGGAAAAGAAGGACAAAGAGGAGAAAAAGAAGAAAAAGAAGGAGTGACCCGAGGTGGCAGATCTCGAGAAGGATCCGAAGGACATAAACACCATCATAGCCACTGATTGCGGCAGCACCACCACCAAGGCGATTCTTATCGAAAAGCACGATGGTGAGTACCGCCTGGTGGCGAGAGGTGAGGCACCCACGACGGTGGAGGCACCCTTCGAAGACGTGACCAGGGGTGTGCTCAACGCGGTTGCAGAGGTCGAGGACCTCACCGGCAAGACGTACCTGGAGAACGATCAGATTCTCCATCCCCGTAAAGGCGACAAGGGTACGGATCTCTATGTTTCGACCTCCTCCGCAGGAGGCGGTCTCCAGATGATGGTCGCTGGGGTGGTGAAGGAGATGACGGCGGAGAGCGCTCAGAGAGCCGCTCTCGGCGCTGGTGCCATCGTTATGGACGTCATTGCCTCCAACGATCAACGGCAGCCGCACGAGCGGATTCAACGGATCAGGAGTCTCAGGCCCGACATGATACTCCTTTCAGGTGGTATCGATGGGGGCACCACCACGCACGTCGCAGAGCTGGCCGAGCTCATAAGTGCCGCCGATACCAAGCCGAGGTTGGGAATCGCCTATTCACTCCCGGTGATCTATGCCGGTAATGTCGATGCCCGGGAGATCGTCAAGGACCGGCTCGAGGACAAGACCAGTCTGACGGTCACCGAGAACCTGAGACCCGTGCTGGAGCGTGAGAATCTCCAACCTGCCCGCCTCCAGATTCAGGAGCTCTTTCTCGAACACGTGATGGCCCACGCTCCGGGTTACAAGCATCTCATGGAGTGGACGCTGGTCCCCATCATGCCTACGCCTGCGGCCGTTGGATCGATCATGCAGCTGATCGCACGTGAGGAGAATATAAATGTTGTAGGTGTGGATATCGGGGGTGCGACGACCGATGTCTTCTCCGTCTTCGGGGAGGTCTTCAACCGTACGGTCAGCGCCAACCTGGGTATGAGTTACTCCATATCCAACGTGCTGGCGGAGGCAACGGTTCCCAACATAGTGAGATGGGTCCCGTTCGATGTGGAGGAGGCGGACCTGAGGAACCGCGTGAAGAACAAGATGATCAGGCCGACCACCATACCTCAGACCCTCAGGGAACTCATGATCGAGCAGGCCATGGCGCGGGAGGCCCTCAGGCTCGCGTTCGTGCAGCATAAGCAGCTCGCGGTCGGGCTCAAAGGGGTCCAGCAGGAACGTACCATCTCCGACACTTTCGAACAGACTGAAAGCGGCGCGACCTTGGTGAACATGATGGATCTGGACATCCTTGTCGGTAGCGGCGGTGTCCTTTCCCATGCGCCCAGGCGAGTGCAGGCCGCATTCATGCTGATAGACGGTTTCATGCCCGAAGGCGTCACGGAACTTGCGGTGGATAGCATTTTCATGATGCCCCAGCTCGGTGTACTCGCTGAAGTACACCCCCAGGCCGCCATGGAGGTCTTCAAGAAGGACTGTCTTATCAGGATGGGCACCTGTATAGCGCCTGTGGGGGAAGGCAAGGAAGGCGCCGACTGCGTCGAGGTATCTCTGGAGATGCCCGGCGGCAAAACTGAGACCAGGTCGGTCAAGTTCGGAGAAATGGTCGTGGTTCCGCTCGAGGCTGATATGAAAGCCAAGGCCTACATAAAGCCCCACAGACGATTCGATGCCGGAGCGGGCAAGGGCAAGGATTTCCGCACGGACGTAAGCGGTGGGGTGGTGGGTGTTGTGATCGATGCCCGAGGGCGGCCTCTGGCACTGCCGACCGAGAGAAGCGAGAGGGTGCGGAAGCTCACTGAATGGAATAAGGCTCTCGGGGTTTATCCCGAAGAGCAGAAGGTGACGGAGGGTTAGGAATTGGCACATGCGTACACGCCGGGACTCCGGGTCACAGAAAAGACCGTTTTCAAGAAAGAAAGGAAGCTGCCTCTTAAAGGCGAGGTCCTTCGCAAGGTGGGAGAGAAGGTAAGTGCGGAGGACACCGTGGCGAGGACCGATCTTCCGGGCAATGTCCAGACCATCAATGTGGCCAACCGGCTCAGCATACTGCCTGAGGACATCGAGCGGAACATGTTGGTCAAGCTGGGTGACTGGGCCGATGAGGCAGAGATTATAGCTGAGAGCAAGAGTTTCTTCGGCCTCTTCAAGTCCAAGGCCCGTATGCCGGCCGGCGGCACGATCGAATCGGTGTCGGACATAACCGGCCAGGTCATCATCCGGGAAAAAGCCATACCGGTTGAGGTGGATGCCTATGTTGACGGTGAGGTGGTGGAGGTATATGAGGACGAGGGTGTTCTGGTCCGCACAACCGCCACCTTCGTGCAGGGGATCTTCGGAATCGGTGGGGAGGCCGTCGGCGTGCTGGATGTTGTTTCAAGTGGGGGCAAGGAGGTCATGGACGCCTCCCTTATAACACAGGACCATGCGGGCAAGATAATCGTCGGCGGGTCGCTGGTCACGATGGAAGTCCTCAACCGCGCCCGTGAGATGGGGGTTGCCGGAATCATCGTGGGTGGTATGGCGGATTCCGATCTTCGCACGATCCTCGGGTACGACCTGGGTGTGGCGATCACAGGGTCGGAAAACATAGGGCTCACCATTGTGGTGACCGAGGGCTTCGGCGAGATGAACATGGCGGAGCGCACCTTCGATCTGCTGGCGTCGCGCAAGGGCATGAAGACCTCGATAAGCGGTGCTACTCAGATCCGGGCGGGCGTGATTCGCCCGGAAGTGGTCATTCCGCTGGATGGCAGCACCGCCGCCGGAAACCGGAAGAGAACCGGGGATGAAGATGCCCCTTCGAGCGGTCTTGTGGTGGGAAGTCCGGTCCGCACAATAAGAGAACCCTTCTTCGGCAGAATCGGCTCGGTTATCGAGCTTCCTCCCGAGCTCCAGAAGCTGGAGACCGAGGCCAAGGTCAGGGTTCTAAGAGTGGAATTCCAGGATGGAAGCGAGGCTGTTGTTCCGAGGGCTAATGTCGAGCTAATCGAAAAGTAAAGGTCAGGCCGGTGAAAAGCGCCCATCTGTTTCGTTATGCTTGCCTCTCGCCACTGCGGCGTATGCAAATATACGCCTGGTGTCTCGTGGCTTCGCAAGCCTCGCATCTGAGCGCTTTTGACCGGCCTGTGGTAAGGTAAGGTGCTGAGTCGGTGAAAAGCGCCCATCTGCTTCGTTATGCTTGCCTCTCGCCACTGCGGCGTATGCAAATGTACACCTCGCATCCCTCAAGTAAGGTGCTGACTCGGTGAAAAGCGCCCATCTGCCCGGCCTCTTGACCCTCCTGGCTGCGTTCCTGCTCTGCCCGCACCCGGCCACGGGGCTTCCGGGGCTGAGTGTCCGCGATGTTCCCAATGATGACGGTACGGCTCTGACGGTTTCCTGGGATGGGGATTTCCCTGGGGGCCGGCAGATCTCGATATCGCGGGCTGTCTATCCGGACACCGTCTTCACTGAGCTAACCACGCTGGATGCCGCTGCCGGTGAGTATACCGATTCCGGTCTTTCCAGAAAAGCGACGTACGTCTATCTCGTCGCCTTCCCGGACGGCGGGGCGGTTTTGTCGGACCCGGTCGGTCCCGAGGCGTCGTTTATCAATACTTCCAGACTGGTGATGCTTATGATCCTGGCGCTGTTCTTCATCTTTGTCCTGGTTTACATCCGCCTTGCGGCCGGTCGCGAGTTCTTCGTAAGGAAAATCACGGGGCTGACCGCTATCGAGGAGGCCATAGGAAGAGCTACCGAGATGGGAAGACCGGTGCTCTATGTCCCCGGGATCGACGACCTCAATAACATTCAGACCATAGCCAGCATGGTCATCCTAAATGATGTGGCAAGGCTGTCGGCCACCTATGAAACTCCGATAATAGTCCCGGTGTGCCGGCCCTTTGTGGTACCGGTCGCCGAAGAGGCGGTCAAACAGGGTTTCCTGAATGCCGGCAGGCCCGAGCTCTATAACCCCGACAACGTAAGGTACCTTTCGGACGAGCAATTTGCGTTCACCGCGGGCGTCAACGGTATTATGCTGAGAGAAAGGACCGCAGCGAATCTCTACCTGGGCTCCTTCTTCGCCGAATCCCTGATCCTGGCCGAGACCGGGTTTTCAACCGGGGCGATCCAAGTAGCGGGTACCGCCAACATCCACCAGCTGCCCTTCTTCGTAGCGGCATGTGACTATACCCTGATAGGGGAGGAGCTGTATGCGGCCAGCGCGTATCTTTCCAAGGAGCCCAAGCTGCTGGGTACGCTGAAGGCCAGCGATCTTGCGAAGGTCTTAATCATAGCCCTGCTGGTCATCGGCTGTATAACCGAGACGGCCGGCATCACGTCTTTTGCAGAATGGTTCAGGGCGAGGTAGACGCATGAAGAACGAGATCCCGGTAGCCATTGCCTTCGTCGCGGGTATGTTGATGGTGGTATCTCTTTTCGTGCCGCACCCGTATGTCGCTGAGCCCGCGGCCATTACCAGGAGCTGGGCCATCATAATCACAGCCTTCGCCTATGTTCTGGGTGTGGCGAATATCGCACGCATAAGTCTGCATTCGGTTCGGAACAGGTCAGCCGACTGGGAGTACAAGGCCGCGCTGATAGTTTCCCTCTTCGCTATGGCCTCTCTGGGAATCGCCGGAGGCATACGCAGCGGCGGAGCCTTCGACTGGGCTTATCTCAATATGTATGTACCCATGCAGGCCACGATGTTCTCCTTGCTTGCATTCTATATCGCCTCGGCCGCATACCGGGCTTTTCGGGCCCGCTCGGTAGAGGCCACGCTGCTGCTTGTGACTGCCGCTATTGTGATGTTGGGGCGTGTGCCCATAGGGGAAAAGATATGGGGCGGGTTTCCGGCTTTCACCGAGTGGGTAATGGAAGTGCCTAACATGGCTGCCAAACGGGGCATCATGATAGGGGCTGCTCTTGGGGCGATTTCTACGGGTCTTAAGATGATACTCGGGATCGAACGGTCCTACCTGGGTGGTGACTGATGGAAACCGGACAAGCCGATCGGAGTCTGCTGGTGCGGCTTTCGGGCATCGACAGGAGGATTCTGTTTCTTGTCATATTCATCTGTGTGGTCATCCCTCTGCTTGCCGGTGTGAGGATGCGAGTGTCGGTAACGGCCCCGGTGCTGGGGCTCTATGAAGCGGTGGACGGCCTGGAACCCGGGGCGTGCGTGTGGCTGGCAGCGGATTACGGTCCCGGATCCATGCCCGAGCTTTACCCTATGAACGTGGCCCTGGTGGAGCATCTCTTCGAAAAGGACATCCGGGTGATCTCAGGCTCCCTGTGGGCGCCCGGACCGCCCCTCGCGCAGAGGGTTTTCGACGAGCTTGCAGTGAGGTACGGCAAGACCTACGGTGAGGATTACGTCAACCTCGGCTTCAAAGAGGGGCGGGAAGCCGTAATGATCTCGATTGCGGAAGATCTCCGCACGACATTCCCCGAAGACTACTACGGTACGCCTCTGGACAGCATACCCATGCTTGAGGGGATCAGGGATCTTCAGGACCTCGAGATGATAGTCGCGGTGTCTGCCGGCTACCCGGGTATAAAGGAATGGATCATGCAGATTGCGACTCGCTATGAGATGGTGATCGGTGGGGGGGTGACCGCCGTCACCGGGCCGGAGATGTATCCTTACATCCAATCCGGACAGCTGGTAGGACTCCTGGCGGGTATGAAGGGCGCCGCTGAATACGAACAGCTGGTCAAGCGTCCGGGGCTGGGGATCGCAGGCATGGTCGCCCAGTCCACCGTACACCTCATGGTCGTGTTCTTCATAATATTCGCCAACATCATTTACTTCCTTGAGAAGCGGAGAGCAAAGTGAAGTTCAGACTGATTCCCGCTGCGGCGATACTGGCGCTGGTGGTGTTTCTTGCCGCCACCGGGCGGATATCCACTGCGGGTCTCGGGACCTGGGTTGCGGCTCTCCTGACGCTGTCGATATTCAGCTTCCTTTACAAGGACAATCCGGTCTACAAATTCGCCGAACACATCTTCATAGGTATGTCAGCCGGCTACTTCGTTGCCCTTGAGTATTGGAATGTGTTTATCCCGAACCTCTGGAATCCGCTTATGGAAGGGTTCCGGGATGTCGGCTTCACCACGTTGTTCCGGCTGGGCGGCGTGCCGGTAGGTTTGCCGACTTTTCCGGGCATGGAGCTTCTCATCCCGTTTGCGTTGGGGTTATTGCTCTTCATGAGGTTTTTCCCGCGGGTTTCCTGGCTGAGCAGATGGTCGATCGCCGCGATGATAGGCTCCTATGCGGGGCTGGCCATTATCGGTGCTCTCCAGGGCGACCTGATAGCCCAAATATGGGCCAACATGATACCTTTCTATGTTTCCAAGAGCTGGGCCGGTGTCGGGTCTGCAAACGGGAGTGGGGAGATGTTCTTCGCGCTGCTTGAGGTTCTGCGGAATCCCCTGATCATCATCGGTCTGGTGACCACACTTGTCTATTTCTTCTTCTCAAGGGAACATAAGGGGGGGTTCGGGGTGGTCTCCCGGATCGGCATATACTTCCTGATGATCTCATTCGGGGCCTCCTTCGGCTATACGGTGATGAGCAGGGTATCCCTGCTTATCGGCCGGCTCCATTTCCTTCTCAGTGACTGGCTTGGCATAATCGAATGATCGAGAAACCCATGCACTTCAAGTTAGTCGGATACGCCCGTCTGGAGGGGGAGGTCAACATGGACCTGGACCGTAAGCTCCTGGCCGCGTGTGAAGCAAACCCCGAATACGGTTTCCTGCGGTTCTACACCTGGACCCGGCCCACGTTGTCGATGGGCCGGCTCGAGCCCGAGGACGCGGTCGACAAGGCAGCGACCGAGCGGGACGGGGTTGTTATCGTGAAGCGCCCCACCGGCGGAAGAGTAGTTCTTCACGGTGACGACCTCACCTACACGGTCGTCGTGCCCAGGCCTGTACGTAGCGGCCTTCAGGAGACCTATAACCTGATTTCGGAGATACTCGTTGACGGCCTCTCATCGATGGGGGCCGTGCTGGATATAGAGAGAGGAAAAACCGGGAGATCCCGTATGGTCCAGAGGCCGTGCTTTGCTTCCGTGAGCCGTTACGAGGTCACCCACGCAGGGAGGAAGGTAGTGGGGAGTGCTCAGCGGGTGGGCGAACGGGCGGTGCTTCAGCACGGCAGTATTCCTCTGGGACATGGCTACCTGCGTGTGGTGGACTATATGAATGTCTCGCCCGGTGACAGAGAGCGTCTCCGCGATGAGATAGAAGCCGCCACATCCTGCCTGGAGGCTGTGCTCGGCAGGCGCGTCGAACCCCGGCGGGTTGCCGGCATCCTGACCGAGGCTTTCCGGCAGCGGTTTGGCGGCGATTTCGAACCGCTGGCGGTGGAGGACGTGGAGGCCTGCGTGTCGGGTGACCACGACACCGGGTTTCGGGGTAAGCCCGTCGCAAACCCAAGCGACAAAAGCCCTTGACAGTGCTTCGCCGACCTTTATATAGTAACTTGGGAAGAATGAAGTACATAACGTAGTATGATAGCACCCAGAAAGGGGGAGTAAGATGCGTCCCGGGGTAAGGACCCTCACTATATTATTTGGAGCCCTCCTTGTTTTATCATCAAGCCTCGCTTTTGCCCAGGATACCGGGAGACTTGCCGGTACCGTGGTCAATGCCAGAGACGGTAAGCCGCTTGCCTTTGCCAATGTTCTGGTTCTAGGTACGGGCATGGGTACTTTCGTGAAGGATAGCGGAAGGTTCTCGCTTGAGACTGTCCCGGCAGGCACCTATACGGTCAAGGTGATGATGATGGGTTTTGCGGCCCAGAGCCAGGAGAACGTGGTCGTTATCGCCAACCAGACCACGGAACTCAGTTTCGAGCTCGCGATGACGGTCGTGATGCAGGTCCCGGAAATCGTGATCGAAGCAGAAAAGCCCATGGTGGATACCGAAAAGACGCAGACCATGCGACGTGTCGATATGGAAGAGACATCGGTCCGCGCGATAAATACCGTGGAAGAGGCCATTGCCGCACAGGCTGGTGTCGTGCTCGAACAGGGCGAAATACATATTAGGGGTGGGAGAGCCGGTGAGGTCAAGTATTTTGTGGACGGCCTTCAGATCAGCGACCCCTTCGTGGGTGCCAACAGCATGGAAGTCAGTTTGGCATCACTTTCGGAAATCGAGGTGCTCTCGGGAGGCTTCGATGCTGAGTACGGTAACGTCCAGTCCGGAATCATCAGCCTCAAGACCAGGGAAGGCGGTACCAAGTATTCCGGTCTGATCAAGTTCATGACGGACGATTATGGAGCGCCCGATAAGACCTACTTCAACTATGACAACCTCGCAGTCGGTTTCGGCGGTCCCATGATCACAAGCAATCTGCGGTTCTTCGCTTCCGGCGAGGTGGTCTTCACCGACACCTATCTCAAGACCCAGGAGCAGCGGCAGCAGAAGGAACTCTGGAGCTTTATCAAGTTCAGGGAGCGTCAGAACAACAACTATCGCGGCCAGGCGAAGGCAACCTACTTCTTTCCCGGAATGAAGAAACTCTCTTTGGAGTTTCTGGCTTCCGGAGAGAAGTATGACTTCTACCATCATGCATACAACAGGGTGGGTTACTGGTCGGATCTTCACGAGCACTGGTGGTTTGAGCCGCTTGATTCGACCTACAGTCTCTTTGAAGGGCCGGCCCATACGCCGGACATAACGAACAGCCATAGAAGTCTTAAATTTGTCTGGAATCACACGCTCAGCCCTTCGTCATTCTATACCCTGAGGGCGGGCCGTTACACCACGGTCCACAAGGAAGTGGTGTTGGACAAAGAGCCGGCTCAGTATGTGACCCCCAGTACCAATGACATGCTCGACCCCGAGAACAGGTATTACGTGGTGGATGGGGACTATCCTCACTGGCAGCGGTATCAGACCGCTATGTGGACCGGCAAGGGGGATATGACCATCCAGAGGTCTACCACCCATCAGATGAAATTCGGGGCGGAGACCAACGTCTATGAACTGGAGATGAAAGATCTCCTGTACCCGTCCCAGGACAGCCCGAACGGCGTCTTTACGGACATCTACGATTTCAGATGCTGGCAGCTGTCGGCCTTTATCCAGGACAAGATCAAGTTTGAGGGTATGAACCTCAGGGGAGGCCTGAGGTTTGACCTCTTCGATCCCGGCAGGGCTGCCGTGGAGGCCTACAATGAATTCATGCGGTTGACCGGATTCTCGGCGTCAGAGTCGGGCTTCATGCAGCGGACCGAGTGGCAGATAAGTCCGAGGCTGGGGGTCTCCTATCCTATATCCGAGAGAGCTGCGCTCTACTTTAACTATGGGCGCTTCTACCAGATTCCGAGACTCGAGGTTCTCTTCCAGTTCCTCGGTCAAACCGAGCAGGGGCTGCTGCCATACGGAAACCCCTTGATGGATGCCGAGACGACGATCATGTATGAAGTCGGTGTCCAGTACCAGACCCCCTGGTGGTCCACCGTAGTCTTTGACGTCGCGATGTTCTACAAGGACATCTTCGGTCTCACCGGTACGCAGGCCGCAGATCT
>JALGWN010000152.1 GCA_025774115.1 bacterium
AACCAGGCTGACGTCCGTAGCGGCGCCCTCCGGTGAAGTCTGGGTGACTGTAGGCCTCGTAATCTCCACATCGGTCCCGCCGTCATCACCACAACCGACAACAAGCATCAAGCACGCCGCCGCACCAACCACAACCATTACCTGTCTATGCATTCTGCACCTCCGTTAACGAACCATGACTCGTATCTATCCTAAAACTACTTCCTTCTTATCACAGGCCCCGGCCCCCAGTCAAGTTTGCCACCCTGATAGAAACGGAGAGGGACATGATACTCATTTCCCCCGGGGAAATAAGTTTCGTGTCCCCTTCTTGTGCCGGTACATAAAGCCTTCCCCCCAAAGGGGGAAGGCTTTATGTACCCTTATTTCGCTTTTCTCTTTACGTCCCCTGCGGCGGCACACCCGGCTGACCTTGGCCACCCACCGGAGCGCCCGGGGGCGCCTGAGGCCCCTGACCCGGTGTCGGCGGATTCCAGCCAGACCCGGGAGCTGCCGGCTTGGGCTTCTCCCCACTTGTCCCGAACTTACTCATTATCACCGCACCCAAACCTACCGTTGCCGCCACATACAACACGGCCCATCCGAAGAAGGAGATGACCTTTCCGATAACGCTCATACTGCCGCCCGGGAGCCCTATGAGCCCACCCAGTATTGCAAGCCCGTGAAGAACAAAGAGACCCAATGCGATGCTCACATACACGGATCGGCCATGGCCGTTACCCAGCCTCCCACCGACCGCATAGCTTACACCGACGAGCCCGAAGAGGGCCGCCAGCGCAAAGATAAGCGGCAGCACAAAGACCCCGATCGGGATACCGATAATCGTGACTATAAGGAGGAGCATGACCGGTATGATAAGCACCTCGGCCAGAAGTCCGATGAGCCCCATCTTGAAGGCTTCCTTCCTGGCCCTCACGCACACGTTATCGACCCCACGCCGGAACACAGCCGTTATGATAACGCCAAGCACTATGAGCATGATTATCCAGATGATGAAGACAAGGAGCCTGCCGCCACGTGAGAAGATGCTGCCAGTAAAGACAGGACAAACGGTCGGAGTAAAACCCCTTCCGCTGCCGATGCTCACCGTCTCACCGCGCACCCTGGCGCCCGGGGCCTTGTCAATGCCCCCACCTACGGCAACCGCATCGCCGTCGATCTCGCCCCTCGGACCGACCGTCAACTCGCCGCCGATGGCAACGACATCACCTTCAACCATGCCGTTCACGACGATGCTTCCCAGTATCGCGACCACATCACCCTCGACCACCTCACCCTCTTCAATATTGATGTCGTCACCGAACTGGATGATGTCCTCGCCTATGACCCTCACCCTCGATCGCCGGGATACGCCCTCATCACGATCGTATTCATCGTCGCCGATCCTCACACCGTCATCATCGATCCGGACCTCGGTCACGACCGAATCCGCCGCCCGGGATACCGTCCCTGTGAAGACCGTACCGACCGCTACCAGACAGACCATGAGTGCAACCAGTCCTACCCACTTCGCCATGAGTTCACCTCCATGGGTTTGCTTAGCCATCTTCCCATTCCATACATCATGAATATCACAAGGGCCCCTGCCAGCAGGGTAAGCAGAGCCACCTGGGGCGCGTAAGAGCCGAGTCCTCCCGGTGTCGACCCCGAAAGAACCATCGATCTTATGCCCGCAGCGAAATCGACGGCCACCCCAGCCACCTTGCTTAGGGCCAAATATGTAGGGCTTGTTCTGAAACTACCCGTTACAAGCGAGAGTATAGGCTGATAGATGCGTGAGCCGAACTGCACCGTCAGGAAACCGAGTAAGCAAATCGCACTCACAGCCGCGCCCCAACGAAGCGCCCACCGTCTTGTCCCACGCGCACTCACCCTGCCTACGACCTCGCCCGCAACACTTTCAAGGGCCACCCGGGGTGCGCTTCTTATCGATTCGATAAGAGTGAGATCGAGCGCATACTTGGCCCTGCAGGCCGGGCAGGCTGCGACATGCACCCTCAAAGCCTCCTCATCCCGGGGCCTGAGATCGCCATCCACCAGGCACTCAAAGAGGTTCTCCATCTCTCCACATGTGAAATCGTGCTTACGCAACTTAGATACTCCCCTGCCTAACGCTTATATCACCACTCGTTGTAGAGACATCGATCTTGAGATCTCCGCGACCCGCCGCTCCCAAAAGGCGTCGCCGCGAAGCATCCTCCACAACCAGGGGAAGCTTCGTCCGCATCATACCCCTGGACGTTCTGAGATCGATCTCCACGGAGTCCGTATTGTAGATCACAAGATCTACATCACCGCTTGAGGTCCCTATGCTTATCACTCCCTGCTCGGCGTTACTATGGAATCTGACATCCCCGCTTGAGGTTCCTATGTCTGCCTCGCCCGTGTGATCCAGGACCGTTATGTCACCGCTGCTTGCCCTCGCGTGGAGGTCTCCATCCAGCGTCCCTACGCCGATATCACCACTCCCGGTGGATACCTTGAGCTTCCCGGTTATCTTGTCTATATCAACATCGCCGCTGCCTAAGGATATCTCGACCCTGCCCTTGACGAGCCCGGCGGTCACATCCCCACTACCTGCCGAGAACTTGAAGGGTCCGATGACTGAGTCAATATGGAGATCGCCGCTGCCGGCCCCCATCTCGAAGCCGTCTCCCATCCGGGCCGCAACCACATCTCCACTCCCCGTTGAGACATCGACCGGTGCCGTCCGGTCATCGACATCGACATCACCGCTGCCGGTATTGATATCAAGCCGGACACCTTCCGGGAGCGTGACGGTAATATCGATACTCACGTAACCCTTTGTTACCATGTCCCAGCCGTCTCTTACCTTTGCGCCCTTCCGTTTCACTATGAGCTTTTCCCCATCTCGCTCGATTGTGATCTTCGCCCCTTCAAGAAGTTTCTGCCCGTATTCCTTATCATTAGCCTTCCAGGTCTTCTTGATGATGAAGGTGGCGTCCGTGTCTTCCCGGCTCACAACATCGAGATCCTCAGAGCCGAGCTTAAACTCCACCACTTCGATGCCCTCGAGAGGCATAACCTCGGTGCTCGAGGAAGTGCCCGAATACTTGAAACCCTTTGTCAGGGCGCACCCAGCGAGCACCATACCTCCAAGGATGCAAAGGGCGATATAGACTCTTCGTTTACCTTTCATGGTCTCCCGACCTCCTTCCGGACCAAACGCTTGAGTTCGTTTCTTCCCCTGTGAAGCAGGACCTTTACCGTGCCCATCGGTATCTCGAGGGCCTCGGCAATCTCCTTATAGGTGAGCCCGTCCTTGTAGCGGAGGAATAGGGCCGTCTTATAGCGGGGATCAAGCCTCTCCATACAGGCCTCAACCGTCTCCCAGTCGAGACGCTCCGCAACCGCCTCATCCCCCGGGACCGACCCATCGGCAAAGGTCTCTATGGGGACATCTTCCTCATACGTGAAGGTCCTGAACTCCACCCGCCGGTGTCTTAAGAAGTCCAGGGCCTTGTTGGTGGCTATACGATAAACCCAGCCTGCGAACGAGTGGGCCGGATTGAATTGGTCGAGTTGAGTCAATGCTCTCATCATGGTCTCTTGCAAGATGTCCCTTGCATCCTCGGTGTTTTTGACAAGCCTCAGGATGTGACCGTATATCCGCCCCTCATAGAGCCTCACCAGAGCCTCCTGGGCCCTGCGGTCACCCTCCCGGGCTGCTGTTACCAGTGCTATTTGGTTTTGGCCTTCTGTAGCCAATACGTCCCACCTCGGAAGTTTGTTTCAGAAACCTGCATACCACGTATTAACCTGCAATTCCATAAGAGATTCCGGAACGGGCCGGCCAGGACACCCCGTGGGGTCTGTTTACCGCCGCAGGCGCGTGTCTGACCATAGAAAAGACCCAAGATCCGAATGGGGGGGGGCCCGTCCGCTTGAGTGGTTGGTTCGATGGTATTACCTACGGGAGCAGCTCAGAGATGTCTTCAAGCAAGCGGTCGAGATCTTCTTCGATGATGCCCCACGCGATGCGATCGTCAATACTGTCGTAGCCATGTACAAGGATGTTTCTGAAGGAAATGATATCGCGGTGATCCCGGATCCGGTTCATGAGAGACGGGTTTTCCCTCCGTATCCTGTTAAGTGCTTCGCCAATGATCTCGAACTTCCTCTCGACCGCACTTCGCAGCAACTCATCTTTCGAGTAATCATCAAATCTTCTCTCAGCAACGAAGGCCTTGATGGCCAGTGCTGCCTCGCGGATGTCGTACAGGTGCTTGAGAACCTCATCCTTCATAGATGGGCACCCTTTCCGCAAGTACTCGCCTCTTGAAATACGGGTTCCTAAGCCCCTCGACGGTCAGGAGATCAACATCGCGGGCAAGAACATCCTCAAGCTGATGCAGGAGTCCGAAAAATCGCCTTGCAGGTGTGCGGTTTGGCTCTTTGAACTCGACCAGTAGGTCCACGTCGCTTGATGCCGTCACGGTACCCCGGGCGGCGGAGCCAAAAGCGTCCAGTCGTTTGACCCCGAACTCCCTGCACGCCGGCAGTGCTGCCTCTCTTATCTCTCTTAGCGTCATGCTACCAGCAAACCCTTTTTTGCCCGTCCTGTCAAGTGTCGATCGAGCTGTTAGATTAGGTCTTCGCTACCATATGTGAACCCGCAAGACCCCAAGCGCACCAGCCTCACAAAGTGCCTAACCGACAGGGTACTCAGTAGAACCTCAGGAAGACTGACACCCCGGGACACGCGTGGCGAAATGGCCGCTATGCCACGACTTGGCTTCACCATACCTGTGATCGTTACGGTTGGCCCGTTGTGGATGCAAGAAAGAAGTTGACGTGGGATCGTATGTGGATTATAATGTGGATAGTCATCCACATTAACCGTGGAGGTCTAATTGAAAACAGTCCAGATGACTCTTGACGAAGACCTTGTGAAAGCAGTTGATGAGGCCGTTAAACGTCTCCGAACCACCCGCTCAGCATTCACACGGAGAGCATTACGAGAGGCGCTCAGAAGGTTAGCCATCACTCGCCTTGAACGGCGACACCGAAAAGGCTACGAGGCCAATCCAGTACAGCAGGGCGAGTTCAGTGTGTGGGAAAAGGAACAACAGTGGGGTGATGATTGAAAAGAGGTGAGATTCGCTGGTACAAGTTTAGACGTCCGGATAAGAAGCGGCCGGTCGTAGTCCTCACACGTGATTCAGTCCTGGAGTACCTTGGCGAGGTCACTGTGGCACCCATAACGTCAACTGTCCGGGACATACCGAGCGAGGTGTTCCTTTCCGAAGTGGATGGGATGCCTGGTGATTGCGCAATCAACTGTGATCATATTCAGACAGTATCCAAGGCCAAGATCGGGGCGCTCATCACAGCCTTATCCCACTCGAAGATGTTGGAAGTCGGTAACTCGACCCGGTTTGCCCTTGACCTTTGAATTGCGGAACTGAATGTGGCCGGCCCCTCAGGGACATGATGCGTTTCCACTGGGACATGTTCCTTTTCCGCGCCGCGGAAAAGGTACGTGTCCCCTCTCTTGCTTTATGCTATCTTCCCCCCATGCCACTCGGACCCCTGATCACCCGCATATACAAGAAGACCTTCTGGAACACCTACGATAACATCGGCCAGTTGATCCTCCTTAACCTCCTCTGGTTCCTGATCTTCCTCCTCCCCACCTTTCTGGCCTTCCGCTATCTCCCCCTCTCAACCTACCCCCGGATCGGCCTCACTATTGTGATAGGCCTCCTCACTCACTCCTTCGCCGTCTCCGGCATCTTTGCCGTGACTGCCCACCTGGTCATGCTAGGGCTCGGCCTCATCTTCGGGACTGTCTATTTCGTCCTCTTCCAGAGCACCCGCTTCTACTTAAACCTCAAGGTGGCCGGCGGCATCATGGGCTTCTTCTTGGCCGGCATCCAGATGTGGATCGCCGCCTTCTGTCTCCTGATGCAGGTCTATCTCTTCCCTCTCCTTGTGACACGAAATTGGGGCATCAGACGCACCCTAAGATGGAGTGCCATGCTTGTTGTCCTAAAGCCGGGCCTCACTGTCCTCATGTTGCTTCAGGCCTTCGCCATCTTCTTGCTCGTGGGCGTCACCGGTATCGGAGTCGTAGTCCTCCTCATAAGCATCACCGCAATCCTCCTCAACACCACCCTCCGGGAGACCCTTCGGGAGATAGAGGAGACCACAGAGCCTAGGAAGAAA
>JALGWN010000153.1 GCA_025774115.1 bacterium
GGCCCGGCCGGAAAGCTCAAGCCGGCCGGCATCGTGCTCGATGACCCGTCGGATCTGGCCGCCCCCGGCAACGGAGCCGATTATGTCATTATAAGCCATGAGGACTTCCTCGATGAGATCCAACCCCTCCGGAGCCTCCGTGAGGCTGAGGGCCTGGACGTTGCCGTGGTCCCGGTAACCGACATCTATGACGAATTCAGCTTCGGTCTCTTCGATCCGGGCGCGATCAAGACCTTCCTGGAGTATGCCTATTGGGAATGGCGGCAACCGGCCCCCGTCTATGTCCTGCTGGTGGGAGACGCCAGCTTCGATTACCGGGGAAACTTGCCCGAGGCAAGGCCCAACTATGTGCCCACCCATCTTTTCATCACCCAGAGCAACCACCTCGAGGCCTCGAGCGACGACTGGTTCGGCTGCGTGGCCGGCGACGACCGCTTGCCGGATATGATGGTGGGAAGACTGTCTGCCGAGACACCGGAGGGGGTCCGGGCGATGGTGGAAAAGATCGTCGGCTATGAGACCGGCCTCGCCCCGGGCGACTGGAGGGAGCGCGCCCTGCTGGTTGCCGACGACCCCGACGAGGGCGGCAACTTCGAGGCCTACTGTGATGCCTTTGCAGATGGCTACCTCTTGCCGGCCGGCTTCGAGGTCGAGAAGGCCTATGTGACCGAATGCGGCTCAGGCTGCAAGTCCATGCTGATCCGCGAGATAAACGACGGCTGTGTGGCCTGTGCCTTCATGGGACACGGATCGCTCAAGCAGTGGACCGGCGAACTGATATTCCACGCGGACGACGTCACGAGCCTCAGCAATGCGGGCAGGCTCCCGCTCGTCATTGCGTTTACCTGCCTCAACGGTTTTTTCCATCATGCAACGGACGATTATTGCCTGGCTGAGGCCTTCGCGAGGGCCCCGGACAAAGGAAGCGTTGCGTGCTGGTGTCACAGCGGCCTCGATTATGCCTCCTGCTCGGGTCTCATCGGTAACTACCTCTTCGAGGCGTTCCTCAACCGGGGTAACTACATCCTGGGTTCGGCAATCCAAGAGGCCAAGATCAGATACCTGGCAACCTCACCCTATTTCTGGGACCAGGCCGACATGTTGATTCTTTTCGGAGACCCCGCCATGGAAATGGGGTTTCCCGGAAGGCCCGACCTTCTGACCGGGTCGATAACCTTTGACCCGCCAAGCCCTGTTGCGGGTGCAGCGGATACCATCATGGCAAATGTCTATAATGCCGGCCGCGAAGGCGCATCCGATATCCGGGTCAGATTCTCCTACGGTCATCCGGAGAGCGGCGGGACCGCGATCATCGCCGATGTCACGATCCCCGAACTTGGTGCCGGGGAGCATCTGGAAGTCAGGGCGACCTGGGACTCCGTACCCGACCCGGACACCTATGAGATCTTCGTCGAGGTGGATGCTGAAAGCCTTATCACTGAATCGAGCGAATGGAATAACCTTGCAAGTGATACGCTGAGAGTTCGATTCCCGGGCCAGGCGGAGGACAGCATTCCCCCGTGCCTCCTTGTTTTCATAGATGGGAAGCTCGTCGGCACGGAGTTCCACGACCTGGACTTTATTTCTCCGTGTCCCGTGGTCGAGGCCGTTTTCTCCGACGATGAGACCGGAATAGATCCCCGGGCCGTCGATGTGATTCTCAATGGCAACCACCTGAATGATTTCACACTCGATACGTATCAGGTGGGTTCGGATACCGTCAGACTCGCGTGTCCGATTGATTCGTTGGCTGACGGAACCTATAACCTGAGCCTGTGTGTGTCCGATTGCGGCCCCAACCCGAACCGGGCCGGAACCGAAATCATCTTTGTCGTCGAAACCGACCTCGAGATGAGGAACGCTACCGCCTATCCGAATCCTTCGGCTTCAAGAACCACTTTTGCCTACTCGCTTTCCAAGCCCGCTGATAAGGTCACCGTCGAGATCTACTCGGCGACCGGACGCCTGATAGGCTCGCTTGGCAGTGATGCCTGCGACCGGAACCTTAACGTCACGGACTGGGACTGCCGGGACAGGGACGGGAAGGGTGTAGCAAGCGGTGTCTACTTCTACCGGATCCACGCCAGGCGCGGCTCTGAGGGCACAAGTGCTGAAGGCAAACTCATTGTGATTCGTTAAACTCGGTGCCGGGCGACCGGGCCATACTGTTGACCGGCCGGCCTGTCTTTGGATAGACTTGGGTGACCGGAACAGGGATTTGAGATAGTACCAATCCCGGATCGGGGGGTTGCGCCTGTGAAAATCGGTTCATCATACGTTCCCCGCATCCCCGCGGGTCTTATCCAAAGAGCGCGTGGAGGTCTCCATCTTATGCTGCACCCGGAGCAACCCCGGTGGCTGGTAGCCAATCGGCTGGGCAAGGAGGTGATCGACCTCTGTGACGGGATGAGAGATATCTCGGCGATCTGCCGGGTGCTGAGCCGGCGCTACGGAAAGAAGCCGGGTGAGATAGCGCCCGACGTGAAGGCATTCCTGGAGAGCCTGCATGAGGCGGGGCTCATGGTGGAGGACCGCCCCCCTTCTCAGGCATCACCCGATCGTGTGAGCATAAGGGGCGTCTTTCTCCACCTCACCGACCGGTGCAATCTGAGGTGTATACACTGCTATGTCGGGGAAGGTACCAAAGCAGGTCCTGACCCGCCCGCCGACAAGATTCATGGCCTCATAGACGAGCTCGCCGATATGGGGGGGCGTTCAATCACCATGAGCGGCGGCGAGCCGCTCCTTCGCCGGGATTGGCCCGACATCGTCAGACATGCCGGCGAAAGGCTCACGGTGACGCTGAACACCAACGGGACGCTCGTAACAGGGTCCGTCGCCGGGCAGCTTGCTGAAGTTGGGCCTCATATCCAGGTCAGCCTGGACGGACCGGACCCGGAAACCCACGACGGAATAAGGGGGAAGGGCACGTTTGCCTCCGCGCTGCGGGGAATCCGAGCCTTGACCGACGCGGGGCTCGGAGAGAATCTGATCCTTTCCATGACATTGATGAAGCAGAATATCAGCAAGGCACCCGAGATGATCGACCTTGCCGTATCTTTGGGGATACCCAAGATCAGGTTTCTGCCCCTGCACAGACAGGGCCGAGCCAGATCATCGCCGGCCGCACTCGATGCCTCTCTTGATGACTACTTCCGCTGGTTTCGCCATGTCTATCTGGAGCGCAAAGCGGGGTCGGGACCGGTAGAGGTGTATGGGGGACTAATCGGCTTTCTGCTTCAGGCGCCGGTAGAGTTCGATGAACATTGGTGTTCTATCGGAAGGACCATAGTCGTAGACTCTGCAGGATATGTCCACCCCTGTGCGCTCCTTATGGACCCGCGTTTCACGATCGGGAACATCGGCAATATGAGGCTCGAGCAGATAGAGTCATCGCCCAAACTCAGGGGCTTGACCCTGGCATGTCTTGCCAGAAGCGGAATAATAGCGAAGTGCCGAACCTGCATATGGCGGAATTTCTGCCGCGCCTCCTGCCCGGCTTTCCCGTTTCTCGAGAAGGGTACCTTCCGGGCGACCGATGATTTCTGTGACTTCAGACAACAGCTTTACGAGGACGCCGTCTTCACGATCGCGCGGCGCCGTGTGCAAAATGAAGAATCTCAATAGCGGAGATGCATGGACGGCCGGGAGCCGCAGTGAGGGCTTTCGCCGTAGCGTCGTGACTCCTGTCACGACGAATGTAGTTCTGAACAGCGAGCGAACCCGGAGCGCAGCACATCCCGTCGGGCACCGAGCCCCGACGCTGGAGAGAGACGAGCGTAACGAAGCAGATGGGCGGCTTTCACCAGCCTGAGGTGTTTGACTATGCCTGATTACCTAAAGCCGATCCCACTCTCTCCGCGCGAGTGGGAAGATCTCAAGCATAAGGCCCGATGGGAGGACCGGTACAGGTTCTTCGATGTCAGGGCGGTGATAAGGTCGGACTCGAGAGGCGTAATGGACTTTTTCAAGCAGACCTATCGCCATTTTCTTGATAGGGAGGCTCCGACGGATGGGGTGGGCCACGACTACTGCGTCATAACAGAGAGCGGCATCCGGCCGGACCCGGTGCTGCTGTGGGACAAAGACCGTGCATGTTCGCTTCTTGCCGGGGCGGCCTTGCCGGATTCGGCCGATGTTGTCATCTTCGGGTCGCTGCTGCGTAAGATCGACACACATCTTCTGATCCATGGGGCGGCGCTGGAAGCCGGGGGTGAGGCGGTCATACTATCCGGCATGTCCGGCTCCGGCAAGAGCACGCTTGCGCTGGAGCTCGCCCGAAGGGGCTTCGGATTCTGCTCCGACGAAATCGCAGCCATTTGCCGGAAGACCCATCGAATTCACCCCTTCCCGCGCGCCATCGGCAGCAGGGAGAACACCTCCGGACTTCTTAAGAGCATCCACTTCAAGCCCAACTGGCTTCATCACACCACAAGCGGAGAGAAGAAGTGGATCGCCGATATAGAAGACCTATTCGGCGATTGCATCGCGGGGGTATGCCGGGGCCGCTACCTTGTGCTGCTCGATACCACGCCCGACAAGGGCGGTGAGCCCAGGCGGCATCACAACGTTCGCATAGCCTTAAAGCAAGTGGACAAGGACCTTCTAACCCGCCTGGCGGCCATAGAAGGCGTGGAATACCGAGGCCTCGATCTGGATGGCACATTCCCCTGTGCGGGCTTCAGGGTCCGGAAGGACGGACATGTGCAGCGGGTATTCCTGGATCTGTGTGAAATCTACAATGAAGTGGTATTGTACCGCGTGAAGGTGGTGAGTGCCCGGCCGGATCCCCGGCGGAGGCCGGCGATCTCAGCCATATCGACGATGGAGGCCGGGCTCGAGCTACTCGGCAACCTTCAGAATATGGCCATCAATGACGGATGGCGGCCTCGAGATGCCTCGGTGGACACGACCAGGGTGCTCTACGACCTGCTGGATGCCATTGCAGAGATGGAATGCTACCGTCTGGTGGTCGGCAATCTCGACAAGACCGCGGACCTGGTATCCGGGCTTTTCGAGCGGGCAGGCCCGGCGGCCGGCCCGCCACCATAGGGAGTAGTGCGAGATGGATTTCACACCCACCAACCCGGCCGCCACAGGATCGCCCGTCGCACACGCCGGGGATGCCGATCGAGATGACAAACCGGCCGGCCCTATCAACAGCCACATTAAGCAAGAGGTTCTCAAACATTGGGTCGCATCCGGCGAGCCACGATCCATAAGAGTCTCAGGCAACAGTATGTTGCCTTTTCTCCGGGATGGGGACACCGTGCTGATCGAGCCTCGGGGAGGAGGTGTCGTACCGGGGGATATCGTGGTCTATTTCATGGGGGACATGCTCCTGATACACCGGGTCGTCGGAATCACCCGGGACCTTGACGGGCGGCTGCTGCATACCAAGGGGGATTTCGCTGTGAGCCTCGATCCCGGCACCGTCAGAGCAACCGATCTCATTGGAAAGGCCGTGGCTGTGAGAAGGGGCAAGACCCATATAGACTTACAGTCGGCCCCTCTGAGGGCCATCGGCTCGGCAGTAGCGGCTCTCTCCTATGCGATTGGACTCACCCTGGGACGTCTCCGCAGGTTTCCACAGACCCGCGGGTAACCCGCCCAAGCCTCGGCGCAGGGTAACTCAGCCTCATCACTCTACTATACTAACGCATATTGATATGAAGGATTTTACGCAGAATTCTTGTTTGTGTTACCACAAAACAAAAGACATATCGCATAAACTGGCTTTAGGGCTTGACGATTCGGCCAAGGCTTGACGATTCGGCCAAAGTATGGTATGAATCGCAGTCGGGTTGCAGGGGTGCGGGATACGCTGTTAGCAGCAGAATACACCTTGCTTACTACATCAAGAGCTGCGTTCCGCTGGGGGATCAGTCAGTCGGAGTTTGATCGCCGCCAAGCACCGGCTTGCCGACCGGGTCGGACAGGATATGCAGAGACGTCACCGATTAGAGCAAATAGTCCCTTCGGGGCCTGTGTGTCCTATACCGGGGGGGCTAATCGCGATGGAAGCATCCTGGCAACTACGGACTGTGTCGTGAGAGGAGGTGAAGCGCATGGAAAAGAAACGCGAATATGAAGTTCCCAAGCTGGTTACCTACAGCGAGGATGACGTTCTGGCAGAGCTGGGGCCGGCCCAGGCCTGCACAAATCCTTGTCCCGTGCCGTAGGACTTGGTTCGATGGACAAGTCCTTTGAGTCAGGACGAGGGGAGGTAGACAGATGAAGAAATCAGTATCTTGTTTGTCACTCGGTATATGCGTGCTGGTTGCGGCCATGCTTCTTACGCTTGCCCCCACAATGGCCGAGGCCAGCGTTGTGGCTAAAGGATCATGGGATATCCACCAGGACGAGTTC
>JALGWN010000154.1 GCA_025774115.1 bacterium
TGTGGCTCACCGATTCGGCCAGCCGGTACCCGTCTCCCGTTGACCCGGTGGCAGGGTAAGACGCCCCGCCGGTAGCGATGATCACTCGGCCACCACCATAAACTCGCCCGCCGGACACCTCCACACCGACCACCCGTCCTCGCTCGACAACCAGACGCTCCACCGGCGATCGAGTCACCAAGGTCACCCCGCATTTTCCGGCCCACCGCACGAGCGCATCCACCACGTCCTGGGCCTTATTACTGGATGGAAACACCCGCCCCCCCCGCCCGGTCACGGTCGGGACCCCGAGCTCTTCAAGAAAAGCCACCAGTTCGGCGGTGAAAAACCCCGAGAAAGCCTGACGAAGGAAACGTCCGTTCCGGCCGAAATGCGTGATGAACTCCGCCAGGGAGAGCAGCGTCTCGGCCCCGAGCTCGGCGGCCTGCCCTGCCGCCATCAAACCGGCTGCTCCGCCCCCGACAACTATCACCCGATGCTCTGTCAAATGCACCTCACTTCAGTGAATCACTCAAGATCCGGCCACGCAATTATGGTTCATGTACTTTCCATCGTAGCAGCGAGAACAATGAGTTGACCTGCCTCCGATAGTGATACCATCTAGATGTACGGTCTTTCAAGCACTCCGAGGCACCCGATCAGGGCATCTCAAGTATCGGTTTGCTCTCGGGTCTTGCATGCGACGGTCAGGCGGTTAAACCCGAGCATGAAGCGCTGTTCATGCAGCAGCCGGAACCCACTCTCCTCAAAAAGGCGACGGACCTCGCGCGCCGTGAGGCCATAGACCTCGCCTCCTTTCATGCCACGCTCTCGCTGGTCGGCATCCGAGGGCTTGCGCAGTGTATGCCACATGCCGGCAGTGACCGGAGGGATCATCGTGACGATGATTCTACCATTGTCCCTGAGAACCCTGCGCGCTTCTCGAAGAGCATCTGCCCGGTTCGGGATGTGGTTGAGGGCCGCGATAATGGTCACCGTATCGAACGTCCCATCCGGAAATGGCAAGGCTACGGCATCTTGCACTACGAGGTCGACATCTCCCCACTGGTAAACATCGACTCCGATGCCTTCTCCGTCATAGGATCTCGTCAGGTGATTGAGACCGCATCCAATATCAAGAAGGCGCCCCCTGATATGCGGAAGCACAACACGGATGCGCCACCGCATCATGGACATACCCAACCAACCCCTCATGGTAGAAACACCATCCCCCCGGGACTTTGTCGGAACCGTGGCAGGACCGGCCGTTCTTCGGGCCACCCACCCATTCCTTGCCGCTTAGGGCCCCGCCTCTAGGCCAAGCATTATACCCGAGTGCGCCATGTGAGTGAACAACCAAGAAGCCTGAACCGATTTCAGCTGTGTTAGGAGCGTCACCAAGACAGACCCGACGGGACATGCAGGCGTGCAAACCCGGCGCCAGGGTGGCACCGGGCGGAGGGCGGGAGGGCGAGGGTGCTTGAACGGCACAGGGCAATATGCTAATAGTACGGGCTGGATGAACCACGAGCAATATGTCGACGGTGATGTCGGCATGTCATCGGGGAGTGGCGGCTTCCAAACGCCATCGCCGTGGATGATAGGAGGTAGGAGAGTGGCGCGTTGGGCAGGTCTGATGCTCGGGATCGTTGCCGTGCTTGCCCTCCTGGGCCTGGCGAGACCCCTGCCCCCGCAGGTTGCCTTCTTCATAAGCGCACTCGCCGTCATACTCTTCCCCGGGATGGCCGTAACCCGCCTTATCACCGGATGGCATCTCGACCGGGACACCTTGCCCGAACGCCTGGCCGTTTGGTTTGTCGTAGGTATCGGCTTGGTCGCGGCCGTGGGGCTCTTAGGCCTCATGCTTAAGCTGCACCTGAGGGATGTGATTGTGATCTGCATCCTGAGCTATGCCGTGCTCATCGCCCTTTTGATCATAAGGCGGGGCCCAACTCGTGATCCCGGAGAGCGCACGGCAACCCCCGATCGGCGCCGGCGTGCCTCATCAATCGGCATTATCCTTCTTGCCGTGGCCGTAGGAATAGCCCTCCTCACCTTGGTCACGCCCAGGGACTACGACGATTGGTATTACCTCGCCTATATCAAGGATTACGCTGTGGGCACGCCCCTTGCCTCGGAGGACGCGATCTTCGCCATGGGTAACCCTGTCACGCCGAGGATATGGTTCGGTGGCGGCTGGTGGGTTCTCGAAGCGCTGCTCGCCAAGGTCTCTGGTGTTGATCCGGTGGCCTGTCATCAGATCTATTTGCCCGTCTTGCTCTTGCCTTTTGCGGTCCTGGCAGTATATACCCTCTCAAGATGTCTCTTCGGTTCGGCCTGGGCAGCCCTGCTTGCCTGCGGGTTTCAGGTCTTGTTCTACCTCTCGAGCGCCTTTCCTTACAAGAGCGCAGGTTGGATGGTCTTCGCTCGTACGGCCCAGGACAAGGTGGTGTCATGCTTTGTGGTGGTACCCATTGCGGCCGCGCTCGCCCTGAGGCTGATCGACCGGGCAGAGGACGATGACAGCACCCATCCGAGAGGCCTTGTCTATATCTATTGGATTGTAGTTCTTACCTCCGTCCTGGTACACGGGATGGGACCGGTCTGGTGCTGCCTCTGCATAGCCCCTTTTGCTCTTGTCGAATGGCTTCGAACAAGAACCAAGGATTCAACCCTGGCACTCGTACAAATGGTACTACCCATACTGGCCTGTGCCGTCATCCTGGTTTCGGCTCGCGGTTTGGTGAGGGCGGTCATAACCGCCCCGGTCCCGGACGTTATCCCGACACCCGGAGCGTTGTCGGGCCTTTATCTCCCGGGCACCCCTTTCAGTCTCGGTACGGACACCACTAACCCCATAACCTGGATATTCCGGGAGAGCTTCCGCATACTCAACCCGCTCTTCATCATGCGCTACCCCCTTGCCATTGCGGGGTTGGTGCTCACGTTTGCTCTCTTCCGATATGTCCGCTCCTCTGTGGCAGCCCGATTCCTGCTGTCGCTGACCGGTTCAACGCTGCTGCTGCTCTTTACACCCATTGGGATCGCTCTAACCGACTGGTTCATAACGCCGAGGATGGTATTTCGCCTGGCCTGGGTCTTCCCGTGGGGTTTGACCATCGCCTTCTTCCCGGCCAAGCTCAAAGTGCGTCCCTTCGTTACCTTCCTTATGCTGGCTGCCGTCATCCTCGCCCTGGCGAGGGGCGATCCCGGAAACTACACGGCATTATTCTCCAGGATGCGCGGACGAAACCGACCGTCACCTGACGCGGCGGCTGCTTTCGAGTATCTAGGCTCCCGGCCCTCGCCCCAGGGAGTGATTCTTGCCTCCGAGGCCACCGGCCGTATGATCCCGGCCTTTCTTCCTGACGGGTATCCGGTGAATTTCAGGGAATTCGGTCCGGTCGATCAAGATAAGCTCAAGCGGCTTGTGGGGCAACGGAGGATCGATCCGGTATTCCTTGATGAGATCGAGCGACACGACGTCCATTACATTCTCATTGAGAATGGGAAACCGCTCGCGCAGGCCCTGAAGCATGATAGCACCGGATTCGTGCTGCAATACGAGAATGCTTCCTACAACATATGGGAGAGGCAAACCAGACCGGCGGGCACACATTCCGACCTACAATCAGAGTAGATCCGGGGTCCACCCCCGCCTAGCCCGCCGAGAGGTTAGCGATCCCCGAGATCTCGCCGGCTCCAGCCCTGTAGGCCCCGGCGATCTCCCGGCTTTCTATCATCAGCTCATGAATCGAGCAATAGACGAATCGTCCATTCCTGCCGGATATCCGCAGATTCGAGAGCCGCTCAAGAAATCCCAGGATCTCGTCTCTTATGCCTCCGGCATCCACATCCACTACAGGATAGGCATGTTCCATCCTTCTCGTCTCGCTACCCACGATCTCTTCCGGTTTCACCCAGGCAATTGCGGCGAGCTGCGAGCGCACCAAGTCTATCAGCTCCTCATCCACCATATTCCAGTGGGCATCCCCGGGATCGCAAGGAATCTCGAACACAAGGGAGGTCTGCCCCGGCGGGGCCATCGACCGGCCTCGGTTCTTGGGTTCGTAGACTCGGGTGAAGACAAAGTCTTTCTCCGGGAAATAGACCGTGGCATTCGGTGTCACCGAATCCTTCCTCAGGAATAGCGCCACAAGAACAAGGTTCCTGTAGCGAAGTGTCCGGGCAGGAGCCAGAACAGCTTCTCCCGGCGAGGGATCCATGATTCCCAGGAGGTGCGGCAGAGGAATGGTGCTCACGACCTCATCGGCATCCACCCGTTCGACTCCATTCAGGATGATCGACCGGACGCGGCTCCCGTCATGCAAAACCCTTGTCACCCTTGAACGCGTACGGATGCTCTCGCTGCCGATCACCTCGCCCAGCGTGTCCGCTATTGCCCCTATCCCGCGATCCGGATAGTGGAAGGCCCCGTCGAGGTGCTCTGCCTGAGATCCCCTCCCCCGCATCGCGTCTCTCAGGAAGCCCTGGACGGTCAACCCCTTGAGGCGTATCCTGGCCATGCCGGATGAGAGCCTATCAGGCGTTGTGCCCCAGAGCTTCTCCGAGTAGTTGAGCAGAAACCGCTCGGCAATTGCACTCCCATAGGTCCTGGTGGCATAGCCCTTCAGATCGCCGGCCGGCTCACTCTTGCCGGTCAGCCTGGAACGGGCTATCTGATAAGTGGACCGCGCAAAGCCGAGAATCCCGAGAGATTTCAACAGATTCAGTGGGGACAGGGGGAAGTCCACCAGTTTGCCTCCCGAATAGATCTGGCTTGGCGCATCGGTAGACTCAAGGCAATCCCCCAGCAGACGCTTGATCGTTTCCGTGGCCGCCTTGTCTTTGTCGTGAAACCGATGCGCACCGGAGTCGAAGTAGAAGTCCCCGGATCTAAAGGTCACGCAGTTGCCGCCGATTCGATCCCTCTCCTCATAGACAGTAACAGGCAGCCCGGCTTCCCGAAGGTGGTAGGCGGCAAGAAGCCCGGCCAGGCCACCACCTAAAATGGCAACGTGCTGCGGCTGTCGATTATTCATGGAGAGTGAGACTCCGTTAGACCGATGTCAGCAAGACCGTCAAGAGGGGCCGGTCCAAGACGCCCAGGCTCTCTATCCTTGATACCGACAACGGCACCGCTTGTCCAGCACAAACTGCCCGGGGTGGAGTGCGTGGAAGCGGCCTAGCCACCGGTCGGGTGACCGTGCGGAAGGTGATGTCGATAGGATATCCGGCATTCACCTACACGCCCGCTATTTCCGCACCCCCGGATCGTAGTAGTCCCGGAATTCAGGTGGAGGGGCTTTGCGAAAGAGGCACTTCTTCCTCACCTTCTTGAGATGCCTATCGTATTTGGCCAAGTCAAACCACACATCATATTCATCTTCAGAACCGCGGGCCGCCCCGTATACCGCACCACCCACAAGACCTATGCCGGTCGTAATTCCCATCACTGTCGCGTATTGTCGAAATGTGAAATTCTTGGGGTCCTCACTGTCCTCATCCAACTCATCGAGCCACGAGATCCCGCCCAGGCCGAGGAAGAAGCCGCCCCCCGCCCCAAATCCCAAAGCCCTCCAGAAGCTCGTACCGGTGCTGATCTTTATCTGGTTTATGTCACGAGGGGCAACCGGCTTAATCCCCGCCCCCTTATCGTCCCAGGCGAACGGTTTATCACCTTGCCAAAGCAGAAGGACGTCGTTGGATGCGAAGAGCAGCTCACCCGATATTTCCGTACTATCTCCGACTATGACCTTCGCTCGTTTACCGTGCTCCCTAAGGTCGATATCGGGTGGGTCCGCCAGGTCGTAGAGTAAGTCCCAACAGGCGCTAGGCCCATCTCGCTGTATGGATTCGAAATCCTCGATGTAGGCTCGCAACACAGGCTCCACGGGAACATTTATGATTATCGTACTGTCTCCATCCGAACCTTCCCTCAAAAGGTAAATGACGACATCGCCGTCAGCGGACTTGC
>JALGWN010000035.1 GCA_025774115.1 bacterium
AGGGGGAGATTGTGCGGATCGACATCGATACCGGGAGTTTCCGGACAGTCGCCGACGGCTTCGTGATTACCGCCGCCGTCGCGTTCGACTCGCGCGGTAGATTGTACGCCATCGATAATGCCGCTGGCCGCGTCGTGAAAATCGACGTAGCAACGGGCACTCAAGACGTCGTTGCCACACTGAGACCCGGGCTCGACCACCTGGTTTTCGACTCCGGGGATAGACTCTTCGTGTCCAACGGACAGGACGGTTCCATTATTGAGGTGATGCCCGACGGAGCCCCTCGGACGGTGTGTGGCGGTGGGATGATCGTACCCGGGGGTGTTGCGGTGTTGCCGCGGGAGGGCGGGGAGTCGGTTTTCGTAACCGACTTCTGGTCTCTGCGTGAGTTTGACGCGGCCACCGGGGAAGAGCTCGGCTCTGAATGCCATCACATCGGAAAGCCCGGGAGAATCATCACACCGTTCACCGTAGCGGCCGATGGGGAGAATCTGATTCTGTCATCCTGGTTGATGAGGGACGCAATACAGGTCTATGATCCTTGGAAACATGAGATACTGGAGGACTACAGGGGCCTGAATGAACCCCTGAACGCAATCCGGTTTCAGGGTGATCTGGTGGTGGCCGAGCGGGGCACCCATAGTGTCGTACGGCTGAGCGCAGGAGATCCGGACAAGCGGACGGTGCTGGCCGAAGGGATCGAGGTGCCAGTGGGGCTTGCGGCGACCGACGACGACCTCTGGGTCACCGATTGGGCCGCAGGCAAGTTGCTTCAGGTGGTAGATGACGGAGAGGTCCTTCCCGAGCCTGTTCCGGTGGCAGGCGGGCTCGTATGCCCCGAAGGGGTCGCTGTCGACCTGGACGGCAGCCTGCTTGTAGTAGAGAGCGAGATCGGGCGTCTCTCCCGCGTCGACCCTTCTACGGGTGTGGTCACGACGGTTGTTACCGGCCTTCCGCGCTGTCTTCAGGCCGATCATCCCACCTGGATATTTAACGGCGTGGCAGTGGGACCATCCGGCACTGTTTTCGTTACGAGTGACTCCGAGAACTTGCTTTTCAGAATCGAGCCAGGCGGGTAGCGGTTTGTCAAGCCCCGGCTCCGGGGTGTGCTTTTGACCGGTGAGATTGCCTGATTGAATACGATCCTCACCTGTGCTACGATGCGCCATCGATAGGCGAACCCCTCATACGGGCGGGCAGACATGGCTTTAACCTACACCGAGATCGAGCAGCAAAAAAACACGCGAATCCTGATCTTCTTCCTGGTTGTCGTACTCTTCTATTTCCTCACTGCACTGATCCTGACCGGGCTGGTCAAGGGGTTCCTGATCGTCTATATGGATGATCTTCGGGGTGTCAGCCTCTCCATCTCGGGTAAGGAGCTTCTCATTACGCTCCTTGTCGCCGTGGCGGCTGCGGGAATACACATCGCGCACTCCGTCAAGAATGCAATGAGATATGTTGAGAGCAATCTCGCCGCGGAGCCCATGGACCCGAAGGATCGCTACCATAAGCGTTTCGTCAGGATCGTGGAGGAGGTGAATGTCGCCACCGGCAACAAATACAATGTCAAACCGGTTGTGATCCCCACGGTTGCACTTAATGCTTTCTCCATGGCGGACCGTGGCAATCACGCCATAATCGGTATCACGGAGGGCCTGCTCTCAAAGCTCACACGCCAGCAGCTCCAGGCTGTAGTCGCACACGAGATGGCCCATATCGCCTCCGGCGATTCACTGCAGACCACGATCGGGTGTGCTCTTTTCGGGATATATGCCGCGATGGCCGCCGCCGCAAAGATCGGCTTGAGGTCCGGTCGCCATGTTCGTAGGTCCGGAAAAGGTATGGGTGCGGTGCTACTTCTCCTGATGCTGATCTATCTTACGCTGGGAGTCACCCAGTTCTTCTATCGCCTTATGCGCTTTGCGCTCTCGCGGGAACGGGAGATAAGGGCCGACGCCATAGCCGTCAGGCTCACACGGGATCCCATCAGTCTGTCCGAAGCCTTGCACAAAGTGGCCTCAGGCTGGCGGGGTATCGGTTACATCAGACGAGACCTCGCTTCACTCTTCATAGTAAACCCGGCCGTTGATTCCAGGGACGAGAGGGAGGGATGGTGGGCAAACCTCCAATCGACCCATCCGCCGATCCGGAAGCGGCTTAAGATTCTCGCTCGGATGGCGCATGTCGGTGTGAAAGAGATCGAGGAGAATGTGAGAAGGGAAGTCGAGCGGAGGGACGGGGTGAGGGAGATGCCGGGAGCCGAGGAGGAGCCGTTGTGGATGTTCTCGGATGAGACCGGAAGCTGGCAGGGCCCCTTCACCATGAGTCAAACCATGGTGCTTGGATGGCTGAGGCCGGACACCTGGGTCAAGCGCCTGGAAGGTGAAGGGCTCTTCCAGGCCAAAGAGGAGTCGCTGCTTGAACCCGTTTTCGATTCAAGGGCAAAGGCTGCAAGGGTATCGGACCTCGATTGTCCGGCATGCAATCAGAAGATGGTTGAGGAGGACTATGAGGGTGTCAGCGTCAAGCGGTGTCCGTTCTGTCAGGGCATGCTGGTGGGATGGAGGATGCTGCCCCGCATAGGAGTGAGAACCGAGAGGGGTTTCGATGAGAGAATAAAGAAACTTGCCGAGTACGCCGAGCGAGACCATCGCGCGAAGTCGCATGGGACCAAAGGCCGCAGGATCTCACCACTTAAGTGCCCCAAGTGCGGGCGCGACATGCAACGGGGGGATTACAGCGGCACATATCCGGTCGAGGTTGACAGGTGCGTCATGTGCGGCATGGTTTGGTTCGAGCAAGACGAACTCGAGACGTTTCAGTATATGCTCGAGACAAAGGGTGTCGTCCCGGAAGGCTGGGAGTAGTCCGGGGTGGCGGCAAAGTCCGGCTCGGGGTGCGTGCTCGGGCGCAGAGATGGAGAATTCCGGCAAAGGGGGCTAGAATGATAGCAGGTCTTGTGATCCTCGCTATACTGGCGATACTGGTCATTGGTTTCATCGCGATGTACAACCGCTTCGCCCATCTTCGTAACCAGGTGAAGAACGCCTGGGCGGGTATAGAGGTGCAGCTGAAGAGGCGCCACGACCTGATACCCAACCTGGTGGAGACCGCCAAGGGCTACCTCGCGCACGAGAAGACCGTGTTGGAAAACGTGGTTAAGGCCAGGCAGCAGGCGGTGGACGTTTCGGGTGTCAAGGACAAGATACAGGCTGAAAACATGCTCACCCAGTCGCTCCGAAGCCTGTTTGCGGTGGTAGAAAACTACCCTAACCTTAAGGCCGACCGGACGATGATGTCTCTGCAGGAAGAGCTGACTTCCACGGAGAACAAAGTCGCATTCGCAAGGAACAACTACAACGACTGGGTCACCAACCTCAACATGACCATCGATCGTTTTCCGACTAATCTCGTGGCCAACATGTTCGGTTACACCAAGGCGGATCTCTTCGAAATCGAAGATGCGTCGGTGCGAGAGGTACCGAAAGTTAAGTTCTAACCGGCGGCCGTGGTGACAATATGGTTGATTCCATAGCGCAGATGTGGTACACTTTCTGGCGACTGAGTTGAGATAGACATCTCAAAGAATGGAGGCGAGGCGCATGAAAGAGACTCCGAAGTATGAAGCTCCCAGAATCGTGACTTATTCTGAGGCCGATGTACTGGCAGAGCTTGGCCCGGCCCAGGCCTGTACCAATCCTTGTCCGGTGCCATAGGTAACAGATAACCGGAGAGAAAGTACTTCCTTCTCTTGGACCCGTGCGTAGCGGCGTCACTCCTGTGCCAACGAACAGAAGGGACGTCGGGCGCGGAGACTAGGCGCTATATGGATGAACGCGTAGCGGCGTCACTCCCGTGACGATGGGCGAGCGTAACGCGGCAGATGAGTGTTCTTCACCGGCCTGGGGATTATTCCCGAGACACTATCCGCCTCATATAGAACGTATCACCTTCATAGGTGACGCTAAGCAGGTTACCCTCGCGGAGCATCCTGTCGATTAAAGATCTGTCAGCCCCGGCCTTCTCCAGGAGGCGGAACACCGCCTTCTCCCGCATCGGGTGTACGGCTGTGATACTCAGGATGTCCTGCTCGGCATCCCCGGTATATGCGAAGGCATCTCCTTCGTATCCGATGAGCAGTTCGACCCGCTCAAGCCGCCTGCTGAGAATCCGGTAGGCACGGTGCATGTCCGCCTCGTCGGGTGCCCGGACTTTCCTCTGAGCCGGAGGCCGGGTGGGGATGGATAGATAGGCCGTGCCAGGCCCAAGAACGCCAAGGAAATCCGCGAGCGCCTCCAGATGCGGGGGCTTATCGTTTACACCCCGGATGAGCATCGTCTCACTGACCAGCATGCCCTTGAAATCTTTCGCGAAAGCCTGCATACCGTCCAGAATCTGCATGAGGGCCAACCCGGGATGGGGACGGCTGACCCGTCGCCAGACCCCCTCATGGACACCATCAACCTTGAGCGAGACCCAGTCGGCGAGACTCAGATCCTTGCGTACATCATCCCGCCAGATAAGGGAGGCATTGGTGATGACGGCGATTCTATGCCCCAGCGGGCGCAGAAGTTCTATGGTGCGTCCGAGATTGACATCGAGAGTGGGTTCTCCGTCGGGGACAAACGAGAGGTAGTCGACATGGTCCCCGGTCGCCTCAACCTGTGTGATTTTCTCCCGAACCGCCTCCACAATCTCATCCGGCCGGTAGAAGGCCTGCCGGTCCAGGGTCTTGGCCGTGGTACGCCCAACCTGACAGTAGACACAGGCATATGAGCATGTCTTGGCGGACACATGGTTGATGCCCAGACTTCGTCCCAATCGCCTCGAAGGGATGGGTCCGAATGCAATCATCGCTGAGTCTCCTTACCGGTTTCGGCCCAGCATAATATAATATCCGTAAGGCTCCTTTTCAAACACCTTTGCCGAAGAGCCGCCGGTTGCCGGTTCCAGTCGAAAGGCTTATTGACAGCAGTGGCGGGGTGGCCCAACATTAGCGGAGTAGCTGTAGGTGCGCTAACAGGAATGGAAGGGAGGAGGTCGCAGGATGATGAGGCTCGCACATTCAAAGTGGCGGGTCATCGGGGACCACACCGCAGAGCCCTCGGAACCTCTGCGTGTCAGGGCGGGGGATCTGCTCGGGTTTGAAAGGCGGCCGACCGAGTGGCAGGGCTGGGTCTGGTGTGCCGACCGCCGTGGCCACACGGGATGGGTGCCGGAGAACTGGGTTGCCATTGAGGGTGACACCTGCAAGATGAGAAGGGATTATACCTCCCTGGAACTCACAGTCTGCAAGGGCGAAATGCTGGTTGTCCACGAAACGGAAAGCGGCTGGGCCTGGGCGGAGAATTCACGTGGCGCGCAGGGATGGGTGCCGCTGGAGTGCATCGAGAAGCTGCCGGCCGAGCAGGTATGGTACGCGGGGTACGGTTCCAATCTGAACCGGCAGCGCTTCCTGTGTTACATACTCGGAGGGAGGCCGGCGCTTGGGCGGAGAGACCATAGGGGCTCGAAAGACACTACTCCGCCCACGGAAGACAGGATCCTGACCGTGAAGCACAGGCTCTACTTCGCACTGCCGGAGGGAGGCACCGGTACGAAAAACTGGGGCCCCGGAGGGGTTGCGTTCATAGAGACCGAAAGTGATCAGAGCGCTGAGACGATTTGCCGAATGTGGAGGATAACCGGAGAGCAGTATGAGGACGTGAGAAAACAGGAGGGACTCACTTGGTATGATAAGGAGATCGCTCTCGGTGAAGCAGACGGCATCCCCATCCTGACGGTAAGCCACGGGCGCCGCCCGGAGCATACCGTGGCCCCGTCGCCTGCCTATTTAAAGACCATCGCTACCGGGCTCAAGGAGACGGCAGGCTTAAGCAATGAGGAGATCGCGATCTACCTCCTGGATAAAGCCGGCATCGAAGGCGGAATGCGGAAGCACGAAATAATAGAGATGCTTGCAGATCTTGCCTAAGGGCCGCTCAGGTGTTAAGCAGATTAGGAGAAGCAGGCCACGCGGCCGCAAGATTCATCAGAGCCCGGGGGGCAAGCCACAGGGAAGGACCTACGCCGGTTTGGAGAAGAGGATAAAGGCAAGATACAGCGTTGCCATCCTGGAAGAGGCAATGCACCGCTACGGCATATCCCGCGACCGGATCAGCGAGCTGGATGGCTTCGAGAGTTTCATCTATGAGTTCAGCCGCGACTCACAGGAGTTTATCCTCCGTATCGGGCACAGTGGGCGAAGGAATGAAGCCCTGATTCGCGGGGAAGTCGACTGGATGAACTATCTGGCCGAGCGGGGTGCGTCGGTCGCCCGTGCGGTCCCCTCGCAAGGTGGAAACCTGGTGGAAGCCTTCGATGACGGCCATGGTGAGCACTTTCTTGCCACGACCTTCGTAAGAGCTGCAGGCAGACCGCCTCGCGAAGCCGGATGGACTCCCACGCTCTTTGAAACATACGGCGAAGTCCTTGGCCGGATGCACGCCCTGACCAAGGACTACCTGCCCTCGGACCCGGCATGGAAGCGTCCGGAATGGGACGATCCTGCCATCCAGGACATAGAGAAAAATCTCCCGGCGGGGGAGACATCTGTGGTAGATAAGTACCGCAATCTCATCGATTATCTCAAGACCCTGCCCAGAGACAGGGATGCTTACGGTCTCATTCATTTCGATGCCCATGGATCGAACTTCCTGGTGGATGAAGAGGGGCGGATCACACTCTTCGATTTCGACGACTGCTCATACGGCTGGTTCATCTACGATATCGCCATTGTGCTTTTCTATATGGTGACGGGCAGGGAAGACGTGCGGACGTTCATAGAGGAGTTCATGACCCATTTCCTAAAGGGTTACAGGCAAAGGAACCGGCTCGATCCCAGGTGGCTCAAGGAAGTGCCGTGCTTTCTCAAGATGCGGGAGATAGACCTCTATGCCGTCATCCACCGAAGCTTCGATGTTGAAAACCTCGAGGACCCGTGGTGCGCACGTTTCATGGATAAACGGAAATCCAAGATCGAGCGGGGCATCCCGTACGTCGACTTCGATTTCGAAACCCTTCGGCCTCACCTATAAGATGTAACCCAAACGGCCGCTTTTCGGCATGCAGTGGAGGAGCGCACCCGGCAAATGGAGCGATGCTGCCGGCAAGCAACAATCGATCCTGAAGGAGCGAGGCGATGAAGATTCGACCCATGGGTGAATGCGACCAGCCGGAGGTCTGCCGCGTCTTGTGTGCGTGCTACCGGCTGCTGGGCCGAATCGAAGGTCTACCGCCGGAAGCGGTCGAATTCCTGCTTTCGGAAAGGGGATCGCTGGAATCCATTCAGAGGGAATCGGCCTGCCAGACTTTTCTGGTCGCCGAGGTCGAGCAGCGAATCGTAGGGATGGTCACAGTCAACGGGAGCCAGGTCGCCAAGCTCTATGTAGACCCTCCATACCACGGCCGGGGGATCGGGGCGGCCCTCTTCAGGGCTGCGGAAGCCATTATAAGACAAGACGGTTACGACCATCTCACGCTGGGGGCGGCCCCCAGTGCGGTCGGCTTTTACCGGGCGATGGGAGCGTCGGTAACCGGTCGGAAACCCCCTTCCAGGGGCCCGCTTGCCGCCCACCAGCCCTTTCTCATGCGCAAGCAGCTCGGACCAATGTGAGATTTTGCTTGACGTGATTATTGCACCCTGTTACGGTATCAGAAGTTAGCGGAACCGAATCGTCCGCTGATTTGTTCGTTCTTGGGGCGGGCATAACTCAGTGGTAGAGTATCAGCTTCCCAAGCTGAGGGTCGCGGGTTCGAATCCCGTTGCCCGCTCCAGTTTTAGCCTTGGGGGTAGTCAATGGGGGCGCCTTTGGTTGACGGAGAGACAGCCTGCCCGGAGGCTTCCCGCAGTGTGAAGGTCGCATGTGTCGGGCCCGATACACCTGCCGCCAGAGCCGGCATAAAGGCCGGCGACTGTATACTCTATGCCAACCACAGACCTGTCCGGGACATACTGGACCTCTATGAGGCGTCCTTTGAGCCCGAGCTGCATCTTGGTATAGATCGCAGGGGAGAGACCATCCTGCTGTCGCTCCGGCGGCGGCACGGTGAGGATCTCGGGCTTGAAATACTCCCGGGCAGACCGTTGGTTTGCAGCAACAAGTGTATCTTCTGTTTCGTGGACCAGATGCCTCCGGGCCTCAGGAAGGGCCTCTATGTGAAGGACGAAGATTATCGCTTGTCCTTTCTGCATGGGAATTACCTTACACTCACCAACATCGATGCCGGCACCGAAGAACGCATCGTGGATATGCATCTGTCACCCCTGTACATATCGGTACATGCTACAGATCCGGAGGCCAGAGCCGGACTCCTCGGGCGGGAGGGCGCGGAGCCCGTGTTGGACATTCTCGACCGCCTCGGCTCGGCGGGCATAAAGTTTCACACCCAGATAGTACTCGTACCGGGCCATAACGACTGCACGGTGCTGGAGCATACCCTGGACGATCTTTGCAGCCGCCGCGAATACATACTGTCCGTCAGTGTCGTGCCGGTGGGGCTCACGGCTCACCGCGACCGGCTGCCTGCGCTTGAAGCGGTCACCTCCGACCTGGCCCGAGACGCCCTGTGCTCCATAGAACGGGCCCACAAGAAGATGAGGCAACTCAGCGGGAGAGGAATGGTCTATGCCGGCGACGAGCTCCTCCTGCTTGCCGGCAGGCCAATTCCTGAAGAACCCTATTACGATGATTACCCACAGATAGACAATGGAGTGGGACTCGTAAGGACGTTGCTTGAATCCTCGCGCCGGTTACGCGTGCCCCGAAATCTCGGGAGCAAGCACCTGGTGCTGGTGACCGGTGTGCTGGCCGCACCGTATGTCGAGAATGTGGCCGCCACAGTGGCCCGGCGGGGAGTGAGGGTCGATACAGTGGTGGTTGTAAACCGGCTGTTCGGTCCCTCGGTAACGGTGAGCGGACTGCTTTGCGGTAAGGATATGCTTGACGGGGTGTCCGGCATCGGGGACGCCGACTTGATCGTTCTCCCGCCCGGTATTGTGAACCCGGACGGGCTCACGTTGGACGGCCTGTCGATCGGGGAGATGACCGCCGCAATCGGGATACCGGTAATCGTTGCCGACTATGACTTCAAGGAGACTCTTAAGAGAATCAGCCATGCATGCAGAGCGGAGTAGCGAATTGCAGCCTCCCGTAGGCGAACCACAGAATTCCGGGCAGCCCCGGTTCAGAGACCTGCCCATAGTTGCGATCGTAGGGAGGCCGAACGTCGGTAAATCGACCCTCTTCAACCGGCTGGTCAGGGGACGGATTGCCATTGTGGATAACGAGCCCGGGGTCACACGCGACCGCAACTACCGCGAGACCCATTGGGCCGGCAAGCGCTTCTTTGTTGTCGATACCGGTGGCCTGGTCCCGAGGTCGGCCGATACCATAGAGACGCTGGTGAGAAAACAGGTGCAGGTCGCAATCGAGGAGGCGGCCGTCGTGGTATTCGTGGTGGACGGACAGACCGGCATAACGCCTCTGGACAGCGAGGTTGCGGACGTCGTACGCAAGACGGGCAAACCGCGCCTGCTTGTCGTGAACAAGACCGACGCCAAGAAGGGTCGCGCTCAGGCCCCGGAGTTCTATGAGCTGGGCCTGGGGGATTTCATAGAGATATCCGCCGAGCACGGAAGTAACATGGGGGAGCTTCTAGATGCCATAACGGGCTTTCTCCCGTCGGTGGCTACGGAAGAAGAACACGTTACAGCAATAGCGGTGGTGGGAAAGCCCAATGTCGGCAAGTCATCGCTTGTTAACAGGCTGACCGGCGAGGAGACCATGATCGTCGATCATGTACCGGGCACGACACGGGATGCCGTTGATACGTTCGTCAACACGAAATACGGGACCGTCAAGCTTGTGGACACGGCGGGCTTGCGGAAGAAATCCAAGACCGATACGGATCTGGAGAAGTATGCCAACATAAGATCGATAAAGGCGGTGGACCGGTCCGAGGTGACCGTGCTCATGCTGGATTCGGACAGCGGGCTCACCAAGCAGGACCTCACTATCGCAGCCTATGTGGAACGCTCGGGGAAGGCCATGGTGATTGCCTGGAACAAGTGGGATCTTCATGATGATGCGGAGAGACAGGACTACCTCAAACGGGTTAAGCAGCGGTTTCGGCACCAGACCTATCTTCCGGCGGTCTTCACGTCATGTCTGAGCGGAGAGGGAGTCGATGGGCTTCTGGATATGTGTTTCCAGGTCTATGCCAGCTGGGACACACGGCTGCCCACAGGGGTTTTAAACCGGGGCATCGAGGCCCAGATCCAACGAAGACCACCCGAGGGGAAGGGCCGGCGCTTTCCCAAGATCTACTACGCGGCGCAGACGGCGACCAGACCGCCGACATTCACCCTCTTTGTCAACGATCCGGATCTCATCGGAGACGCCTACAAGAGATTTCTGGAGAAGAAGATACGGGTGCTCTATCCGTTCCAGGGTACGCCTGTAAGAATAAGAGTGAGGAAAAGCCAGTAACATGTTGGAGATCGTCGGGCTAGCACTTGTGGCCTATCTCATAGGGTCGATTCCGATCGGCTTTGTCGTGGGCAAAGCCAAGGGAGTAGACCTGAGGACCATCGGCAGCGGCAACTTCGGCGCAACCAATGTCTATCGGGCCTTCAATTTCAGGCTCGCGATTCTCGTCTTTGTGCTGGACCTGGCAAAGGGTCTGGTGGCTACCCGCGTGCTTCCACTGCTTTGGGCGGTCGACATGGGTATCATGGGTATGGAGTGGGTCAGATTCACCTGCGGGATCAGCGTCATTGCAGGAAGCGTGGCCGGCATCTACATGAGGTTTCGCGGCGGCAAAGGTGTGGCGACCTCCGTCGGAGTGTTTCTTGGACTCACACCGCTTGTCACCGTCGTATGCCTAGGCATTTGGGGGGCGCTCTTCGCCCGATTCAGATACGTCTCGCTCGGTTCCATAACCGGTGCGATCTGCCTTCCGGCCCTTATCGCTATCCTGGGGCGGGAGACCTTCGTGAGGGATCCGGTCTTCTATCTGGCGCTCCTGGTAGCGATGATCGTGATTATTCGCCACAGATCCAACATCAAGCGTCTCATGGACGGAACCGAGAACCGTATCGGCAGGACGAGAGGCGAACATGTCGGCTGAACGTCACAGCATTACAGTGCTCGGGGGCGGCAGCTGGGGTACGGCCCTGGCGGTCTTGCTCGAGGCCAAAGGGCACGGGGTAACCGTTTGGGAGCTCTTTCCGGAACGGGCCGAAGCCCTCAGGCAAGACCGCGAGAACAAACAGATGCTTCCCGGCATCCCGATACCCGAGAGCATAGAGATCACCGCCGATATGGATGGAGCCCTCAGGGGCAGTGACACAGTGGTTTTCGTAGTCCCCTCCCACGGCCTCAGAGCCAGCGCCCAAGAGGCGGCCCCTCATCTTAAAGGCAGCGAGACCGCCGTCATCGCCACCAAGGGAATAGAAGAGAAAACCTTGAAACGCATGTCGGAGGTTGTCGAGGAAGAAACCGGGATTCCCCCAGACCGCATATCGGTGCTCGTAGGACCCAGTCACGCCGAGGAGGTAAGCCGAGGCCTTCCCACCACCGTGGTCTCAGCCTCAAGCGACCCGCAGACCGCCGAGACCGTTCAGGAAATCTTCATAACCCCCACCTTCAGGGTTTATACCAATACCGACGTCGTAGGGGTGGAGACGGGTGTCTCCCTGAAGAATATCATAGCCATAGCCGCAGGTATGTGTGACGGCCTCGGCTATGGTGACAACACAAAGGGGGCGTTGCTCACCCGAGGCCTGGCGGAGATGACCCGCCTCGGGGTGGCAATGGGGGCAAGGCAGGAGACTTTCTCCGGGCTTGCAGGGCTCGGCGATCTGATAACTACGTGCATCTCCCGCCATAGTCGAAATCGATATGTCGGGGAAGAGATAGGAAAGGGGAGAGCTCTCAAGGAAGTGCTCTCGGGCATGGTGATGGTAGCCGAGGGTGTGCGGACCACACGGAGTGCTATGGGGCTATCGCAGAGGTTCGGGGTCGAAACACCCATAGGACAGCAGGTGTACGAGATACTCTTCAACGACAAACCGGCAAAAGAAGCTATCAGGGACCTAATGGTGAGAAGTCCGAAACCGGAGATCTGGTGGTAAGCCAGGAGCACAGGATGAGAAAGAAGACAGCAACGAAGCTCTACTACTCCATAACGGAGGTGGCTGAGCTTACAAACGTGAAGCCTCATGTCCTGCGGTACTGGGAAACCGAGTTCAAAGCTCTGAGACCCAAGAAGAACCGCGCAGGCAACCGCACCTACAGGTCGGGGGATATCGAGCTCATCCAGGTCATCAAGACGCTTCTCTACGACGAAGGCTACACCATAGCCGGCGCCAAGAAGAAGCTTCTCCAATCCAAGACCAATCCCGCGGGGAAGGGTTCGAGGAAGAGGGCCGAGGTGATCCAGGCGCTCAGGAAAGACCTTCTGGAGATGAAGAAGATCCTGGAGCGCTCGTAATTTGTGCTTGAAGCCCCGTCGGTGCTATGCTACCTTATGGGCGATACTATATGGTCGGGGCGTGGCGCAGCCTGGTAGCGCACTGGCATGGGGGGCCAGTGGTCGCTGGTTCGAATCCAGTCGCCCCGACCATCACTATCCTCTGTCCATTCCTGATCGGTCTCTTCCTACCCCGGAGGGCTTGTGAATGATCCGGGCTCAACCTGCCAAGGAGGATTGTAGCATGAGACTATTGATCGGTGTGGTATCCGTAGTGGTGTTGACCGCACTCGTGCTCACGCTGTCGTGCGCCCGGCAAGAGGAAGAGGTCACGCTCATGCTGGGGGGAGCCCCTGCGGAGCTGGATTATTGGGAGGAGATTATAACGGAATTCAGCGCCACTACCGGAATACCCGTGGAGCTGATGCGTCAGCCTGCCGATACCGACCAGCGCAGGCAGAGCCTTCTGATCCCGCTCAAGGCAGGGGAGAGCGATCCGGACGTTTTCCTGATGGATATTATCTGGATAGGCCAGTTTGCCGCCTCAGACTGGCTCGAGCCTCTGGATGCCTTCATAGAGCGCGACGGCTTCGACCTGGCCCCCTTCTTCGGCGATATCATCGATTTAGCAGACAAGTATGCCGGCAGGACCGTGGCAATGCCTGTGTACATAGATGCCGGCCTTCTTTATTTCAGGAGCGATCTCTTGACCGAATACGGCTATGACCGGCCTCCCGATACGTGGGCGGAACTCCTTGAGATGTCACTCGAAGTCCAGGCCGGCGAGCGCAAGCGCAATCCCGGGTTCTGGGGTTTCCTCTGGCAGGGTGCTCAATACGAAGGGCTGGTTTGCACATTCCTCGAGTACGCCGTTTCCAACGGGGGATTGCTGGTGGATGCAAACGGGGACCTCGTCCTCAACCGTGACGAGAACGTGCACGCACTCCGGTTCATGCGGGATCTTATTTCCGACCATGCCATATCACCGCCCAACACATATACGGAGATGAAAGAAGAGGAGGTGCGAAGCACCTTCCAGGGCGGGAATGCCCTTTTCGAGCGTAACTGGCCATATGCATGGGGGCTCCATCAGGCCGAGGATTCGCCGGTAAGAGGGAAGGTCGGGATAGGTCTGCTTCCCCGGTTCGAGGGAAACCGCCACGCGGCCGCGCTCGGCGGGTGGCATGTGGGCATCTCCAAGTCCAGCAACACCAAGAACGCCGCCTGGGAGCTTGTGAAGTTCATGGTGTCGCGCGAGGCCCAACTGGGCTTTACGCTTCGTCTCGGCTGGAATCCGGCGCGAAGAGACCTCTATGATTCCGAGGAGATAGCGGAGCAGGCCCCGCATCTGATAGATCTCAAGGCGGTCTTCGAGAACGCGACGGCGAGACCTAACGTACCCTACTACAGCCTTCTCTCGAGAGCGCTTCAGCAGAAAGTGAATGCAGCCCTCGCAGGCAGCATCGAGCCGCGCCAAGCGCTGGACGAAGCCCAGCAAGAGGCTCTCGAGATTGCCGAGAGGTATGGCCGGCACTAAGACGGCGGAATATAATCGAGCAGGGGAGTGGTGAAACTCAGAGCACTCAGCGGCAGGCGGCAAGAACGGATAGCATACCTCTTTGTGCTCCCGCTCGTTGCAGTTATCGTGCTCTTCATCGTAGTGCCGGTCCTTGGGACCTTCTGGACGAGCCTGTTTCGCGACGTAACCTATCTCCCCACCAGGTTCGCTTTTCTCTCCAATTACAAGCGGCTCTTCACCGACACTAATTTCTGGCAATCGCTGAGATTCACACTCCTCTTTGTGGCGACCACAATTCCCATTGAGATGGCGCTGGGCACGGCGTTCGCCCTGATACTGAACGAGCGCCTCCGTTACCGGAACGCCTTGCGCGCCACGGTCCTCATACCCTGGGCGGTCCCGACAATCGTGGCCGCACGCACCTGGGAGCTGATCTACAATTACGGCTACGGTCTCGGCAACTACATCGTCGGCCTGCTCCACATATCCGGTGAACCTGTGAACTGGCTGGGGAGCCCGGTGAGCGCGTTTTTCGCCCTGGTTATGGCCGACGTGTGGAAAACCACTCCATTTGTGGCCATAATCCTGCTCGCCGGTCTTCAGACCATACCGGAGGAGATTTACGAGCAGGCCAAAGTGGACGGGACGGGTCTTTTCCAGCGTTTCTTCAGGATAACGCTGCCCATGCTGAGACCGGTCTTGGCCGTTGCCTTGATCTTCAGGAGTATCGATACCATAAGAATACTGGACCTTATCTACGTGGTGACCGACGGGGGACCAGGCGGGTCGACCACGTCGCTTTCGCTGTATGGCTACAAGTATTTTAACGAGGGGGATTTCGGCTATGGATCTGCGGTAGCCGTCGTCTTGTTCATGCTGGCATTTCTGCTGTCGGTATTCTACCTCAGAGTCGGGGGTTTCGGCAGGGACTTAAGATGAGAGAAGAAACGCTCAAGAAGATGCTGCTGGTTCTGGGCATCACATTCATGTTGGCGTTCTGTATCGCTCCATTTGTCTGGATGATCACGGTATCGCTGAGCCGCAATCCCGACTTCCTCAGTAGCGGCGTGGATTTCGCTGCGACCCTGGGGAACTATGTGGATGTGCTCACCGTTAAGTCCCTGCACTTTCTGGAATACTTGAGAAACAGCCTCGCCGTCAGCGGGATGGTGGCGGCGGCTTGCGCCATTGTTGCAGCCCTCGGCGCCTATGCCGTGTCGCGGCTGGAATTCAGGGGACGCCTGATCCTCTCCCTGGCGATTCTGGCTTTTTCCATGTTTCCCCAGATAAGCCTCATAGGATATCTTTATAAACTGATGAGATCGACGGGTCTTATGAACACTTATGCGGCGCTGGTATTTCCATACATCGCCTGGACGATACCACTCGGCTTCTGGATTCTCCTGAGTTACATGATGCAGATCCCGAAGGACCTGGACGATGCAGCCCTTGCGGACGGGGCAGGCAGGTTTCTCATATTCCGGCGCATAATCCTGCCGGTTGCCGTCCCCGGGCTTCTCTCGGCCGCCCTACTCGTGTTCATCGCGGCATCTAACGAGTTCCTGTTCGCCCTGATGCTCACAACAGATCAATCGGCAAGGACTATCCCCGTGGGTATTGCTCTATTTGAGGGCCTGCACGGCCAGATACCTTGGGGATATATAATGGCGGCATCGACCATAGCAAGTCTTCCGCTTGTAATACTGGCGGTTTTCTTCCAGAAGTATGTGATCCAGGATGTGACCCGCGGAGCCTTGAAGGGATGACGGTGAGGGGTCGGCCGCAGTTGGCCGCCGGAGAGGGCGCGGCTTGGAGGTAAGCACGGATTGCTTTATTGCGGATACCTAATAGCACGGATCGTGGCTCGCGTCATGCCCATCCGGATGGCTTGCTGGATAGCCGAGCGGGTGGCGGACATCTGGTATCTTTCAAGCCCCCGCATCAGGGACAGCGTGGCATATAACCTGCGGCTTCTGCCCAAAGGTCCGGCCACCGGACGCGCCGCAGCGGAGCATACACGGAGGGCGATGCGCAACTTCGCCCGCGTGGTCACCGAGTTCCTCTATTTCCCCCGGCTCAGTGCCGAGAACCTACAGGACCTTGTAGATCTGGACAGCTTCGGCGGACTCAGGCGGAAGATGGCGGGCAAACCCACCATTCTGGTCACAGCCCACTTGGGCAATTGGGAGCTCGCGGCTGCAACCCTTGCCATGCTGGGAATCGACCTGCATGTGGTTGTCTACGACCATCCCGACCAACGCGTGGCCAGGCTCTTCAGGAAGCATAGGGAGGCCAAAGGTCTCAAGACTATGTCCGTCACGGGGGCGGCACGGTCCATTATGAGAGTGCTCCGTGGGGCATCGGTCGGAATCGTGGGGGACAGGGACTACTCCGGCCAGGGAACGGATGCCCGGTTTCTGGGTGTAACAGTGAGCGTCCCCTCAGCCTATGCCGGCCTCGCCGTATCGATGAAGATCCCCGTAATAGCGGGCTTGTGTGTAAGGCAGGCAGATGGGAAATACGGTCTGACGCTGGAGGAGACCGTTTATGACCCCATGCATAATCGCAAGACACCGGAAGAAATTGTGCAGGCTTGTCTTCAGATCTTTGAGAAAGGTGTAGAGAAACATCCGGAACAGTGGTATTTTTTTGAGAGGGTCGACCGCAGATGGGGATCACCCTGAACAAGTATAGGTACAGCAATCGATGTCGGGGACAGGGAAAGTGAGACAACGCAAGTCGTCAAGACCGTCCAGTACGTTTACCATGCTGGACTATGCATATAGGTCCACCCTTGTTGTGATCCCCGCCTATAACGCCGCCCGAACCCTGGGCAGAGTTCTTGAGCAGGTAACAGAGGCGAGCCCGCATCTGACGACCCTGGTCATAGATGACGGCTCGACCGATAAGACCGCCGCAGTTGCGGAGATCGGCAAGGCCCATGTCATCAGACACGAACACAATAAAGGCAAGGGGGAGGCGCTTCGGACCGGGTATGTGGAATTCCTCAACCGGGATTTCAAGGCAGTCATAACCCTGGACGCAGACGGTCAGCATTCACCGCTTGAGATACCCAATCTGATCGAGGCCTGGCTCAACAAGCGTGCGGACATCGTGATCGGTACCCGCAAGCGCCAGATAGGGAATATGCCTCTCTTGAGGATCCTCACCAATACCGTGAGCTCATGGCTGGTCTCCTTATCGGCCGGCCAGTATATACCGGACTCGCAGTCGGGCTACAGACTGATTGCGAGAAGTGTTATCGACAATGTCGAGACGGAAAGCCACGGCTATGGAGCGGAAAGCGAGATCCTGATCAAGGCCGCCATCGCAGGTTACAGTATCGAAGCGGCGCCGATCTCGACCCTCTACGGAGATGAGACCAGCTACATACGTCCATTCAAGCAACCATTCCTTTTCCTTGGCCTGATCTTTAAGAGCCTGTTCTGGAGGTGGGAGCGAATTGGCAAAGACCGAACCTGAAGAGACCTTAATTCTCCTGACCAACGATGACGGTGTCCGGGCGGAGGGGCTCAAGAGACTGAGGCGGGCGGTGTCGTCGCTGGGGAGAGTGGTGGTCGTGGCGCCGGAGCGCCAGCAGAGCGGTGCAAGCCATGCCCTCACGCTTTCCAACCCCCTGAGGATCAACCCTGTGGAGAAGGATGTCTTCGCGGTTGACGGTACTCCCACCGACTGCGTGCTGCTTGCGATGAGAGGGCTTCTCACGGAGCGGCCGAGTCTCCTTGTCGCGGGCATGAACCACGGGCCCAACCTCGGGGACGATGTGACCTATTCGGGAACCGTGGCCGCGGCCTTCGAGGGAACCTTGCTCGGAAGTGCAGGTTTGACGCCGGCGAGCAGTTTGCGACCACGATCGCCAGAAGTGTTCTCGAGCGCGGCCTGCCTGAAGGGACTTTGCTCAACGTGAATGTGCCGTCGATACCCCCCGAGGAGATAAAAGGGGTCAAGGTTACAAAGCTAGGGAAGCGGGTCTACCGCGACGCCGTTGTGAAGAAAACCGACCCTAGGGGCAGGGCCTACTATTGGATTGGGGG
>JALGWN010000155.1 GCA_025774115.1 bacterium
CATCCTCAACGCTCACCGAGACTCCCAGGAAATCGAGACCCACGATCGGTGTGACAGTGCCCATATCGGCACCGAAAAATGCCGACTCGACGGTGCTTCCGGGCCGTACCCCGAAGATCCAGCCCCCGCAGAGGGCCGGCATCGTACTGGATAGGAGCACAGCCAAACCAAGAACTGCAACAAACAAAGATGCTTTAACCGTCTTACGATTCACAATGAACCTCCTTTCAACCACATACCGTGAAAGCGGCGCACAACACCTCTCCTGTCCGGGGAGACCTGCCAACTCCAATGTCCCCACGGATCTTGGGGATTGTTACACAGTTTGGTCACCTTTTGCAAGCCTTAATGCACTTGGAGAGAGGCAAAGCACGCAAGCAGGTTGACATAGATGTGGGCATGTGTTAGGTTCGGTCGGAAAGAATAGGGCCTTCGGGGCGGGGTGAGACTCCCCACCGGCGGTTAAAGCCCGCGAGCAGCTGTTGCTGCAGATCCGGTGTAAATCCGGAGCCGACGGTATAGTCCGGAAGGGAGAAGGTTCAGGCTTGATCTGCTGCCAACCCGAGGGTTCAACTCGGGTTTTTTGTATCTGGGATGTGGGTTATGAGGAAGCGAAAGCAGCATCTCGAAGCCGGCGAGCGGCAGCGGATGCTCATGTGCGATGCCCTGGCCGAGGCCGAAAAGGGTAAGGGAAAGACTTTTCCCAATCCGGCCGTCGGCGCAGTGGTGGCCCGCGGTGAACGCATCGTAGGCCGGGGTTTCCACAGCCGTTGGGGCAAGCCTCATGCCGAGGTAGAGGCCTTGGCTGACGCGGGCAAGCAATCCAGGGGCGCCGATCTCTATGTGACCCTTGAGCCATGCTCCCATTGGGGGAGGACGCCACCCTGTACGGAAGCCATAATCCGTAGCGGCATCAAACGCGTCTTCATCCCCTGTATCGACCCCAATCGTCTGGTCAGGGGAAGAGGCATAAGGGCCTTGAGACGCGCGGGCATCGAGGTTGTGGTGGGACTGGAAAAGCGGGAGGCCGCGAAACTCAATGAGGCCTACTTCAAGTTCATGAAAACCGGCAAGCCCTTCGTGACCCTCAAAGTGGCTCAGACCCTGGACGGCAAGATCGCTACCCGCAAGGGGGACGCCAGGTGGGTGACCGGCACCCGGTCACGAAGCCTCGCCAAGCGCATGCGCGGGGAAGCCCAGGCGATCATGGTGGGGGTAAACACCGTCATAAAGGATGACCCGGGGCTCCTGCCCATACCCCGGAGGAAAGCCTACTACCGGTGCGTTCTTGATACCAATCTCTCGACCCCGCTCAAGCGCCGGGTTGTGGAGACCGCAGAGCGCCACGCAACCATAATTTACTGCGCCAAGCCTCAAGGTAAGAAGGCCGCAAGGCTTGAGGCCAAAGGTGTCCGGGTGAGAAGCGTTGCTGAGGCAAAGGAGGGGTTGTGGCCTTCATAGCACCCAAGATCTTAGGGGATGTAAACGGTCTCGGCACTTTCTCCAAACTTGATGTAAAGCATCTTAAGACCTGTTATGGTTTCAGGCTGGACGGGCTGTGCAGGGTGGGGGAGGACACCATGATGGTACTTTACCCCAGGCGGCGTTCCGGAGGCTAGAATCGTGTTCAGTGGAATCGTTCGAGAGATAGGCAAGGTCGACGGGATCGTAAAGCATGGCGGCACTGTGACCTTTCATGTAAAGGCGCCGGCCCTGGCCCCCGATCTTAAGGCCGGCGACAGTGTTTCGGTAAACGGCGCATGCCAGACCGTGACCGCAACCGGCCGTGATACCTTCGCCTTCGATTCGGTTGCCCAGACCTTAAGGACCACCAACCTCTCGCTCCTGGGCCGCGGCTCGCCTGTCAATCTTGAGCCCGCGCTCAGGCTCGGAGAGAGGGTATCCGGCCATCTCGTATCCGGTCATATAGATGCCACGGCCGTAGTGAGAAGCCGCCGCACCACAGGCTATCGCAATATCGATTTCACACTGCAGGTCCCGGACAACCTCAGGGCCTATATATGTGACAAGGGCTCCATATGTCTGGACGGTGTGAGTCTTACCGTAAAGGCCGTACGGGGAAGCATCGTGGAGGTCACCGTGATACCATACACACTCGATACAACCATAATAAAGGGATGGCGATCGGGCAGTCGCGTTAACGTCGAGGCCGATCAGATCGCCAAGTATGTGACCCTTGGAGTCAGTAAGCATGGAGGTGGGCAGAAGTGAGAGGGTTCGATTCGGTTGAGGAGGCCATCGAAGACATAAAGCAGGGCAAGATGGTCATCGTGGTTGATGATGCGGATCGGGAGAACGAGGGCGACTTTATCCTGGCCGCCGATAAGGTCACCCCCGAAGCCGTGAACTTCATGGCCAAGTATGGGAGGGGACTCATCTGTGCCCCCATGATGGGGGAGAGGCTGGACGAGCTGGGTCTGGGTCCCATGGTGTCGGACAATACAGCCAGACTGGGTACACCTTTTACCATCTCGGTCGACGGCAAGCATAATACCACTACCGGGAGCTCCGCCCACGACAGGGCGGCCACCATAGAGGTCCTCATAGATCCCAAGGCCAAGCCCACCGATCTGGCGCGCCCCGGCCATATCTTCCCCCTGAGGGCGATGGCGGGTGGTGTCCTGAGACGGGCCGGCCACACCGAAGCGGTGGTCGATCTTGCCCGACAGGCCGGGCTCTATCCGGCGGGCGTGCTCTGTGAGATCATGGACGAAGACGGCACGATGGCCAGAGTGCCCCGGCTCATGGAGATGGCCGAGGAGTTTGATCTTAAGATAATAACCATAGCCGATCTCATCCAGTATCGGCACCGGCGCGAAGTGCTTGTGACGCGAGTGGTGGAGACCCCGCTCCCCAGCAAGTATGGTACGTTCAATCTCTATCTCTATGAGAGTACGATAACCGGGGAGCACCATATCGCCCTTGTGAAGGGTGAGCCTGCCAAGACCGGGCAGCCCCCCATGGTGAGGGTCCATTCCCAGTGTCTTACAGGTGACATACTGGGCTCGCTGAGGTGCGATTGCGGTGAGCAGCTGGGCAAGGCGCTCGAGATGATTGAGAAGGAGGGGACCGGCGTATTCCTTTACATGCGTCAGGAAGGCCGGAACATCGGTCTTGCCAATAAGATCAGGGCCTATGCCCTTCAGGATACCGGCAAGGATACGGTCGAAGCCAATGAGGAACTCGGATTCAGTGCCGATCCCAGGGATTACGGCATCGGCGCCCAGATCCTGGCCGACCTGGGGCTTACGAGAGTAAGGCTGCTTACCAATAACCCCAGGAAGATAGTGGGACTCGAGGCCTTTGGGCTCGAGGTTGCTGAGCGGATCCCCATAGAGGTACCTCCCAATCCTCTGAATGAGAAGTACCTCAGGACGAAACGAGTCAAGTTGGGTCATCTTCTGGAGGAGGTATGATGACCGGGATAGGAGGCCGAGATGCACAAGACCTTTGAAGGCTTACTGGACGGGCGAAAGAAGACCTTCGCCATCGTGGTTGGCAGGTTCAATGAGGCGATATCGCTTCGTCTCCTTGAAGGCGCTCTGGATTGCCTGAGACGGCACAATACGGAAGACAGCCGGATAGACGTGGCCTGGGTGCCCGGATCCTTCGAGATCCCGGTCGCAGCCCAGAAGGTGGCTGCGATGGGCAAGTACGATGCCGTGATCTGTCTGGGGGCTCTTGTCCGTGGCGCCACACCCCATTTCGATTACATAGCATCGGAGGTTGCCAAAGGGGTCGCCCGGCTCGCCCAGGATACGGGTGTGCCCGCCATATTCGGTGTCATAACGGCGGATTCGCTGGAACAGGCCATGGAGCGTTCCGGCGGCAAGAGCGGCAACAAGGGTTGGGATGCGGCGATGTCGGCGCTTGAGATGGCCGATCTCTTCGGTAAGCTCAAGCCGAAAGCGCGAAAATGAAACCGAAATCATCACTCGCCAGCCTTAAGCGCAAGGCCCGGGAAGTCGTGGTGAAGACCCTCTACGAGATTGAGATGGGGGGTCTGGATGAGACGAGCGCCAGGGAGCTTGTGATGAAAAAGTGCAGACGTCCCGAGACGCAGAACTTCGCTATGAGGCTCCTCAACAAGACCATGGCCCATAGCGATGAGGCGGATAAGATCATTGCAGAGGTGGCCGAGAACTGGCGCCTTTCACGTATGGCGGCCATAGACAGGAATGTGTTGAGGCTGGGAACGGTGGAACTTATGTTCATGGATGAGGTCCCTGAGAAGGTCGCCATCAATGAAGCGATAGAGATAGCCAAGCGGTTCTCCACGGAGAACTCGGGGCGGTTCGTTAACGGTATTCTCGACAAGGTGGCGAGGTTGAATCGTGAAGTACGTGATAATATCTGACATACATGGCAATCTGGAAGCTCTCGAAGCCGTACGTAAGGAGATAGAAAAGATGTCCCCCGACAAGATCCTCTGTCTGGGCGATCTTGTAGGCTACGGCGCATCGCCCAATGAGTGCGTGGAGACCGCCCGGGAGATCTGTGATGTTACGGTTGCGGGCAATCACGATTTCGGCGCGATCGGCCGGACCGACATAGCCTATTTCAACATGTACGCCCGTGAGGCGATTCTCTGGACGGCGAAGGCGCTCGCCGAAGACACCCTTGACTTTCTCGGCAGCCGTCCCCTGACGGAGGTTGTGGACGATAATATCAGAGTCGTCCACGCCACACCCCGGGACCCGGAGCGCTGGAACTATATCTTCAGTCACGAGCATGCCCTGGGGGAGTTCGACGCCTTCGAGGAGCAAGTCTGTTTTATAGGCCACTCCCATCAGCCCACGATCTATGAACTCATGGACAGGGAGACCCTCATCGTAAACACCGATCGCGTGATTGTGAGAGAAGGGCGCCGGTATCTGGTGAACGTTGGAAGCGTCGGCCAGCCCCGCGACGGCAATCCCAAGGCCGCCATGTGTGTCTATGACGTCGATAGGAGCGAGATCACCATACAAAGGACCGAATACGATGTGGAGGCGGCCAAGAAGCGCATAACCGATGCCGGCCTACCCGCAGTACTCGCCAACAGGCTCTCATGGGGTGAATAGGGCGTGTATCGTATCCTCTTCATAAACTGGCGGGATATCAAAAACCCCGAAGCCGGCGGCGCGGAAGTCCACTTGCATGAAATAACCAAGCGCATCGCGGCCAAGGGGCACTCGGTGACCGTGCTTGCCTCCACCTTTCCGGACGCACTCCCCGAAGAAGAGATAGAAGGCGTGAGGGTTGTAAGGAAAGGGGGGAAGTTCACCTTCAATTTCCATGTCCCGGGAGCCATCCGGGGGCTTTCGCGGGAGCACCCCTTCGATATCATAGTCGACGACATCAACAAGATCCCTTTCTATACACCGCTCTATGTGAAGCGCCCCCTGCTTGCGCTTGCCCATCATCTTTTCGGCAAGACCATATTCCTGGAGGCCCCTTTCCCCTTGGCCCTCTATGTCCATATGAGCGAGGCCATGATCCCACGGGTCTACAAGGGAACCAGGTTTGTGGTGGTCTCCGAAAGCACCAGGCAGGAGCTTGTGGAAAAGGGGATACCCGAAGCCGGGATCGATATTGTCTATAACGCCGTGGACCACACGGTGTACAAGCCCTCGGAAGAGCCCAAACCGGCCGAGCCCTTGATCGGTTATGTGGGAAGGATCAAGCGCTATAAGAAGATAGACTATCTTCTTGAGGCCCTCAAGATCGTGCTCGAGCGCATCCCGGGTGCTCGTCTCATGCTTGCAGGCTCAGGCGACTATCTTCCCGCGCTGGTCTCTCTGGCCGCGCGCCTGCGTATCTCAGACAGGGTCGACTTCATGGGCTTTGTGAGCGAGGAAGCCAAGATCGAGATGCTCCAGCGCGTCCATGTGGTTGTGAATCCCTCCAGCAAAGAAGGTTGGGGCGTGACCGTCATCGAGGCCAATGCCTGCGGCACCCCGGTTATAGCAAGCGATGTCCAGGGCCTAAGGGATGCAGTGGTGGACGGTAAGACCGGCTTTCTCGTACCCTTCGGCGATGTGGATGGCTTTGCTCGGAGGATGCAGGAAGTGCTGGGAAACGAGGAACTCCGTAAGAGCCTGAGTGAGGAGGCCATAGCGCACGCCCGGCGCTTTAACTGGGACGATTCCGCAGATGCCATCTTGAGGATCATCGAAGAAGTGATCTCCGGCCGCACGCCTCAGTGAGAGTCGCGTGGGATCATCCCAGAAACCAATTCGGGAAACCAATTCGGTGTCAGGCTTGCATATTTGCACTTTCGTGAAAGTGCAAATATGCAAGCCTGACACCGAATGTACAAGGCTGGCAAGTCTTTGGGGGAGTTGCTGGACCTGCCAGTGGGTTGGCCCCGAACAATCAAATGCTAACAAGCGGCTCCATCGGGTCCAGGCTTGGCCGGTCCGATGAGCCACACCGTTAGGCAGACCGGCGAAGAGGTGTGACGCACGTTCCAGTGGAGGGAGTGCCTATGAGGGATCACCACAGACGCCTGTCTGAGGAGAACACCCTGGTTCTCGATAAGGTCGTGGTTGCTCTCGAGGACTTTCCAGGCGTCGGTTGGGTGCTGGACATCGGTGGTGGAGGCGAAGGCGTCGTCGGAATCCTCAAGGGTTCGGCGGTGGTCGCGATCGATCGACTGCGGGAGGAGCTTGAGGAAGCACCACAGGGGCCTCTTAAGATTGTCATGGATGCCCGGAAGATGGGCTTCCTCGATGGCTCGTTCGGTCAGGCGACGGCGTTCTTCTCCTTCTGCTACATGCCACGAGAGGATCATGAGGCCATCTTCCGGGAAGTGTATCGGGTGCTCAGGCCTGGTGGTGAGTTTAGGGTCTGGGACGCGACCTATCCGGCACGGAGTAACGCAGAGCAGCAATACGTACTGATTCCCTTGGCGGCAGAGCTTCCGGGCTCGCGAATCGAGACGAGCTATGGTGTACGGTGGGATGAGCGCGGGCGGGGCCTGGAGCACTATCAACATCTGGGCACGAGCCAGGGCTTTGAGATCACCCGCGGCCGGGAGCCGGGAGATTGGGCAGTCGTTCTTCCTCTGCCTGCGACGGTCGTAGGTGGGCGTAGACGCGGTTTGCATGACGGGGCTGCGGATGAGGCAGCCCCGTTAGGGCGGTAAGAGAAAAACCTATTGACATCTGTATATGTCTCCGATATACCTAGTATATGGCTAATATGCATGATTTCACTGCTTGGAGAGGGTTTGACTTGGACGAGGGTAACCTTCTCAAGAACTGGGAGAGACATAGAGTCTCAGCATCGGAATGTGAGCAGGTGTTCTTCAATCGTCCGCTGGTAGCGGGAGTGGATGAGGAGCATTCGGAAGCAGAAGACAGGTTCTATGCTCTAGGTGTGACCGATTCTGGGCGCCGCCTTTTGGTCGTTTTTACAGTCCGCCTGAACAAGATTCGTGTGATATCAGCCCGAGATATGAATCGCCGAGAACGAAAGGTGTATGATGGGTCCAAATAGGAAGAAGAAGATACCAAGGTACAAATCAGAAGACAAAGAGCGAGAATTCTGGGCAGTTGCTGACTCGACCGAGTATGTTGACTGGTCACGAGCACGGAGAGTAATACTTCCCAGCTTAAAGCCTTCTTTGAAGACTATTTCGTTACGGTTGCCGGAGCTGATGCTTGCAGAGCTGAAGCTGTTGGCAAATAAGAAAGACGTACCTTATCAGTCATTGATAAAGGTGTTTTTGGCAGAGCGGCTCGACCGAGAACTGGGGTCTTGAACAGGGAGGCGGCCTAACAGCTGCATTCACCTGCCACGCCGCGCGACTTTGCGTGCATCTGATGCACACCGTTAGATTGCTATGAGAGACTCAAAGAAGATCAAGGCCTTGGCGAAGAAGCTTCGTAAGAGAACAAGTATTCTCACGGATGCTGAGGTTGCATTTGTCACGCGGGAAACGAGT
>JALGWN010000156.1 GCA_025774115.1 bacterium
ACGAGTTCGTGGGGCATCAGCGGCTCAAGGATAATCTCAAGGTTTTCATCCAAGCAGCCAAGATGCGTGGTGAAGCTCTTGATCACGTTCTCTTCTATGGCCCGCCCGGATTGGGTAAGACCACCCTGGCGAATATAATCGCAAACGAGATGGCGGTCGGTATGATGTCGACCTCCGGTCCTGTGATCGAAAGGCCGGGCGATCTGGCCGGGCTGCTTACCAACCTGAGAGAAGGCTCGGTGCTCTTCATCGACGAAATCCACAGGCTCAACCATGTGGTGGAAGAGTATCTCTATCCCGCGATGGAAGACTTCACGTTGGACATAATGATAGACAAAGGCCCGAGCGCCCGGTCGATAAAGCTCAACCTGAATCATTTCACCCTGATAGGGGCGACCACGCGGGCAGGCATGATCACCTCGCCGATGCGGGCGAGGTTCGGAGTGGTGAACCGGATCGGATTTTACACCGCCGACGAGCTCAAATTCATCGTGGAACGATCCGCGACAATTCTGGGTGTGGGTATCGACGAGGACGGTGCAGTGGAGATCGCCAGACGAAGCAGATGCACGCCGCGAATCGCCAACAGGTTGCTCAGGCGGATTCGGGATTTCGCCCAGGTCAAGGGCGAAGGTAAGGTGACCAAGGCCATAGCGGATGTGGGTCTCGAGGCCCTTGAGGTGGACAAGCGCGGGCTCGACGACATGGACAAGCGGATACTCATGACCATAATGGAGAAATTCGGTGGTGGGCCGGTGGGAATCAATACCTTGGCTACCGCCGTAGGCGAAGAAGCCGAGACCATTGAGGAAGTGTACGAGCCCTATCTTGTCCAGGAAGGTTTCCTGCAGCGAACCCCCAGGGGACGAGAGATCACCGAACTCGCTCACAAACATTTCGGCGGTTCCCGGCCTCCGGGTGATCAGTCGGGCCTCTTTTAGCCCGAACTATTCACAAGCCCTCTGCTGCGGCGCCGTATCTGCCGGCGCCGGCGGCGTCATCCTCGCTCTTCGATCCTCGACGTATGCTTCGGATACGCCTACGGTCGACTCACTCGTCTTCCTTGCCATCACTGACATCTCCGTCACCTCGCGACGAGGTTTATGAATAGTCCGGGCTTTGGCCCGGGGAGATTCCTGATGGGGATTGCCACCATTGACTTGAATCCGGCTATCCGACCCTAGTATCCTTATGCATATGACCGAGATAAGAACAGATGATTTCGACTACGATCTTCCGAAGGATCTGGTCGCCTATGTGCCGGCCGAGCGGCGGGAAGATTCCAGGCTCATGGTGTTGGATAGGTCCGCCGGCTCCATCGGTCACGCCCGGTTCCGGGACCTGACCGGTTTCCTCGATGCCGGCGATCTCCTGGTGGTCAACGACACCAAGGTCATAAAGGCGAGGCTCAAGGGGCACAAGAAGCCGACCGGGGGCGCCGTCGAGATCCTCTTGCTCAGGGAAATCGCAGGCCGCGCGTGGGAGGCTCTTGTCTCACCCTCGAGGCGTATACATGTGGGGACGGAGGTGGAGTTGGGTGGGAAATACACCTGCCGTATCCGAGAGCGTCTGGACGGAGCCAAACGGCTTGTCGAGTTCTCCGACCCTGTGGCCGGGATCGTGGAGGATGTAGGTAGGGTTCCCTTGCCTCCCTATATAAAGAGGGAGCCCGAAGACTTCGACAGCGAAAGGTATCAGACCGTTTATGCGGCCAGAGAAGGCTCCGTTGCGGCCCCCACTGCGGGGCTTCATTTCTCGGAGGGCCTGCTTGATGAGCTCGGGCGGAAAGCGATCACCACGGCGGCCCTGACACTCCATGTGGGCATGGGCACTTTTCTTCCGGTCAAGGCGGATGATCCCCGACAGCACGTCCTGGATCCCGAGCACTTCGAGATCGATGAAGGTTGTTGCCGAAAGGTAGCGGACACCCGGGCCGCCGGGGGGCGGGTCATAGCGGTGGGTACTACGGTAGTCCGTACGCTTGAGACGGTGGCCGGGCTGTCGGGCGAGGGGGCGCTCGAGCCTCAGAGCGGCTGGACCCACAAGTTCATACTGTCGCCTTACAGGTTCCGGGTGGTCGATGCTCTTGTGACCAATTTCCATCTTCCCAGGTCGACCCTGCTCATGTTGGTCTGTGCATTTGCGGGCAGAGACCTTATAATGACGGCTTACGGTGAAGCCATAGAGGCAAAATACAGGTTTTTCAGTTACGGTGATGCGATGCTGATTCTTTAGCCAGGACTGTTCATAGACCTCGTCGCCGCTTAGACTATGACGTCACAAGTACGTCGCCGCAGCAGAGGGCTTGTGATTAATCCGGGTTAGGGGGACGCGATTGGATTTCGAGGTCGTGCATACCGATAGCGGGACCGGCGCCCGGGCGGGTATTCTTAAGACCGCTCATGGGCAGGCTGAGACCCCGGTCTTCATGACGGTTGGGACCCAGGGCACCGTGAAGGCAGTGCCGCCCCGGGCTCTGAGGGAAGCCGGTGTGAAGATCGTGCTCGGCAATACCTACCATCTGTATTTGAGGCCGGGGGCCGAGATTGTTGCCAGGGCCGGCGGTCTGGCCGATTTCATGTCCTGGGACGGTCTCACGCTCACCGACAGTGGTGGCTTCCAGATTTTCAGCATGGCGGATCTCACAGAGATAGGCCCTGAGGGGGTGACCTTCAGATCTCATCTGGACGGGTCCAAGCATTTCCTTACCCCCGAGAGTATAATCGGCATCCAGGGCAAGATCGGTGCCGACATGATTATGGTTCTTGATGAGTGTACCGGCTATCCGTTATCCTATGACAAAGCCAGAAGGTCGGCGGAGCTGACTCTGGATTGGGCTCGCCGGTGCCGAGGCGAATTTACCCGGCTCGACCTGGGTGCGAGACAGGCGATGTTCGGCATAGTCCAGGGGAGCACCTACGAGACTCTCCGTCGGAGGTGTGTGGAGGAGCTGGTTGAGATCGGCTTTGACGGATATGCGATCGGGGGACTTTCGGTGGGAGAACCGAAGACGGCAATGTTTGAGATGGCGGCCCTGTCGGCCGAGGCGCTGCCCGAGGCCAAGCCCAGGTACCTTATGGGTGTGGGCTTTCCCGAGGACATAGCGGGGTGTGTCGCCCGAGGGGTGGACATGTTCGATTGCGTCATGCCCACAAGGAATGCCAGAAACGGCTCACTTTTCACTTCACAGGGTAGAGTGGTTGTGAAAAACGCGATCTACGCACAGGATTTCTCGCCTGTTGACCCGGAATGCGACTGCTACACCTGCAGGCAGTTTTCCAGGGCATATCTCAGGCATCTCTTTAACGCCGGCGAGCTCCTGGCTCCATACCTTGCGACCTTGCATAACATCACGTTTTACCAGAGAATCATGAAAGAGATGCGTAAGGCGATACTTGATGATAGATTCTCGCAGTGGCATAGTGCCTTTCTTTCCAAGTTGAAGGAGAACGACCGAGAGGTCTGATTGGAGGTGGCAAGATGGTTTTTCTGGCAAGTGCCTGTGGGTCGCTGGTGGGTTTCCTGGCACAGTGCTCACCCCAGGGCGGGGAAGGTGGAGGCGGTTCGCCGCTTTCGGGGCTATGGATGATAGCCTTGATCTTCGTGATATTCTACTTCCTTCTTATCCGGCCGCAGCAGAAGAAGCAAAAACAGCATCGAAATATGTTGGGGTCGGTTAAGAAGGGTGACAGGGTCGTGACCTCAGGGGGCTTATACGGCACCGTGATAGGTGTGAAAGAGAATATCGTGGTTTTAAAGATCGCAGACGACGTGAAAGTGGAGTTTGCCAAGTCGGCGATATCGAGCATAGCCTCGAAGGAATAGAAGATGGCAGTCAAGCAGGTAAGGCTTTACGGGGATCCCGTTCTCAGGCAGCGGAGTGAGCAGGTTGAGGAGATCGATGACGAGATAAGGGATCTCGTGGCCGGGCTTGTTGCTACGGTGGATGATGCTGAGGGATTGGGTCTTGCTGCTCCTCAAATCGGGATCTTGAAAAGGGTGATCGTTGTGGTCGAGCCGGGCGGCGACGGCCAGAGGGAGCATCATGTGGTCATCAACCCCGCGATCGTCTCGGCCTGCGGGGAGGATGTGAACGAAGAGGGATGTCTCAGTATACCCGGTATCTTCGCCAAGGTCAAGAGGCCCCAGAGTGTCGCCCTGAGGGGCCGGGACCCATCCGGCCGTGATGTCAACATCGAAGCCAAGGGGATGATGGCCCGTGCATTCGCCCATGAGATCGACCACCTCGACGGGATACTCTTTACCGACCGTATCAGCATGGTGAAGCGAAGTCTGCTCAAGCGGAAACTGAACGAAATCAAGAAACAGGCCAAGGAAATGCTGAGATCGCCGCAATGAGGATAATCTTTGCAGGCAGTCCGGCCTTTGCCGTCCCGAGTCTGGCGCGGCTTCTTCGAACGCGTCATGACATCATAGGTGTAATAACTCAGCCGGATCGCCCGGCGGGACGCGGGCTGAAGCTCAAGCCTCCACCGGTTAAGGATCTGGCTGTCCGGAGCGGCCTTCCCGTACATCAGCCCGAGAAATTCAACACAAGGTCCTTCCTCGATCTTGTGGAGAGCATGGAGCCCGACCTTATCCTGGTCGCAGCCTACGGCAAGATATTCAGACGGCGAAGCCTGGCCATCCCCAAACTCGGATGTGTCAACCTGCACGCCTCGCTGCTGCCCAGGTATCGGGGTATAGCTCCGGTGAACCGGGCCGTGATCAGTGGCGAGCACGAGACCGGTGTCACTACGATCTTTATGGACCAGGGTATAGATACGGGTGATATGATCCTGTCGAGCCGGGCGACAATCGGGGCCGATGAAACAGCGGGCGAGGTTCTGGACAGGCTTGCCGTCCTGGGGGCCGACCTGGTTGCGGATACCTGCGATCTGATTGCAGAGGGTAAGGCCCCACGCCACAAGCAAGATGAAAGCGGAGCCTCTTATGCCGCGAAGCTCACCAAAGAGGATGGCTGGATAGGCTGGGACCGCTCCCCCGCCGAAGTCCACAACCTCATAAGGGGGGTCACCCCCCGGCCCGGTGCACTGGCTGTCTATGGCGATGCGCCGGTCAAGATACTCAGGTCGAGTCGGGGCGAGCCGGGGCAGGATTCGCCCGGCACGGTGATTGGCGTTGATTCCGACAAGGGTATCCTTGTATCATGTAATGGGGGGGCGCTGTGGCTGGCGAGGCTCCAGGCCCAGGGCCGTAAGGCGGTGAGTGGCGCGGACTTCGCAAGGGGTTACAGAATCAAGGTTGGCGATCGATTTGGATCGAAAACGGAGCAGCATCTTAAGGGGTAAGAACCTCTTCTTGTTCTTGTCCTTTCTGGGCGTGGTGGCCCTGGGTTTGCTTTTCCTCGGCTTCTGGTATCTTGTGGCGCCGCGTCTTGCGGAGGTCTATACCGAACTGCCCGTTATAGTGGGGCTGATCCTCGCCGCCACCTATCTGGCGGTGGTCGCCCTCTTCAGCCTGATTGTCATAAGCGTGTACGTTCAGAAGGATCTCATATCGGCCAAGAAGATAACGGTCCGTATCCTCTTCCCACTCGCCCAGGCCATCGGCGCGTTTGTAGGTATCCCCAAAGACGAGATAAGGGGGTCATTTATCGA
>JALGWN010000157.1 GCA_025774115.1 bacterium
CTTGATCTTCGAGCCCGAGACGGACCCCCTGGATGGCAGATTGGCTTATCAGATATCACCTACCGAACTCCCCCTGGGCGACCTTGTTGAAGTATCCATCGCCTATCCCTCCGATACCGGAGAGCCTGAACGGTATTGCATTGCCAGATTCCAGGAAGGCAGGGCACTCCTGGTTGATTCTTATGTAAACAGGGTGAACGGGAGAATTGTCGCTTATGCAGACAGGCTGGGCTCATACGGACTCGTGCAGGCCTCGAATGGCCTGACGCCGGATCTGGGGAACGGCGATCTGATGGTTCTTCAGAACGTCCCGAATCCTTTTGCCGGTAGCACGACGATAACCTTTGACGTACCCAAGGGTGGAAGAGTCCATGCCGAGGTTATTTCCGTAGACGGCAGGATCATCCGAGCCCTCGTTAACGACCGGTTTGGCCCTGGCCGACACAGCATCAGCTGGAATGGGACTGACGAGCACGGCCGGGAGGTGGCCAGCGGAGTTTACTTATACAGGTTTAGATGCAACTCAAGAGCGATCACAAAGAAGATGGTACACTTACGCTAGGAGGCTGTGGTGATGAAAAGGATTCTCTTCTTCAGTCTTGTTTCAGCTGTAGCATTAGGTCTCGGGTGCGGTGGTGGAGGCGGAGGGGGTGGAGGCCCTTCAGAAACAGCTGCCTCCCTCACCTCGGATGGGTGGACTCAGTTTGAGGGTGGAAGCTACCAGAATGCTATCAGCAAGTTCAACGAGGCCCTGGCGCTCGATGCTGACTACGCTGAGGCATACAGTGGCCTTGGGTGGGCATACGCCCGGCTCGACTCTCTTGACAAGGCACTCAATGCTTTCAGCCAGTGTATATCCCATGGTATGACCACTGCCGATCCGTATGCGGGTCTGGCACCGGTCCACCGAGATCTCGATCCGCCACAGTTCAGCCAGGCGGCCTCATCGGCATCCACTGCCCTTAACAAGGATTCTGATTATGTGTTCAGCCACTACCAGTCGTTTGACTGGCGTGATCTGCACTTGATTAAAGCGCAGAGTTATTATGGGCTGGGGCAATATACCAATGCGAAGGCTGAGGTTGATGTGCTTGGCGGTGTATCCCTTGACCCACAGTCTGACACATTTGAGGAAGACTTGGGATCTGAGATTGAACGGCTTGAGGGATTGTATGGAGGATAACGGGTAGACCGGTTTGTGCAGCGGGCGCCTGGACGACTGGAACACCGGGGATAGAACCCCGGACGCTACCTCTCCGAGCGGTAACCAACAGTCACGCCCCAAATGCAATAATGCAAGCCTGACACCGAGGTATTACCGGATTATGAACTCTGGTGGGCTAGCGGGGTACTCAGATGCAGTTTCTGTTCAGCCAGTTAGGCCTGAAGGGAGACCGATAACCAGAAGTTACTTAACCCGGGCTTTGGTCTTGGGCCTCGGTCTCTTAGGGGCGTACTTAAGATGGTCACACAGAACGTCTATCATCCGCTTCAGTTTCTCATCGGGAATCATCATCCGGCACTGCTCACTAACCCCCCCAGGAAGGGAAGTCATAAACTGAACGAAATGCATATCGTCTGACCTCGTGGATATCCCGAGATTATCGACGAAGATAGCAGGTAGCCTCTCATCTGTATGGACCTCCAAACCAATCTCTCTCTTGTCGTCAGACATACCTTTGACTCCTTGCTCTAGTGGTTTGCCCATATGTTTCGAAAGAGGCCGTGTGCCGTTGCTCTTGGGGGATAGCTCCAACCTGTGCGGAAGACATGTGCTGACGGATCGGCCTTCCCATCCATGTGTATTGCAGCACTGTCCAATCTCCACGAAGAGGGAACCGCCCGTCGCCTGTCGTCTTGAAACGCTCGACCGACTCCTTCAGATAGGCCGTCTTACCTCCGAACTCGATCTGAAAGATGAATCCACGGCTAATCCGCCGATGCTTGTGCAAGGCTTGTCGGGTGATTCCAAGCAGATCAGCCGCTTGGGTTGCCGAAATGAAGGCGCCAATCGGCCGAGCCAGCAAAATTCCTCGAAGCTTCTCCTCACGCGCTCTCTCTATCTCGCGAGCGACGTCCGGGGAGAAAAGGAAATCCCCGCACTGATCACATTTGAAGTGCTCAACTTCGCTTACGGCGAAGCGACCTGCGCACTCATCAGTGAATTCGAGAGTCCCCCGTTGCTTCACATATGTTCCCCCACACTCGGAGCATTTCATACCTGCACCTAGATCCTCTTGAAGCTATTCACTATTAGCCTGTTATCGGCATCATCTATATAGAAATGAGTGTAGACCTTTTCACCCTTCAGATTCTTAGCCTTATAGAAGTCAAGCGTCATCCATCTGTTATGCTGTGAGACGTCCCGCTTGTGAAAGTGCTTCAGATCAAGTCTCATTAGTGCCTCAATAATGTCATCCACGCCCCAACCGAAGTCTTTTCGGGCGCTGTCTAAAGCGGACTTGGTGATGAGAAACCTACCATTAGAAATGAGTTCCTTGACTTCAGCCAAGTCATAGTGAGGCTCCGGCCGAGATCGGACACGCTTCCTCTTTCCCTTGCTACCCACAGTCTCTCATACGAGTTGACGTTTGTCAACCCTATTCTGCAATCTCCTTAGTCAATCTCCACAACGGGAGAGTGACCTTGTCCGACATCTGGGACTGTTGCCGAGTTCAGCGTGACCGTTCCTTTCCTCTGCCTCCCAATGTCGGAGGCGTTGATTATACCAAGCCTGCGTCCGGGTTTGAAGCTGATAGTCGATACGAAGTGGGATTAGGAAGAGACAAGGTGCCCCCCCCTAAGCACGCCGGGAGCATGATCGTGCTGGACGCATGGAAAGGGAGAGAACTGGAACCGTGACTCCTCGCACAGCCCGCCTCCCGGTGGCCACATCATCAGGACGACGGGAACACCGGGGATGGAATCTCGAGACCACAAAGCCAACCGTCGGCCACGGAGAGCCGACGCTACCGCTCCGAGTGGTAACCAACAGTCACGCCCCAAATGCAATAATGCAAGCCTGACACCGAGGTATTACGGAGTGGCGGCGCTACGGAGACGGTTGGGGCGGGGATCCGGAGCGGGTGCCGGCGACGAAGATGCCGGCGCAGATGAGGCCGCAACCTATCCAGCCGGCGGTCGCCAATGTCTCCGAGAGAAACACAAAGGCGATTAGGACACCGAAGACCAGCTCGGCCAGAAGCACGATTGCCGAGGTAAGGGCACTCATGTGTTTCATGGCGGCCGTGTAAAGGATGAAGGGAACGACGCTGCAGAAAACGGCCAGATACGCTGTGGCAAGCCAGACGTTCTTGCCGATCTCCACACCCGAGGCCAGACGGGGCAGACTCGCTACAAGGAAGATGGGAAGTGCCCAGAGGAAAACGCTCGCGACAAGCGGCACCTCCCGGAAATCGCGTCGGCTCACCGCCATCTTGGTAAAAACCACATAGAGCGCGTAGGCCAAAGAGGACACCGCCACGAGGAGATCCCCTCTGAGTGTGCCGCCATATCCAAGGCCCCCGCTCTTTGCCTGCGTTATGAGATAGATCCCGAACATCCCGACCACAAGTGAGGCGATCGCTCTGTATCCGATCCTCTCCTTGAGGAAGAGCAGCCCCAGGGGTGCAACCAGGACAACGCTCGCGTTTATTATGATGGCGGCTTTGGCGGCGGTGGTCTCGGTCTGGCCGCGGAACTGAAACCCGAAGCTTGCGGCCAGCGTGATGCCGAGAATTATGGCGTAGCGGTCCCTGAGATAAGCTTTGAGGAACCTACCCTGCCCGGTAACAAGAACCAGGACCACAAGCACGGCCGAGGCCACCAGGAAGCGCAGAAACACAAAGGTGTAGGGGTCGATATACTTAAGCCCCACCTTGGCCACGCTGAAGGATGAAGACCACATGAGGGCCGCGCCGACGGTCATCAGGATGGGAACTAGATGGGGGCGTCTCATTTGTATTGCCTGGGCTCCTCCTCACCTCTCAGCACTCTGAGGGCACCCAAAGCAAGCGACTCCCGCTCATGCTCGCCGGGATACACAAACATCTTCCCCGTGATAAAGGCCACGCGCTCCTTTATGAGGCCCACGAGATAATCGGAGTTTGCCATGCCGCCCGTGAATATGATGGCGTCCACTTCACCCTTCAGGGCCGAGGCGGCCCCCGCTTATTACAAGCCCTGCGTGCTCGTCCCCGCGCCTAGCCATCTCCTCTGCCTCAGGCAGGCTATCGGTCCCCAGATAGGCGGCCATACCGCCTCTCTGGGTGAGCCTCACAAACATCTCGTCCTGCGTGAGTCCGCCTGAGTAGCAGAGCTTCACAAGCTGGGTGACAGGAAGGCTCCCGGTACGCTGGGTAGAGAAGGGTCCACCGTCATGGGCGTTGTTTACATCTATCATCTTCCCCTTCCGGTGCGGGCTTACCGATATGCCTGTTCCGAGATGGGCTACTATCACATTGATCTCGCCGTAAGACGTACCCATCTCGCGGGCGGCCCGCCTGGCCACCATCTTGGCGTTCAGGGGGTGGTCCAGGCTCTTTCTCGGAAGCTCGGGGTCCCCGGAGAGTCTTGCCTCCGGAATGAACTCATCCACCGACACCGGGTCTACGATAAAGGCGGGCTTCCCGATGCTCTGGGCTATGTCAAAGGCGAGCATAGGGCCTAGATTCGAGGCATGTTCCGCCTGAACGTTGCCGGCCCTTATGTCATCGACCATGGCCTGGTCGACAACGTAGGTGCCGCTCTCCACGGGTTTCAGGGCCCCACCCCTGCCTACCACGGCATCGAGCGTGGCAAGATCGACGTTCCTGCTTTCGAGAAACGCACCTATGGCCTGCTCCCGGGACTCCAATTGATCGAGCACACCTGTGAACCCGGCGATTTCATCCTGTGGATGGGCCACGGTCTCGCTCATCACACAGGTCTCATCCTCATAGATGGCCAGTTTGGTCGATCCGCCGCCCGGGTTTATGACGAGAATATGTTTCATAGCACTCCTACCGCGCAATCAAGATAGAACAAGTAGCTTCAGAGGCAAGGCTATCGCTTATCGAACCCATAGTCTTGGATGCCGGACTGCCGCTGCCGGTTCTTCCCACGGCGAGGAGATCGTAGCCCCCGCTTTCAAGCTCCTTCAAGATGGCAGGCGCTGCGCGTCCTTCACGCACGAGCCTCGCTCCGGCTTCGACCCCCTGGGCCTTGACTTCCTTGACCGTAGCCTCCAGGGCCTTTCTCCATTCGTCTATGTAGCCTTCCTCGAGGTCATCACTCAGATCGCCCTTATACTGCTCCGGAATGGAGGCAACGGTCAGCACGGTGACTTCCGCCGAGGTGGCCTTTGCAATAAGCGCAGCGGTCCGGGCTGCCCGTATTGAAGGCCCGGAGCCGTCCGATGCTACGAGGATCTTACTGTACATCTTGCTTACCCCTTTCATCTTCCTCACGATACTTGGCCTTGAGGTGACGTACCTTACTCAGTATCTGCCTGCGGTTTCCGACATAGCGCTCCAGGGAAGGCCGAATCCACGAGTCTATGTGCGCCGCGAGCCACCGTCGGCCCCACCTCGGAGGATCTCCGGAGGCGGCAAACACTCCCTCGGCGGTATAGGTGTTCAAGTCCCCCTTGAGCCCGCAGACGGGGCAGACAATAGCCGGAGGCTCTATACGGAAGAAGTCGCTTCTGCATACAGGGCAGACACCGCATCGCTCAAGCGCCTCCGGCGGCTCACCCTGTGCCAGGGCCCGTCCCAGGCGCGTAAGCCTCTCGGCTGTCTCCTGCCGGACAATGACCTCCCCAGGGCCTTCGGCAACCAGGCTCAGGCTCTCCATGATCTCAAACCCCAGCAGGCTTGCCGTAAGATTCACGAAGGGCTCTGCGACCCCGCGCCATTTGCTGTTGCCCATGAGGGTGAGGGTAACAGCCCGCCCGGGCGCGTCACCGGGAGTCATATACGCATTCACCGTGAGGAGTCTATCCATCAGGGCCACGAGTGAGGCTGCGGCCGACAGGAAGTAGACCGGCGAGGCGAGCACGATATCGTCGGAGGCCTTGACCTCATCGAGCAACTCATAGAGACCGTCGTCCACGGGGCACCTACCGCCTTCTTTAAGGCAGCGGAAGCAGCCCTTGCACGAGTCTATCTCGCGGTCAGGGAGCCGCACGAAGGCTGTCCGGGCGCCCGCTTCCATTGCTGCGGCGAGGACCTGCTTGACCGAGGTCTCGCAGTTTCCCCAGAGACGTGTCGATGCTGAGATTCCAAGTATCTTGCGCATATCAGGGTCGGATCCTTGCAAAACTGTCGGCTTCAGTCTTCCAGATTATCGCTGCCGTGTCAACTAATCGCTGGACATAGGCCCGATCGTAAATGAGAATACCGTGTGAAAGGCGGCCTTATGGAAGAGATCCCGATCAAGTTCGAGAATGAGGACCTGGACCTTTTCGGCATGATCCATCTGCCGACGAGGGAACCGCGATACCCGTGTATCGTCCTGCTTCACGGTTACACCGGAACCAGAATGGGCGATCATTGCATCCTGGTCAAGGCCGCGCGTGAGCTTTGCCGGAGCGGCTTTGCCTGCCTGCGGTTCGATTTCAGGGGATCGGGTGAAAGCGAGGGCGAGTTTGCAGATATCACCGTGAACGGCGAGATAAGCGATGCCCTTGCTTCCATCGAGTTCCTCGGGGGCTTCGGCGGAATAGACCGGGGCCGCATCGGCCTCCTGGGGATGAGCTTAGGGGGCTCAGTGGCGGCGTGCGTCTCGCCCCAAGCCGGTGTAAAGTCGCTTGCACTCTGGTCGCCCTGGGCTTTCACCGACTACCTGGTCGAGAGGGGCGGCGAGGTTGTCAAGGATCCATATGTATGGCTCCCCCCCCACTTCAAGGAGGCCATCCAGACAAAGGGCCGGGTGGATCTCGGGGGGTATATGCGGGGCAAACCCTTCTTCGAGAGCCTGGCCGAGATCGATCCCTTGAGAGAGATAGCCAAGTATGACGGCCCGGTGCTCCTTATCCACGGGAGCGAAGATCAGGTGGTCTCGCCGACCAATTCCGAATTCCTCTATGACACTGTCAAGGGCACACGCCGCCTCATAATAATAGACGATGCCGACCACACCTTCAGCTCCATCTACTGGGAGAGCCAGGTAATCCAGGCTACCAAGGACTGGTTTAACGAAACCCTCTAGCCCGGGCGGCGAGAGACGCCCACCTGCTGCGTTACACTGGGCTCCCCTCGTTGCGACGCACACATAAAGTGCGCCTCACTCCTGGAGCCTGCGTGTGCCTTGCATCTGAGCGTCTCTCGCCGCCCTGTAAGGAGAGACAGCCGGTTGTCACAAAGTTCCCAAGGCGTCGCACGCCCTTCATCTGGACGCTTTTGAACTGCCTGATAAAACCCTTAACGGCGCCTCTCATAGACAATGAAAATGCCTACCTCGCCGATTTTCTCGAATTCGGTCCGGAGAAAGACCTCAAGCTCCGGGAAATCGCCGAGTCTCTCACTGGTATTGAACCACGCTGCCTGTTCGCGTATGAAGATGCTTACGCGGTTTCGCTTAAGGGCGGCGACGATACGCTCATCCAGGTCGCGATTGGCCTCCCGGGAGTAGGTTACACCTTCATGGAACCATAGAAGAGGTTGCGGAGAGGGGACCCCGAGCAAACCGTAGAGAATGGTGAAATCCGGAAACACAAAGAAGTTCTCACCGCTCTCTTCGAGATATTCACAGAGAATGACCATATGCGCGGGCAAAACGGCCGATCCCCTGATCCTCATGGGTTCGGCCCACTTGAGCCCCGCGAGTTTGTCGATAGGCATCGAAGCGCCGAAATCCGATCCTCTGAACATCTCGTGTACGTCCCGGCGCATGGCCACCCGGTAACCGTCCCGAGAGGCGAAGAAGAGAAAAACGATCAGGGCGGCCGCGACGGCCATCCTGCCTTTCGGCCGGCCGAGCCCCGTGAGACTCAGTAGCAAACCGACGGCTACGGCCAGGATAATGCCGCTAAGGGCCAGGCCGTTCTCGGGCTGGTTGAGGGTGGTGTTTATGAAAAGATGCTGAAAGGCCACAAGGTAGACGCAGAGTACGGCGGCAAGCAGGTGCCTCAGCGATAAGACGGCCTTCCCGGTTCTTACCGCAGACGCTATGAGGGCAACAGCGCTCACGGCCAGCGATCCCCAGACCGCGCTCATCATGAGGGCCGGGCCTCTCCCACCAAAGAAGGGCCGGAGCACACCTAACCAGATCCGGGCAAACCCGGACAGGCGCTCTCTGCCGAGTTCCGCCGGGATCTCGAAGACATAGTGGATGAAAGCACCCGGGTCCGAACCCAACACAAGCCACAGGGTGAAGGCGGCCGCCGCGGCCCCGGCGCCGAGAACGAAGACCCCGAGATCCTTCAGGAACCTCCGGCTGTCCCCTCGCGCGGCGACAAGCATGAGCAGTGGAAAAACGAAGACCATGAAAGACCCGACATTCTGCTTACTCAAGAATGCAAGAACGGCGAAGCAGCCTGAGGCCGCAAGGCCCGAAGGCCGCCATGAGCAACCCGGTTCGGAGACAAGACCCTTTACCAGGACCCATACGGCCAGCAAGACGAAAAAGAAGGCTGTCTGATCAGGCCACGGTGTCCCGAAGGGCGGGTAGAACCACACCGCGGTGAGCACGCCGGCGACGAGGGGAAGCAAGCGTGACCGCGGGAAGAACGTCCGCACGGTTAGCATGGCGACCAGGGTAGCCGCCACATTGATGACCCCGGCCCCTATGATGTAGGCGTGGTAGGTTGTACCCAGCAGCCTGAAGAAAAGAGCGTGCAGCCAAAAAGTGACCGGCCCAAAAGGCATAAGGAAATCCCGGTATGGAACCTGGCCGGATAGCACCCGGTAGCTCCCATCAAAGACTATGGACTGATCGAACGGGTAGAAACCGCGCGCCCCGGCGGTTGCGGTGAGATAAAAGGCCAGTACGAGTATGCCGGCTCCTGCCAGGAGCTCGGCAATCTTCGACACGTTCGTCGTTATCTTATCAGGCATCATCCCAGAATGAGGATACCATCAATCCATCACTTCCAGCAAGTAAATCAGACCTGCGTTTATGAGTACGACACCCGCAACGATCTTTACGACGTTGCCGGTATTGCGTGCCGGGCAGCACTGGTACTCCTCGACTTCCCATGAGGTGATGCCCCAGGAACACAGAAGTATACCGCTTCCGAGAAGACTCGCTCCCACGATGGTCCTGGCCCGGGAATCCGCTTTTTCCGCCCCCCCCTCCCCGGCTTCACCCGGGGTAAGGTCGACCGGAGGTTGGTCTACGCCGACAACGGGTCCATCCGCGAAAATCGAGTGATCGACCCCGGCAGGCCATGCCCCAACAGTAGAGATCCCGAGGAATACAACCAGCACCCACGGCGTCACGCCGCGGATAAACCACCTCCCCAAAGAACCCTCCCTGCTGCCTAGCGCAAGCAGCCTAGGCTATCTTAAGACCACCAACTTGCTCGACCGCACCCCCACCCTGCCTTCGGTTCTCGCCACATATATGCCCGGGGCCACTTTCCGACCCGACCGGTCGCGGAGGTCCCACGTTACGGTGGCAGCACCCGCCGGTTTTTCCAACCTGGCGACCA
>JALGWN010000036.1 GCA_025774115.1 bacterium
GAGCTGCTGCAGTACTATGCTATGGAGCGCTTTCTCTACAGGCTCTCGAAATCGGCTTTTGGTAACAGGTTCATACTCAAAGACGCACTGATGCTCACCGTTTGGAAGGCACCCATGTCCAGGCCAACCCGGGACATGGACTTCCTGGGCAAGATCGACAATGACATTGGTGAGATTGTAAAAGCGGTTCGGGACGTATGCTGCACGGAGGTTGAGCCTGATGGGATCGAGTTCAATCCCGACACGATTGAGGCCGAGCGGGTCGCCGAAGATGCTGATTATGAAGGTGTGAGAGTCCGTTTTCAGGGACACCTCGGCAGTGCTCGCAGCAGTATGCAGTTAGACGTTGCCTTCGGTGATGTCGTGGTACCAGGGGCCAAGACCATTGAATACCCAACGATCATCGAGATGCCGGCACCGGTTCTGACCGGCTACAGCATGGAAAGCACGATCGCCGAGAAATTCGAGGCGATGGTCAAGCTGGGCATTCTCAATAGTCGAATGAAGGATTTCTTCGACATCTGGCTGCTGTCTCAACTATTCGAGTTCTCCGGCGAGATATTGGCCTCTGCCATGGCCGGCACATTCGAAACACGCAATACCGATATTTCCAAGTATTCCTCGGTGTTCTCGGCTGGATTCATGGCAGACAGATCGAAGGCAACACAGTGGCAGGCATTCTTGAGAAGAACCGCCATTGAGCGTGCGCCATCCCAGTTCAGCGCATTGGTTGCCGAGATATCGGTTTTCCTTGGGCCCCCAGCGGAAGCGGTTGCGAACGGCACAAGTTTCAGGAAATCCTGGAAGGCGCGAGGCCCATGGCAGTAGTAGGAGACTATACCCACTGTCTGTGCGGAAGCCTCTTGGGGTCACAGGATACTATCGGGAGAGAACCGACTTGTGGATCGACTCTTGTGAGCCGAATCTCAGCCTGACGAAGTAGATGCCCGCGGGGATGGTCCTACGAGCGGCTATCCAGGCTATGGAATGGTAGCCGGCAGGGTATTCTTCATCAGTGAGATTGGCTATTGTGCGGCCGGATACGTCATAGATGTCTATTCTGACACGGCCGTCCCTGGGAATTCCAAACCTTATGGCGGTTTGCCGGGTGAACGGGTTCGGACTGCTGCCCACAATCACGGGAGCCGGCGGCAAACTCACGACAGTACTCACACCGGCTTCGGTTGTCACCGCTGCCGCCCCCTCGTACGGTATGTAGTTGTGCTTCGTAACGGTCACATACATCGTGCCTTCAGTGACCGGAGATGGGTTGAGGACCATTTCGCCCGAAGCATCCGTCTCACCCACCAGGTATATCTCTTCCCCCTTCCACAGGCAGACGGTTGCAGCTTCGACAGGAGTGCCGCCACTGGTCACGCTGATGGTATAGGGGGTGGTACCCAACGGTAGGCTTGACGCGTGGGCCACTTCAAGGTCCTGCGGCACATCGGTCCAAATAGGAAGTTCCGGATCGCCGAAAAGGTTAGATGTGAACATGATCCTGCGGGATCCCCAGTGCTGATCCGGCCCATAGACCCCATCGTAGAGCATGTTGAAGTCCATGCAGTAGTGGTATTTGTGGTCCCCATGAATCTGCCCAAGACGGTACTTGCCATTGACGAGTATCTCCTCGAACCATCTGTACTCCTGGCCCTGGTTGTACGGCAGGTCGGGGTCATCCCATCCGGCCTTGCCCAGACTGGGTCTACTTGAGCACATAGCGCCGATGCCCCAGTTGGCGATTATGACATCGCCGAGACATGGCGAGGTATCGTCAAACCGCCCTGTGTTGCATCCGCTCACAACAACAAACGGTCTCATTCCGCCATTGGCAGGGCCCTGTGCCTGGTTGCAGAGGTCGGCCCACTGACCCTCATTATCCTGATAGAGGCTGTCTCCATCATCGTATGCCCAGATCATCCTGTAATTGCCCCAGGGATTACCATGCCCACCCGTGTAGACAAGTCCACATCCAAGACCCACTCTGCTCTCGAAGTCAGATGCGGTAAGCGGAAAGTCATACGCATACTCGGTGGGCTGAATGCCATCTGTCTCATAGAGCCTGTCATAAGGAACGCCGGCCGGATCGAGGAAGTCGGTACGCACCTGTTCACCCACTGCTGCAAGATCGGTATATGGCAGTTCCGGCGTTGGGAAACTGACGAATGCGGCGCCGAACACGACCTTTTTCATCCAGTTTCCAGGCGGCGGATCCTTTTCGTAAGCAAGGATGTTATTCACAATAGTCTCCACTTCACTCTCGGTCCTGCTCGCTATACGCCCGACGTAGACATCGGGTAGCCAGGTTATGGTATCTGCGAACTCACCGTAGATGAGGTTGTCATCGGTATCCCAATCGTAGTCGGCTCCGATGGCGCCATCCACACAGTCAGAGAAATAGAAGTCACATGGCACCTCATACACGGTATCCCAGCACTTGCGATCCGGGAGCGTGTTGGTGTCCCCGAGAAGGAGGGCGTAGTCGAAGCGGGGAACACTGTCATTAAGCTTGAGGAAATTCCTGATCTTCTCCTGGGTATCAATGCCGGAGGTGGTGGAGTCTATATAGGACAGCATATAGACCTTAGTCGGCACGCCCTTCTTGGTCTTCCATGCAGCCAGGGTCTCTGCAGGCGCTTCGAATGTCGGGGTGGTTATTATGGCGTACGCGGGATTGTCGAGGCCATAGAGGGGAGTAAGTGGCGCACCTGCGAAATGGTGCTGATTCATGTCATCATAGTCCTCAATGATTTGAGCCGCCAAAGGCTCGAACGCAGGTGAACGGGCCTTCATGGACATCTCGATCGAGCGGGCAGAGCTCACTGGCATAAAATAGGAAACCTGAATCGAATAGGACGAGACATAGGTCACTTCACCATCCGCGAACCTGTACTGAAGTGGATAGAGCAATACCTCGACCAGCTTGTGTCCTCTGAACATTCGCTCGCCGTTATACCTATAGGATTGAATGGGGATCGCCTCCGGCATTCTCTCAGGCCGCGGAGGCACATAGCCCGGACCGCCGTAAGAGATTGGGGGTTCCTGCATCAGATAGTCATCATACCTCCCAAGTGACTGCCGAGCTGAAGGGATCACGGCCACACCGACATCGGTTGCAGCGTAAGGTATCTCGAAGTTGACCCTCCTCGTGGGCAGGGCAGGGTAGTAATCGTTCGTACTTGTCCCGAACCCTTCGATGGCGAAGTACACACTCCCGCCCAGTGTCCGGAGCTCGGGCTCGGGAACCTCGAAGGTGAACGAGAGTACCTCCGCATTTGCAGAACCCATATCCCCAAGAAGCAGGACGGCTACTATGAGCGGGATCAGGTATATTATCCAGCATCTCTTCACGGCAACACTCCCAAGCATTACGATTTTCCTTGATTATACCAGATCGAACCCTTTGCTGCAATCCCGTGAGGCAATCGGGTGGTGTATCAGTTTGTGTGTAAAACCGACGAAGGGGATGTGAGCGGCAAAGGAAGAGGGTCCATCCTGCTTCTCGACTTCGGGTTGCTTGACGGGGTGGGGGAGGATATGTTAGATATTGAGTGTTTGAGCCGATAAGGTGAGGATGGTCATGTACAAGATAGAGAGGACCTCAGACACCGACCTTGCCCGGATAGCGCAGGCCGATCTTGCAAGGCTCTGCTATACCTGTGGGATCTGCGTGGGTGACTGCCCGGCAGCGAGGTTTTCCGAGGATTTTAATCCCAGACAGATCTTTCTTAAGGTCTGCCTTGGTATTGAAAACGGCCTGGTGGGCGAGGCTTCCCCCATATGGAAGTGCACGACCTGTTACACCTGCTATGAAAGGTGCCCCGCCGGGGTGAAGCCCCTCGATGTGATCCTGGCGCTCAGGAACCTCAGCTACAGCCGGGATTCGTGCCCCGAAGGGGTCAAGAACGTGAGATCCAGTGTACTGGCCGGTGGCATGGTCGGGGTGGCTACCCAGCGTGTCAAGGACCTCAGGCAGAGGCTGGAACTGCCCGACCTGCCCGATGAGGATGTAAGTACGGAAGTCAAGGGGATCCTGGGTGAAGACTGAAAGCCAGAGGGATCTATACACTTTCTTCCCGGGCTGTCTGGCCCGGCTGAAGCTCCCCCAGATCGAGCGGTCGGTAAGACTGGCCCTGACCGGCTTAGGGATTGAGCTTCGTGAGGAGCCCCGTTTCACGTGCTGCCCGGATCCGGTGGTGTTCCGTTCCTCATCGAGAAAAGACTGGCTTACCCTGGCTGCCCGGAACCTGGCTCTGAACTCAGATCTACCCATCGTGACCCTATGCCCCGGGTGCGCTTCTTCGCTCTCGGAGGCCGGGTATCTACTCGCCCATGACAGCGAGGCGCGGGAAGCGGCGGAGCAATGTCTGGGCAAGGCAGGCATCGATCTCCGGACTCCCGAGGTTTCGCATTTCCTTCGGATCATGACCGATGACGAAGTGATGGAGAAGATAAAGGACGCTGTCTCTACCAAGCTTGGCGGTCTCAAGGTGGCATGCCACTATGGTTGTCATCTTGTTCGCCCCTCCTCGGCAGTGGATTTTGATGACCCCGAGAAACCTACATCCCTGGACAGGCTGGTAGAGCTCCTGGGTGGCGAGCCGGTTGACTACGAAGACAAGTACATGTGCTGCGGCAGGCCGTCGATGGATGAGGCGACCTCCATGGGAATAGCAGAGCACAAGCTCTCGAGCGTGAAGGCGGCCGGCTGTGACCTCCTAGTTGTAGCATGTCCCTTCTGTTTCGAGCAGTTCGACCTGGGCCAGGTCGTGCTCGGACGAAAGACCGGTCGGGAGTTCGGCATACCTGTGGTCTATATCTCGCAGCTTATGGGTATTGCCATGGGGAGAACACCGGAGGAAATGGGCTTCGATCTGCATAGAACCAAACTTAAGGGATTACTTTAAGATGGCAGAGCAATCATATGATATTATTGTAATTGGTGGTGGCGTTGGGGGTTATACATCTGCCTTGAGAGCTGCCGAGGGTGGCGTCTCTGTGGTCCTTGTGGAGGGTGGGCACATCGGCGGCACCTGTCTTAATGTCGGTTGTATACCCACGAAAGCCCTGCTGGAAAGTTGCAGGGTCGCCCGGACTGCCGCGAAGGCCGGTGAGTTCGGTGTGACCGTGGGTGAAGTCGGTACGCTACCCGAGAAGATGGTCGCCCGGTCGCGCTCGATTGTGGAGACCCTGAGGAAGGGGGTGGAGGACGAACTCACCCGTGCCGGTGTGACGGTGGTGAGGGGTATGGCGAGACTGGTATCTTCCGGTGAGGTGGAGGTGAGAACCGCAACCGGGGACGTGAGCCTCAAGGCCGAGTCGATCGTGATTGCCACGGGCTCGAGCTGGGTAAGTCTGCCCGGCATAGAGATCGATGGGAGGCATGTCATCACCAGCGATCATGCGCTGACGCTTGAGCATGTTCCCCGGAACCTGGTGATTGTGGGTGGTGGGGCCATAGGATGTGAGTTCGCGGAGATCTATAGCGCGCTGGGAACACAGGTCACCGTAATAGAGATGATGGAGCACATACTGCCGACCGAAGATGCCGAGCTGGCGAAGCGATTGGAAGCGGCCCTTAAACGTAAGGGCATAAAGATAATGACCGGTTCGAAGGTGGCCGGGATCGATAAGCGTGACGGGGGTGTCGAGGTCGCGGTCGGAGGCGGTGCGACGCTTGAGGCCGGCCAGGTGCTTATGAGCATAGGCAGGGCGCCGAATGTGGCAGGTCTGGGGCTTGAGGATGTGGGGGTCCGCCTGTCAGGGAAGTCGATTGAGACCGACGATGGGATGCGCACGAATGTCCCCGGGATTCTGGCCGTGGGCGATGTCACGGGCAAGTGGCTTCTCGCTCATGTCGCGCTCGCTCAGGGAGTCGTGGCGGGCAGGAATGTATGTGGAGGTTCCGCCGTGATGGATTATCGGGCGGTACCCAGATGTGTTTATACCCATCCCGAGCTGGCCGCCGTGGGTCTGACCGAAGCCGAGGCTGCGGCCCGGGGTATGCGTGTCAAGGTCCACCGAGTGCGCCTGGGCCGGGTGGGCCGGGCTCTTACGCTGGGAGAAACCTTCGGTCTGGCGAAGATCGTGTATGAAGAGGAAACCGGCAAGATAGCCGGTTTCCATGTGTTGGGCCCGCATGCGTCGGAGCTCCTTTCAGAGGTCTCCCTGGCTATCCGAAAGAGTGTCACTGTCGGTGAGCTTGCTGAAGTTATCCATCCGCATCCGACGCTTTCCGAGCTGGTTTGGGAATGTGTCGATGGTGCAGCCCGGCAGCGCGGCACGAAACCATGATGTAACCGGGCTTGACTTCCGACGGTCGGAATGATAAAACGGGCTGGTGAGTTAGGTCTTTCAAGTCTGGAGGTGACCACCCTGACGGAGATCAAGAGAGTATACAAGCTCAAGGAAGGGCGGATAATCGACGGCGTATGCGGGGGTTTTGCCGAATACATTGGCGTAGAGGCTATCTGGGTTCGAGTGGCCTGGGCGATCCTGGTTTTAGCCGGTGGGATAGGCATCGTGGCCTATGTGCTGGCCATGTATTTCTTTTCCAGGGCGGAGCCCGGTGAGATCAAGACACCGGTTCGGAGCCATAGATCCGCAGGCCCGCTTGTCGCCGGTCTGATACTGCTGGCAGTTGGGGCTGCTATCGTCCTCAGGGCTGTGGGGATTCTCGACTACGGTTTCTGGGGGGCCTGGCATATTGCCTGGGTGATTCTGTGGCCGCTTTCGCTCATAGGCGGCGGCGTGTTTCTGCTCCTGGTTTATTGGCGTCAGACCCCCGCGGGCTCCTCGAGATTTAGACGAGTGGGTTGGGACAAGATGGTGATGGGGGTTTGTGGCGGCCTGGGTGAGTTTCTCAAGGTGGATCCGAACCTTGTCCGCCTGGCCTTTGCGCTCCTTATCATCCTGTCGCGGGGGATAGGCCTTATTGTCTATATCGTGATAGGGCTCCTGACGCCTGAGGCCCGGGAAGGGGAGTAGTAAGAGGGGTCAAGTCTACGCATAACGCATCCTGCGTTATGCGTAGACTTGACCCCTTCCTCTAAAGACAGCCTCTGGCCTTATACGAGGCCACCAGCTCGGAGTCGGTCATGAGCTTGAAATCAACTCTCATGTGGCGTCTCATTTTTGCTTTGCGAGTGCATCCACTGAAAAGCGAAGCCGCCTGGGCCCTGGAGCTCTCTTTGATCAGGGCTTTCTGTGGGGGGTAGGTGCCGGCGGTATCGATAAACCAGAGCACGACCGTTTCATCCTGGTCGATCCTGAGCGGCAACGGTGTTTCATAGTCACCGGCGGAGGTGGTATGCGAAACCCCGACAAGTTTGCCGTTCGCAAACAGCTTGACCGTGACGCCGCCCACCGGGTTGTCATCGGATCCGGTGACTTTTCCCACAATCATCTGTTCCGGAAACGGCTGGGGGGCGCCTTCATCAACCGTACGTTGAAGGTCCGGCTGGGGGGTGGTTTCCGGGTCCACGGCGAGCGCCGCAGAGCAAAGGAGAAGCACCACAGCAAATGTGAGACATATCAGAGTCTTCATTATCGAGCCTCCTTTTCAGTAAACCACCGGCAGAATAGCAGATAGCCGATTTGCTGTCAAAAGGAAAGAAGAAAAGGGGTGAGGTCGTCTCTTGACCGCTTTGGGCTGAGAGATTATCATATCGTCAAGAGGAGGAATGGGAAGTGCCGACATACGATTACAGATGCACCAAGTGCGGCTGCACATTCGCGATTGAGCAGAGTATTCTCGATAAATCTCTGACCAGATGCAAGAAGTGCCGGGGCAAGCTCGAGAAACTCTTGCCGCGCAGCATAAGTCTTATCTTCAAGGGCTCGGGGTTCTACGTGACCGATTATAAGAAATCCGAGTCGGGGGCAGGGAAAGGTGAAGCGGAGAAGTGCGAGCCCAAGGGAAGCGGCACGAAGTCCAAGGATGTGAAGACCTAGCATGAGCGCACTCAAGACTGCGGTCTTGATGGTGGCCTGGGGGCCGGGGTGGGTATGTCAGCGCAACGGGCACCGCTCCGGGCCTAAGGGCGCGTCAAGAAGCTGAGGAAGCCTGCAGGGGTACCGGTTACTTAGCCCAGTGCTTCTTCTCTATCTCGGCGAGAATTTTATCGATCTGTTCCTTGACCTTGACTTCGGGACTCGGCTCGAAGAAAGCCTTCTCCACTCTTCCGAGACCGTCCTTCTTGATATAGCGCAGCGACTGCAAGGCCTCGATAGGCAGGAGTATGTCTTTGGAAACCCTGACCTCCAAAGGTGTGCCGTCAGCCTTTGCTTTCGGGCAATTGAAGGGGTGCATTCCCATTGCCCAGCCGTGGGCCAGCATTCCACAGAAGGCGATCCTCAGTTTGTGCCAGTCGGCCTTGGAGATGCTCGGGAGCTCTGTCTGCATCTTCTCGATGAGGCCGTCCACTACCGAAGAAGCTTGCTTGGCCACCTTCTCATCCAGAGGAAGCTTGGCGAGATTGACAAACATGTGGCTGACGATCTTCGGGGTCTCAGACATTTCTGTCTCCTGTCTAAGCTGACTACACCGATATCCGAGCCGTGCATTAATCTAATCGGCACAATCGGCATGCCGTTTGAGCAAAATCACGTTGACATAGGCATTAGAATATTGAAGAATATGGTTACAGCTTCAGTGAGGATGTCAAGCAATAAAGGAAGGAACGTCCATTTGATGAAGACGATATCTGTGACTGCTTTGGTCTCTGTGCTTGTCTGTCTGGCGGCGACCTGTGTGGCCGGAGAGAATCAATACCCGACCAATCTGGAGTTGATCGGTCAGGCGGTGAGGCAAGCAGCGGATGCGATGGAAATCGCACCTCCACCCGGCCCCGGTCCCCAGCTGGCGATCGACGCGGGTCAGGGGAGCGATGCATCGTGGCTGCTTGAGAGCATGCTCAAAGAGCATCTCCTGGGGTTGGGTTGGAGCATTCAGGCGGATTCCAAGGACACGGACAGCGCGGCGACCGATGAAGGCTTTCTGCTTAGAATGCAAGTAGCCGACCTGGGCCTTCAGTACGGGCGTAGCTGGCGACGATATGTGCTGGGTGGGAAGATGGTAGAGAGGGTGGCCAGGGTCGCGTTATACTACGAGCTAGTGGATCTTACCGACGATCGCGTTGTAATTTCATCGAATGTCGGCTCGGAAGCCGTGGATGTTGTGCCTGCATCGATGCTGCCGGCATTGAGCAATCCCAAGTACTCATTTGCATCTCCCCAGCTTGAGAAAGGTCAATGGGATCGATATCTCGAGGGCGGATTGGTGATCGCAATAATCGGGGTTCTTGTGTATCTCTTCTACTCAAACAAGACCGCCTCATGATGTTCCGACTAAGACGCCTGCCAACCGTGAAAGTATTACTGGGTCTTGCGTTCCTGTGCCTTGGATTCACCGCGTGTTCCCGGCACGGGATCAAGGACCGGATGGCCCCTGAGGATCGCCTGGTGCTGGCGGACCGGCTTCAAAGCGAGGATAAGTGTATCCGGGCCGTTGAGCAATACGAAAAACTCCTATCCGAGTTTCCTACACCCCAGGTCGCCGAGCGCGCCAGGTTCAATCTTGCGGCTTGTCACCTCGATCTGGAGCAATATGATCTTGCCCGAACCAAATTCGAGGATTTCGTAGACTCCTACCCCAAGAGCGACATGGTGGACAATGCCCTCTATATGATAGGCCTAAGCTATATGCGTGCCGCGCCGCGTCCGGAAAGGGATCAGACCCAGACCTTTAAGGCCCTCAACGAGCTCTCGCTGCTTCTAAGGGAATATCCCGAGAGCGATGTGCGCGGGGTGGCTGAAGAGGCGGTCACTGAGTGCAGATCGAAGCTTGCGAAGAAAGAGTACCTTGCAGGCCGGCTATATCTGAATATGAAGAGCTTCCGGTCTGCGCGAGTGTATTTCGATTCGGTGATCGAGACCTACGGTGACACTCCGTGGGCTGCCTCCGCGCTGTTGCTCAAGGGCAGATCCTATGCCGGCCAAAAGCGCTATGAGGATGCCAGGGCCGCTTATCAGCAGGTGATTGACGATTTCCCCGGCAGTGAGGCCGGTGATAAAGCGGCCCATGAGATAAGGGAGCTGGAGCATGTCCGACCCGGTGGGGAAGATGTCGAATCCGGGAAATGATCTTAAGCGCCTGGGTATCTTCGGAGGCACGTTCGATCCCGTCCACCTGGGACACCTGATTTGTGCGGAGCAGCTGCTCCAAGCCCTGCGTCTGGACCTTGTGCTCTTCGTTCCGACCCATGCCCCTCCGCATAAGCCGACCACCGAACCGGTGGGGCCGGAGCACCGGCTGGCTATGGTGAGGCTGGCCATCGAGGGCCAGCAGGGCTTCCGGGATTCCGACTTGGAGATCCGGAGAGGAGGGACGTCCTATACGATCGACACGGTCCGGGAGTTGCGCCGGGCTTATGGAGACGCAGTGGAATTCTGGTTGCTCATGGGTCAGGATTCATATCAGGACATCTCAACGTGGAAGCAACCGGATCTGATCGCAGCCGAGTGTTTCTTCGGCGTTGCCCGCAGGCCCGGCTACGAGCATGAGATTCGGCCTCCCGTGCCGGGGGTTAGAAGCAAGTTCATCGATATCACCGCCGTGGATATCTCCTCCACAGCCATTCGGGCCCGTCTAAGTGAAGACAGAAGCATGCGCTTCCTCGTTCCCCGCAAGGTAGAGGCTTACATAAGGGCGAATAGGCTGTATGCACCCGCGCCGGCCGGATAGCCCTGTTTCCCGAGCCGCCGCCGGGCATGTTGACTAAGCTCGTACGGTATGCTAAGTTAAGAAGGTTTATGCACGAGAGGTTTAATCCACCAGGGAGGATATATGCCCGAGGTAAAGGTCGAAAAGGAGAGGTGCAAAGGCTGCGAGCTTTGCATCATGTACTGCCCCAAGAAATCACTTCGAATGGCTGACGGTTTCAATGCGAAAGGCTATCACTACCCGGAGTTCTGTGATCCCGATGAGTGTACGGGCTGTACGCTCTGCGGCAGGATATGCCCAGAAGTTGCACTTGAGGTTTACAAGTAAGGAAAGGTGGCCCAGATGTCAGAAGAGCGGAGGCTGATGAAAGGAAACGAGGCTATAGGGGAGGCTGCTATCAGAGCGGGCTGCCGCTTCTATGCCGGTTATCCCATTACGCCTCAGAATGAACTTACAGAATACATGGCTCTACACATGCCTGAGGCCGGAGGCACGTTCATCCAGGCGGAAAGCGAAGTGGCCGCGATAAACATGGTCTATGGGGCCGCTGCCGCAGGGGCTCGGGCTATGACCTCATCGTCCGGACCCGGGATCAGCCTGAAGCAGGAAGGCATCTCCTATATGTGCGGCTCGGAGCTCCCATGTTTCTATGCCAATATCGTTCGGGGCGGACCGGGTCTCGGTAACATCGCGCCCGCGCAGTCCGACTACTTCCAATCCACGAAAGGCGGCGGACATGGGGACTACCGTGTGATCGTCCTCGCCCCGAGCACCGTGCAGGAGCTGGTCGATCTCACAATGCTCGGTTTCGATCTCTCCGATCGCTACCGGAATCCCGCGATGATTCTCGGAGACGGCATCCTCGGACAGATGATGGAGCCTGTCGTGTTGCGTGATCCCGCGACATACGACGCTACAACCAAGAACGGGTGGGCTCTGGGCAATTCCGAGGGGCGGGACAGGCACATGATAACCTCCGTGAGACTGGCCCCCGGAACCCTGGAAACCCATAATCTCAACCTCCTCAAGAAGTACGACAAGATCGAGGAAGAGGAGGTCAGGTACGAGCTCACGGCGGTCGACGATGCCGATGTGGTCATGGTGGCATACGGCACGGCCGCAAGGGTGGCCAAATCCGCGGTGTCGATGGCCAGGGAGAGCCGTGAGATCAAGTTGGGTCTCGTGAGGCCGATAACGCTCTGGCCCTTCCCCGGCAAGGTCGTCAGCGACATCGGGCGGGACAAGCAGACTGTGTTGGTGGTTGAGATGAGCCTCGGACAGATGTACGAAGACGTGCTCTTGAGCGTCTGCGGAGGGGCCCAGGTCTCGCTCTTGGGCCGCACCGGAGGCGGAGTGCCGACCGAGCAGGAAATCATAGAAACCGCTAAGAAGGCCAAGGCCTCGGGAAAGCCGATCAAGGTGTTCCCGGGTGTATCCTGATAGGGACTGGGGGTGACTAAGTTGAAGAAAGTTTTTGGGAAACCGGAGAGTTTGAGCGACAAGCCTTTCACATATTGCCCGGGCTGCGGCCACAGCATCATTCACCGTCTGACCGCGGAAGTCATAGATGAGCTGGGGGTGATGCCCCGGTGTATCGGGATCGCATCGGTCGGCTGCTCGGTCTTTTCGGACGACTATTTCAGGTTCGACTTCATCCAGGCGGCTCACGGCAGGGCGCCGGCGGTGGCAACGGGGGTCAAGCGGGTCAAGCCGGAGTGCGTGGTGTTCACCCACCAGGGCGACGGAGATCTCGCGTCCATCGGTTGTGCCGAGATGATCTATAGTGCCAACCGCGGTGAGGGTATCACGATACTCTTTGTAAACAACGGAATCTATGGGATGACCGGCGGCCAGATGGCCCCCACTACCCTCATCGGAATGAAGACCACCACCTCGCCGCTCGGGCGCCAAGCCGAGGGTACCGGCTATCCTCTGAGGGTGTGCGAGCTTCTGAGCGGGCTGAGGGGAGTCGCTTACCTGGAAAGAACCGCCGTCAACAGCCCACAGAACGTAATAAAGGCCAAACGGGCTATCAAGCGGGCATTTGAGTACCAGCTGGAAGGTCTCGGCTTTACGCTGGTGGAGATGGTTTCGCAATGTCCGACCGGGTGGGGTAAGACCCCCACGGATGCCGTGGAGTGGTTGGACAAGGAGATGAATACGTACTTCCCGCTGGGAGTGTACAGAGATATAAAGGCTGAGGAGCCTCAGGGCGTAGCCAAATAAGACGAAGGGGGCATCGATGACAGCCAAAGTCATAATGGCCGGTTTCGGCGGACAGGGTGTGGTACTGATGGGAACCCTACTGTCCTATTCAGCCATGGTTCAGGGAAAACATACCACCTTTTTCCCTTCCTATGGGGCTGAGATGCGGGGTGGAACGGCGAATTGCTCGGTCATCGTTTCCGATGATGAGATCCCGTCTCCGATCGTGAGTGAGCCTGACTGCATAGTGGCGATGAACATAGCCTCGCTGGACAAGTTTGAAAACAGAGTGAAGCCGGGAGGCACCATATTCATAAACTCGTCTCTGATCAAGCGTGAATTGGCAAGAGACGATGTGGATGAGGTGAGAATCCCGGCCAATGAGATGGCCGAAGAGCTGGGCAGCGCGAAGGCTGCGAACATGGTTATGCTGGGCGGTGTACTCAAGAAAACCGGGGCGGTCGAGCTTGACTCGGCCGTAAAGAGCCTCAGCGGCGTCCTCTCGGAACGGGCGATGGCTCTGCTGGATGTGAACAAGAAAGCTCTGCGCAAGGGCTTTGATGCGATATAGCCACCATGCCGGTTATACGGGCTTGCCCTTTGCTCCTCCATACAGGGGTATGACCTTTGATTTGTAGGCTAAGGGAGAGTTTGATCTATAGACTTCTGCGTGAAGTCAGGCGGCCGGGAAGGTATTTCAGCAATGACGTCAATCTTCCGCTTAAACAGGATGCCGGCCTGAGGTTTCTGCTCTGCTTCCCGGACCTTTATGAGATAGGCATGTCCAACCTGGGTCTGAGGATGCTCTATCATGTCTTGAACAAGCATCCCGATATCATGGCGGACGTTGCCTTTGCGCCATGGGCCGACATGGAGGCCTTCATGCGGGCAACCGGTGAGTCCCTGGCCGGGATCGGCACATCGAGACCGGCAAACCGGTTTCACATCCTGGGTTTCTCTCTGCAGCACGAACTTCAGTACACCAACGTTCTCAACATGCTGGACCTTGCAGGTATCCCCTTGCGAAGGCATGAGCGGGGAGACGGCGACCCCATCATCCTTGCCGGCGGCCCCTGTGCCTTCAACCCGGATCCCATGGCCGAGTTCATCGACGCCTTTGTGATGGGAGACGGCGAGACCGTCTGTAGGGAGATAGGGGAGAAGATGCTGGCAGGCTCCACGCTTGAGGGGAGCAGAACGGCAAGACTGGAAAAGCTGGCTGAAGTCGAGGGAGTATATATCCCGGCATTGCACGGAATCGGGTGTGAGAGACCTGTGATCCCGAGAAGGGTGGAGGCCGAACTCAGGGAAGAGGATTTCCCGGTGCCGCCTATAGTGCCCCTGCTTCCGATTACCCACGACCGGCTCACCCTGGAAGTGATGCGGGGTTGCACGAGGGGATGCCGGTTCTGCTCGGCCGGTATGCTCAACCGGCCGGTAAGGCAGAGAAGTGTGGAATCGGTGGTGCGCATGGCTGAGGCCGGTATCGATGCAAGCGGTTGGGACGAGGTATCACTGGTTTCGCTCTCCACATCCGACTACTACGATCTGGAGGGTCTGGTCCACCGGCTGTCACGCATGCTGGAGGCTCGGCATGTGAGCATCTCGCTTCCCTCCATGAGGCCGGGTACCTTTTCAGATGAAATTGCGAGACTTGTAGGCCACGCGAAGAAGACCGGACTGACGTTTGCTCCCGAGGCCGGGAGTGCCGGGCTCCGGCGTTCGATCAACAAGGATGTTGATGAGGACGATCTCTACACAACCGTAGAGACCGCATTCAAACATGGTTGGGATGCCCTGAAGCTCTATTTCATGGTCGGCCTGCCGCGCGAAGATGATACGGATATCGACGGCCTGATCGGGATGGTCCGGTCGGTGGAAGCCATCTGTAGAGTCTTCGGTCGACGCAAGAAGATAACCGTATCCCTGTCGCCATTCGTACCCAGACCTCATACGCCGTTCCAATGGGAGGCACAGGTTCGGCCGGAAGAGGTTCTCAGGCGAATCCGGCACATCCGAAAACGGCTCCCGGGTGGGCGGGTGAAGCTGAAATGGCGCGATCCTTACATGGCGGCGCTGGAGGGCGCACTTTGCCGCGGCAGGCAGGATACGGCGGAAGTGATCTGTGCGGCATGGAAAAGAGGGGCGAGATTCGACGGCTGGACCGACCGCTTCGATTTCGAGCTCTGGACAAGGTGTTTCGAAGAAGCCGGGGTCGCGATAGACCGGATGTCTGAGCCTATGTCGCGGGGAGAGGCGCTTCCCTGGGATTTCATAGGTAACTCGGTCGGCAAGGAGTTTCTGGTTAAAGAGGCCGGCAGGGCCGAGACCGGCGTCCTCACCCCGGACTGTAAAACCGGGCCCTGTAGTGATTGCGGCGCCTGCCCGGGCAAGGGTGGGGAACTCGATAAGGACACGGTCGACCGGGCCGCCGATGATACCCGGGGAGTTTCGGCTAGACCGGAGCGCCATGATGTGCGTATCAGATACAGGGTGAAGTATGCTAAGATGGACGACATGAGATTCACCTCCCATTTAGATGTTATGAGATGCATCCAGCGGGCCCTGAGACGTGCCGAAGTCCCCGTGAGCTACTCCTCAGGCTATTCACCACACCCCCGTGTTTCTTTCGGTCCACCGCTGCCGCTGGGTATGATCGGCGAGGGCGAGTATTTCGACGTGCTGTTCTCCAGAGACCCGGGGGGAAACTGGCTTGGCCGTGTGAACCGGTGCCTGCCCGACGGGCTTGACCTGCTCAAGACGCGCCTCATTGCGTTGCAGGGAACTTCATTGATGAAGTATGTGAATGCTGCTGACTACTCTATTGAGGTCTATAGCGACGGCCGTGGGGATGTCCGGAGCGTTTTGGCCCAAGCCGAGAATGACTTTCGCACAGACGAGAGGGTGCTGTCGGTAAGTCTTGCGGAGAGTGGTGGCAAGTCGAGGCTGAATGTGAGCATCAGACTGGACAAGGGTGTTGCGAGACCCGAAAAAGAAGTGGAGAAGGCACTGGAAGGAAGCGGTGCCTACCTAAGGACAATACGTAAGTCGCTTTATCGTGAAAACGAGGGCTTCCTGGAATCACCTTTCGGGACGCCGGCAAAAGAGGAACAGAAGTTATGAAGAAGGAAATCATCATAAACGTTGAACCGAATGAGACAAGAATAGGCATAAGGGAAGACGGACAACTGGTCGAATACATGGTCGAACGCTCGGGTGAGCGCCTATCGGTCGGGGACATATATAAGGCGCGGGTAACCGCGGTTCTTCCCGGTATGCAGGCCGCTTTTCTGGACATAGGCACTGAGAAGAGCGCCTTTCTGCATGTTTCAGATCTCAGTACCGAGGCCAAGGATTTTGAGGACATTGAAGACAGATTCGAGGGCAAGCAGACTAATGATACTCCGCCTGTGAGCAGGGACAGGGACATACTGATAGAACAGGTCCTCAAAAAGGGTGACCAGATCATGGTCCAGGTCACCAAAGAACCGATTATGACCAAGGGGCCGAGGGTGAGCACTCAGATATCGCTTCCCGGGAGGTACATGGTGCTTATGCCCAGTGCCGACCTGGTGGGTGTTTCGAGGAAAATCGACAGCCGCGAGGAGAGGCAGCGGCTAAAGGGTATAGTGGGTCCGCTTAAGCCGAGCGGCATGGGACTCATAGTACGTACTGCCGGTGAGGGGATGGAACGGAAGCACTTCCAGGCCGACCTGAAGTTCCTGACAAGAATGTGGAAGCGGATGTCGAGGAAGGCCGACAAGGTCAAGACACCCAACCTGATCCACAAAGACAAGGAGCTCATAACGCGACTGGTCAGGGACATGTTCACCGAAGATGTAACAGCAGTCGTAGTGGATTCGAAGAAAGAGCACAGGGAGATCGTCTCCTACCTTCGATCTTTCGCACCCGAGCTTAAATCACGGGTGCAGCTTTACAACGAAGACACTCCCATATTCGATGCCTATGAGATAGAGAGAGAGACCGACAAGTTCCTTAACCGCATCGTGCCCCTTAAGAAGGGCGGTTTCATATCCATCGACCATACCGAGGCTCTGGTCGCTATAGACGTCAACACCGGCAGATACCGGGGCGCCCGAGATCAGGAAGAGACCGCGCTTAGGACCAACCTCAATGCCGTACGCGAGGTCGCCCGTCAGCTGCGCCTCAGGGACCTGGGCGGCATCATCGTCATCGATTTCATAGACATGGAAATGGAAGAGAACAGGAAGAAGGTGATCGATGATTTGCGGGGGGCCCTCAGGCGGGACAGGTCGCGCACCAAGACCCTCAGGGTCAGTGAGATCGGTCTGGTTGAGATGACCAGGCAGCGGGTGCGGCCAAGCGCCGGGCAGATGTTGAGCGATACGTGCCCCACCTGCGGCGGCTCCGGCAGGGTCATGTCGCTGGAATCCATAGAGATGCGGCTTGAGAGGTGCCTGGCGCGGCTCAAGGGGAGATCGACCGAGAAGAGGATAGATCTCTATCTCAACCCCGAAGCGGCCTTCCACATGCTCTCCGAGAGTGCCATGCGGATAGTGCGTCTTGAGAAGCGCTTCAAGACCGACATCGATGTGAAGGACGATCCCAATCTGAGAAGGGAGGAGTTTGTAGCGCGGGGCT
>JALGWN010000158.1 GCA_025774115.1 bacterium
TTGTCATAAGCGTGTACATTCAGAAGGATCTCATATCTGCCAAGAAAATAACGGTCCGCATCCTCTTCCCACTCGCCCAGGCCATCGGCGCGTTTGTAGTTATCCCCAAAGACGAGATAAGGGTGTCATTCATAGAGGTCAATAACTCCCTTGTAAGAGCATCTTCACGGCTTGTACCCGGAGACTGCCTGCTCCTGTTGCTCCCGCACTGCCTTCAGAGCTTTGAATGCCCGCACAGGGTAACCTCGGAAGTAAGAAACTGCCGACGCTGCGGCAAGTGTGAGATAGCCGATCTAATAACCATCTGTGACTCCTACGGGGTCAAGATGTCGATTGCCACGGGGGGAACGCTTGCCAGGAGGGTCATAGTGGAAACTCGACCCAAGGCAATTGTGGCGGTGGCCTGCGAAAGGGACCTCACAAGCGGCCTCCAGGATGCCTATCCCATTCCCGTCATAGGCGTCCTAAATGAGCGGCCCCACGGGCCATGCAGAGATACACGTGTCGATCTCTCCATGGTCGAGGCGGCCATGAACTTCTTCCTGAGGAAGAACACCGCTACCCGAAGTGCCGCACCTCTGGAGCTCGAGGAGCAGGATGTAGCCGTTTGTGGAGGAGACCGTGGCAAGCACCTCAGCCCGTGAGATTGCCCTCAAGGTCCTCACCGACTATCCCGGACGGGCCAAGCCCGACCGTCTGCTCGAGGAGATGCTCACCACCCACGATCCGGAGAGAAGAGAACGCGCGCTCGCCACACACCTTGTGAGCGGGACCATCAAGTGGCGGAACCTGATCGATTTCATCATAAGACACTTGTCGCGCAAGGGGAGGGTGGTATCGCCGCCGGTTCTCAACATCCTGAGACTCTCACTCTATCAGCTCGCCTTTCTGGACAAGGTGCCCGCTTATGGCGCCACCTCCGAGGGGGTCAACCTGGCCAAGAAGTACGGTGACCGCTACCAGGCCGGCTACGTCAATGCCATTCTGAGGCGGTATCTCCGTGAGAAGGATAGCATTCCCTTCCCGGACCTCGACCGGGACCCGGTGAAGCACATATCCGTGGTTCACTCTCATCCCCCGTGGTTGGTGAGGCGGTGGCTAAAGAGGTTTGACCCAGAAGAGGTCATCCGGCTGGCCGAAGCCAATAACCGGATTCCGACCATGGGCCTCCGGGTCAACCGCCTCCGGGCAACCGTAGAGGAGGTCGGTAGTGCTCTCCGCGAGGAGGGGGCCGAGATCCTCACCCAACACAGCCTGGGAAGCGACCATGTCTATGTTCGAGGCATAAGCCCCGTCGAGGCCTCTCAGGCGCACCGCCGCGGTCTCGTACAGGTCCAGGACGCAGCCTCCACGCTGGTAGGCAGGGTGCTGGCCCCATCGGCCGGAAGCAGGACGGTCGATCTGTGCAGCGCACCCGGTGGCAAGGCCACCCACCTCTATGAGATCATGGAAGGCAAGGGTGTGGTGGCAGCCAACGACGTCTCACTCAAACGGCTTCGCGATGTCGGAAAAAACGCCCGGCGTCTGGGCCATCGCGGCATGCTCTATGCGGTCTCCGACGGGCGACAGCCCGCGTTCGGTGATGTCGACTTCCTCCTGGTGGACGCCCCCTGCACCGGTCTCGGTGTGCTTGCCCGAAGGTGGGACCTCAGGTGGACCAAGCGCGAGCAGGACATAAGCAGGATGGCGGCCTTCCAGAAGACGCTCCTGGATGCCGCGATTGGAATTGTAAAGCACGGCGGTATCGTGGTATATAGTACGTGCAGCATCGAGCCGGAGGAAAACGAGCAGGTGGTCGAGGCTGTCCTGGCCGGGCGGGGTGATCTCAAGCCGGCGGACATAAGTCGGTTTGTGCCGCCTGAGGTCGTCTACAAAGATGGTATGATGCAGACCCTGCCTCACCTGCACGGAGTGGATGGTATGTTTGCGGCAAGACTGGAAAGGACCTGATGCTCAGAAAGACCCTGATCTATGTGGCTGTCGGGATCGGCACGATTGCCGGGATCGCCCTCGTGCTCAACCTCGCCATGTCGGTGTTTGTCGGAGGGCGCCAGGTTACGGTGCCGGACCTCCGCGGCGTGGGCCAGCGGAGGGCAGTCGCTGCGCTGGAACAGTTGGGTCTCAGATACGAGATGATGGAAGAGCACTTCAGTGTCGAGTATCCCGAAAGCACGGTTGCCGAACAGAATCCGCTGCCCGGCCGAATAGTCAAGCAGGGCCGCAAGGTGCTGGTGACCATGAGCAGGGGGGGCGAATTCTACGATGTACCCTACGGCATAGGCAAACCGCTTCGCACCGCGAGGATAATCCTGGAACGGGCCGGTTTCACTGTGGGCAGTGTGGCAAGGGTGCCCTCGCTGAGAGGCTACCAGGAGGAAGTCTTGTCCACCGAACCCATGCCCGGAAGCCGGGCCGTGCGTGGGAGCATGGTCAATATCCTGGTAAACGACGGCGTGCCCGATCCCAGGGTGATTCTTCCCGATCTCAGGGACCACGCCTATCTGTCGGTCAAGATGCGCCTGGAACGCCTCGGCCTTTTCGTCAAGGAATCCAACATCGATGAGGAATTCAACGCGCTCAGGGCGAGGGTGGTGCTCCAAAGACCGGCGGCCGGCTTTGTCGTATCCAAAGGGGATACCGTCCTCTTGGTAATCTCTTCACGCAAGAAGGAGGAGCGGAGCCTGTGAGAGACATTCGGATTGCCCCTTCGCTCTTATCGGCCGATTTCTCCCGGCTGGGGGAAGCAATCAAGACCGTGGAAGATGCCGGCGTGACCATGCTTCATGTGGATGTCATGGACGGCCACTTCGTCCCCAATATCACCTTCGGTCCCATCATCGTTAAGGCGATTCGGAAGCTGGCCAAAAGCGACCTCGATGTTCATCTCATGATTTCGGACCCTGCAACCTACCTGGAGAGGTTCGTCGAAGCCGGTGCCTCGTATGTCACCTTTCATGTCGAAGCCATCGCCGAGGCGGGTCCGCTCCTGGCCAGGGCCAGGGCGCTCGGGGTCAAGGCAGGTATTGCCATAAACCCGGAGACATCGCTCGATGTCGCCCGGCCCGTGCTGGAAGTGTCCGACCTTGTGGTTATGATGACCGTACATCCCGGTTTTGGAGGCCGGAGCTTTATCCGCGATGCGGTGCCCAAGATAAAGGCCCTCTATGATCTCAGGGAAGCTGAAGGTTACGGCTTCGAAATCGAGGTTGATGGCGGTGTGGATCTTGAAACCGCTCCCCTCGTGGCCCGGGCAGGAGGAGACATCCTGGTTACCGGTGTCGCTGTTTTTAAGAGTGAAGACCCGGCGGCTGCGGTCCGCGCTATCGCCGAAGCCGCCCGCCACGGTTAGGGGTCAATTGACCCCTCCGGCATTCAAGCACACTGATGCTTTCGCCTGTCGGCAGAATACGCTTAAGGTGAAAGCCCGATCCTTCGAGCAAGCCCCTGAACTCGTCCGCCGTGCGCTCGCGGCCGCCCCCCATAACAAGCACCTCGATATCCAGTAACTTGGCTATGGAGAAGGTGTTCCCCGGGGGTACCACCATCTCGACCACGAGGAGTCTTCCATCTGGCCCCATCGCCTTGCGACAGTTTTGGAGGATCACCCGGCAGCGCTCATCGTCCCAGTCGTGGAGGATGTGGGAGAGCAGGTAGGCGTCGCTTCCGGGCGGGACCTCCTTAAAGAAGTCGCACTCGACCACCGAGCACCGATCTTCGAGTCCCCCCTCCCGTATGGCCCGCCTTGCAGCGGCAAGGGTGGGAGGGCGGTCGGCGACCACGCCCTTCATGTGAGGATTGGCCTCGAGAATCCTCATGAGGAGCGCCCCGTAACCGCCACCGACATCTGTCAGGGTGCCGATCTCTGAGAAATCGTAAGCCTCGATAATAGCGCTGTGGGAGCCGGCCGCTTTGACGGCGTTTGCCTCATGGAAGACCCTCGCAGCCTCGGGGTGCTGCTCGAGCCACTCGAAGCAGGGCATGCCGTGGGCCTGCTCAAATGGTATCTCCCCGGTTTTCACACAATCGGCGAGTCGCTCCCAGGCCTGGTCGTGCCAATCGGATAGCAAGAAGAGGGCTATGGAACGCATGGCCCCAGTTCGCAGGCATTCGGCCAATGGGGTGAGGGCGAAGACCCGGTCGTCTTGCTCCACGAATATCCCCACGGAGGCCAGCGCTCGCATGACACGATACAGGTAAGGCGCGTGAGCGCCCCTCTCCTCGGCTATTTGCTCAATGGGCTTGGGGCCCACGGCCAGGATGTCCGCGATTCCAAGGTGTGCCACCACATATATCGGGCCGCTGATCCACTTGGCTGCAATCATTTGCATCATAGCGCGGGGCGCTTCGTCTTGGGTGGGTCTCATACTGGGCTCCTTTCTCTGGACCTGTCTTAACCACGAATGCGTGTTTGCTTAAGCAGTAACATGCTTTGGGGGAAGCCGTCTGTGGAGTAGGGGGGAAGAGAGCGCGGAAACGAAGTTCCTTATACTGATTCGGCCTAACAGGTTTTTGGCCGGCCGACACACCGGATAACACTCACAGCCTCATACTGTATAAGTAAGCCGATTTCAGTGGAATGTCAATGTCCTTCCATATAGGACTGATGTTATGCTGGTTCCGCTTAACTCCGGACCCCACGCCAAGTGTCCCTCATCCGAGGCGGCATGCGTACCGGCATGTATGTAGTTAAGCGGAAACCGCATAACACGCGTCACTTTCGTAAATGTGTTGACAACCGCCTGACATTAAGGTAATTGCAGATAGTGGGCTGTTGAGGTTTATTCGTATGAGCAGCTGTATATAATGTAGTTATCCGGATCGGCATATGCCGTAGTTAGGACCCCAAGAATAGGAGAAGGAAGATGATGAAGAGAAGATATTCTGCGACGCCTTTCCTCTATGTACTGTCGCTCCTCTTTCTTTGTGGCTGCCCATATGAATCAGAATTCCCGTTGAGCACCGCGTCGGAGGCCAAGATTGACAAGAAACTGGTTGGAGAGTGGAAGTTCGACCCCAAAAGCGAAGAGGGGAACCCATCGACCATCATATTTTGCCCATTCAATGATAACGAATTTGTTGTCGTTGGCTGGGAGAAGAAGAAGGACGAAGACGATATTGGTCTGATGAAAGCGTTTGTTACTACAATTGGCGATGCACAGTTTCTGAATATTATGGAAATAGGCCCTACTTCGAAAGGAAGGAAGGACAAGTGGTTGTTCGCTAAGTATTCTGTCTTGGATGATACTCTGACGGTCAACGCGGTCGAGGAAACGCTTTTCAAGAAGAGTCCTAGCTCCTCCAACGCTCTCAACGCATTCCTCAAGAGCAACCTGAAAAACAAGGATTTGTACAAGGAGGATGAGGAACTAGTGCTGAAACGTGTTGCTAAAACAGGTCCTAACAAAGGAATGAACGCCGACAAATAGGGCACGCGCCTTTCAGGCGCGCACCCCATTTGCGGGTTATTCCAAACGTTATACGCTTGGATTAAAATTATTTGTTTTGGAATAAAAGACAAAGTAACCATAACCATTGATACTTTAAGACTATGAAAGCATATACCATCCTCATCATATTGATTCCA
>JALGWN010000159.1 GCA_025774115.1 bacterium
GAGGTATCCAAGGGGGCCCACGCCGGGCTCCGCGGTCCCAACCCGGCCGGCCTCATGGAGGAGGCGACCAGGCGGCACGGCGCGGATTTTACCGCGCTCTTTACGCGTGAAGGGGACTCATGGCGGCTTACCGCTTCCTTCCCGTCCGGGCTCGACCGGACGGCACGCATAGAGGAGATCGGGTCCGAGCCCCGGCACGACGGATCGAGGAAGGTCGTCTTCAGCGATCAGGATGTCGTGGCGGCGGGCGTAACGGTCGGTGACGACCGGCTTCTTGTCTCCGGCTACCTGCTGGAGCCCGGTATGATGGACATGATGCGGAAGACCGGCGAGGATTATAGCCGCTACAGCGCCGTCGGGCTCTATGTGAGCGTCCTGAGGCGTTACACCATTATCGTGATCTCCGTGCTGGCCGTATTGGTGGCCATCGCCTCGGCCGTGGCCTCGAGGCTCATGGCCAAACGCATAAGCTATCCCATCCAGGAGCTTGCGACCGCCACCGACCGGATCGCCGCGGGAGATCTCCACCACAGGGTCAAGGTCAACGCCAAGGACGAGATCGGAAGCCTCGTCTCATCTTTCAACAACATGACCCAGGAGCTCCAGGAAAATAAAGAGCGAATAATAGCTATGGCAACGCGTGAGGCGCAGGTCGCCCGTGACTTCGAGATCGCCCGGGCCGTTCAGCAGAACCTCTTTCCGGATACACTCCCCAGCCACGCCGGCTGGGACCTTGCGGCCACCTGCCGGCCCGCAAAAGCCGTGGGGGGCGACTACTACGATATGTTCGAGATAGCCCCCGGGAAGATACTCATCGCCCAGGGCGATGTCTCCGGCAAGGGTCTCGGGGCCTCACTGGTTATGGCAAGCGTACATGCCATAATCAGAAGCTGGGACGGTAACGGCCATGACAATCCGGCCCGGCTCATACAGGAACTCAACCAGTATCTAATCTCATCGAGTTCGTCGGACACATTTGTGACGATGTTCATAGGCCTGCTCGATTGCGACAAAGCCAGGCTCTGGTATGTAAACTGCGGCCACCCACCGGGCGTGATGAGACGCTCCAAGGACGGTGACATCGAGAACCTGACCATAGGCGGTATGCCTCTCGGTATCATCGCAACGGACGGGTATGAGGCCGGCAAGTGCAGCCTGGAAGAAGGCGATGCCCTGGTGCTTGTAAGCGACGGCGTGACCGAGGCCTTCAACCTCGAGGGTGCTATGTTCGAGGAGGAAAGGCTCTTGGCGGCAGTACGTGCAAGCGGGGACTTGACCGCGGCCCAGACCCTGGAGAGGCTCATCAAAGATGTGGATGAGTTCTCCCAGGGCTGCGAACAGGCCGACGACATATCGGTGTTGGTAGTAAGAAAGAACCCGTGACCGAAAGGCGGTCTGTGTAGCATCGGGGTTCCATCCCCGACGGCTGTAGTACGTAGCGTCGCCGGTCCTGTGACGACGAACCCGTCGGGAAACAGGACCCTGTTTCCGGAGTGAAGGGATGGTTGGAGAAGTCAGTTCTTTCAAGGCCGGTCAGAAACACCCGGATGCAAGGCACGCGAAGTCCCCCGGAGCGAGGCGTACTTTGCTGTACGCCGCAGTGACTGGGGACAAGTGTAACGCAGCAGACGAGCGTTTTTCACCGGCCTCGGAGGTAGCATGCGTAATCCATTCAGACTAGGCGGCTTCGAGGGCAGACTCCTCGGTCTTTTCCTCATACTCTCGGTGATCCCCACCGTCTTGATCGCCATCTTCGGCATCGAATACTTCGCCGGCTACGTCGACCGCCTGAGCAACGTGGCCCTCCGGGAGTCCTTCCATAACTCGATGGAAATCGCCCGCTACCTCTCTATGCGGCTCGAGCGCGACGCCCGTCACACCACAAGCCTCATAGCCGGAGACTTCAGAGACCACCGTCCCGGAGCGGTTCGTATAGATGAGTTCCTCCGTGAGGCTGTGCCCCGGCATGATGCCGACTTCGCTGCCCTTTATACGCTGGACGGGGACACCTGGGACCTCGTCGCGTCTTATCCCGAGGGTCTGGCCCGCCTGGACAGCGAAATCACGTTGGACATGGTCTCTCCCGAGACCGGCCCGCAGAAGATCGTCTATGCCGATCAGGATGTCGTCGCCTCGGGTCTTAGGCTCGGCCCCGGTTCGGTCATTGTCTCGGGCTTTATGCTGGAGCCCGGCATGATCGACATGATGCGTAAGACCGGGGAGGACTATAGCCGCTACAGCGCCGTCGGGCTCTATGTCAATATCCTCAGGCGATACAGTGTGCTTGTGATCGTTGTGCTTGTGGCCGTCATGATCGTCTCTTCGGCCATAGCCTCGAGGCTGCTCGCCAAGCGCATAAGCCATCCCATACGGGAGCTCGCAAGCGCAACCGAGCGTATCGCCAAGGGGGACCTCGATCACAAGGTCGAGGTGAACGCCAAAGATGAGATCCAGAGCCTTGTAACGTCCTTTAACAATATGACCAGGGATCTCCGTGAGTATAAGAAGAATCTGGTCCGCGCCGAGCGCATAGCCGCATGGAGGGATGTCGCAAGGCGGATCGCCCACGAGATAAAGAACCCTCTCACCCCGATAGAGATCGGAATCTACAGATTGAAGAAACGCCTGGCCGGCTCAGGTGAGGAGAGCGAGGTCGTACACGAGAGTCTGGACACGATGCTCAAGGAGGTCGGGGTCTTAAGGGATCTCGCCCAGGAGTTTTCCTCTTTCGCCAAGATGCCCGAGCCCAAGCTCAAGGCACTCGATCTCAACCAGACCGTCCGAAGCGTACTCGATCTCTATACTTCATCCGGTGATGTCAAGGTCGAGACCTCGCTTGCGAACACTCTCCCTCCGGTGCTGGCCGACGACAATCAGCTTAGAGGTGTTATATCCAACCTGGTAAAGAACGCGGTCGAGGCCATGTGGGAAGGGGGCACGCTCACCGTGAGGACCTCTCCGCCTGCCGGCGGGCCCGGGGACGCCCCGATGGCAAGTGTGGAGATCGCCGATACCGGCCCCGGCATCCCCAATGAGATAAAGGACAGGATATTCGACCCATATTTCACCACCAAGGCCAAAGGAACAGGCTTGGGTCTTGCGTTGGTTTATCGTATAGTCCAGGATCATGGTGGAACGATCGCGTTCGACACCGGCCCGGCCGGTACCACCTTCAGAGTAGATCTCAGGGTGGCGGCGCCGAGCGACCGGCGCACGGAGGGCAAGCCTTGAAGAAACCTCAGATCCTCATAATAGACGATGACCCGGCCATTACGGGGAGTGTATCGGGTCTGCTCGAGGACGAAGGCTATGGAGCCGTAACTGCCCGGAACGGTAAAGATGGCCTGGCTAAAGCCAAGGACAAAGAGGTCGCCCTGGTGCTTCTCGATGTCTATATGCCCGGGATGAACGGCCTCGAAGTCTTGACTGCCCTAAAGAAGATGGCTCCCCAGGCAGGGGTCGTGATGATCTCGGGCGAGGCCGACATCGATACAGCAGTGAAGGCCACCAAAGCCGGGGCGCTCGACTTCATCGAGAAACCCCTTCAGCCCGAGAGGCTCTTGGTCTCCATCAAGAACGCGCTCAAGATGGTGAGCCTGAGGAGTGAGAATATAAGGCTCTCTCTGGAGCTCAAGAAAAAGCAGGTGATGCTCGGCGAGAGCGAGCCCATGAAACGGCTCTGGGAGGACATCGAGCGTGCGGCTCCCTCCAAGGGCCGTGTTCTCATATGTGGGGAGAACGGGACCGGCAAGGAACTCGTGGCTGCGGCCATACACGAGAACAGTCCCCGGAAGGCCAGGCCCTTTGTGAAACTCAACTGCGCGGCCATCCCCAAGGACCTCATTGAAAGCGAGCTCTTCGGGCATGAGAAGGGGGCTTTCACGGGGGCCACCACCCGCAAGGAAGGCAAGTTCGAGCTCGCCGACACCGGAAGCTTGCTTCTGGATGAGATCGGGGATATGAGTCTCGACACCCAGGCCAAGCTCCTGCGCGTCCTGGAGGAGAATGAATTCGAACACCTGGGCGGCAAGACCTCCATAAAGGTGGATGTCCGGGTGATCTCCTCCACCAATAAGAACCTCGCCAAGGAGATCAGGGACGGCAATTTCCGGGAAGACCTCTTCTTCAGGATATCGGTGATTCCCGTGGAGGTCCCTCCTTTGAGGGAACGTAGGGAGGATATCCCGCTTCTCGTCGATCACTTCATCAGGGTCTTCTGCGAGGAGAACAACAAGCCTCCTAAAGAGATGAGCGAGGGCGCAGTCAAGGTGCTGATGTCCTACCACTGGCCGGGCAATGTCCGGGAACTCAAGAACCTGGTCGAACGGCTCGTGATAATGACCGATGAGAAAGCCATCAAGGAGACCCATGTGACTCCGCTTCTGAGTGAAGCCAAGGTCGTCACCGCGGATAAACCCCTAGGCGACCTGGTGGAGAGTTTCGAGAGGTCCCTCATCATCTCGGAGCTTAAGCGAACCTCCTGGAACGTATCCCAGGCCGCCTCGCGCCTCGGTATAGACCGGGCCAACCTTCACCGCAAGATGCGCCGCTACGGCATCCAACGCGCATCCCCCGACAACGATTCGTAGTGTCGGCTCTCCTGTGTCAACGAAGGTCCGTCGTAGCGTCGTGACTCCTGTCGCGACGAAGGTCCGTCGTAGCGTCGTGACTCCTGTCGCGACGAACCCTTGCGTAGTGTAGCGTCTCCGTGCCCAACGGGTTCGTCCCCACGGGAGACGAGCACAACACAGCAGATGGGTGCTTTTGGGCAGCCTGTCTACTACCGCTCCCTGTGTCAGCAGGTGGATGCGTAGTGTCAGATCGACACTTGAAAGGCGAGCGAAGCGCGCCCCCGCGAATCACCCACCATTAAGCCCTTGTCAATGAACCAGTTAACCTGCTGCCGTTCGGCCCGGACCTGCCGCATATCTGGCACGGGCGTTGCTCATATACCAATGTGGATGTGCTGGTACCCCTGAGTGCCAGGAGGTGACAGGATGCAAGCGAATACTGAGAAAGTCAAGTTCGGGTTGGGGGTTGCGTCGATGATCGCAGTCTACCTCATCCCACAGATCGGAGGTTTCTATTTCTTCGTTAGGGCTTATCTGTAAGACTTGGGCTTGCAAGTCCGGCACGGCTTGCGTAAAATGGATGAGAGGAGGTCGAAGAACAATGCGGGGGAATATGCGCCAAAAAACAAGCCAGATCATCATCCTTGGAGGCGTGGCATGTCTCTGCGCGCTCCTTGTTGCCCCTGTTGGAGCGTTCCCGCTTAATATGGGGACCTACGACGAAGAGAAAATGGGCAAGCAAAAAGAAGTCGAGGAACTACTGAGGGATCTCGATATCAAGATGAAGATGGATGGTGACGACATCGTCCGCATAGGCTCCGGGTTCACCGTGGGGCCGGGCGAGACCATAGAGGGCGATATAGTCATCATCGGCGGCGGACTTACCGTGAAGGGCACCGTGGAAGGTGACGCCGTCGTAGTCGGTGGGTCCATGTACCTCGAATCCTCCTCGATGATAAAGGGCGATGCCGCCGTCGTGGGGGGTATCCTCCAGGGCGATGCCGCCGTCGTGGGGGGTATCCTCCAAATGGAAGACGGCGCCACAGTGCTGGGCGAGATAATAGAGAACATCGATATGGAGATCCACGAGGAGCACGAGGGAGCTCTAAAGGAACATCAGGAAGCCCTTGAGGAGCTGGAGCACCTCAAGGAGCTGGAAATACTCGGAGATCTCGAGGCCCTGGAAGAGTTCGAAATCCAGATGGAGTCCACCGA
>JALGWN010000160.1 GCA_025774115.1 bacterium
TAAGGAGTTGCCTGCGTGTCGGTCATGGCTTATGATCACCGGATTCCCGGCCTTTCTCCCAAAGTCTGATGTACTTGAGAAAGACAAAGTACGCGGTATTGGTGGCCAAAGCGTGACCCACCCATCCGTCGAGAAAACCCAGGTTGAAAAAGAGGGTTTTCGCATAGGCCCACGTGGCGTGAAGATACGCATTGAGTATGGAGGACCGTTTGCCCATCGCGTACATCTCCTCCGCAGCCATCTCGGAGGTGATATAGGCCTTGCGTGTTACCGTGTCAAGGTCCGGGTGGGTGTAATGCTTGAGGACACACTTCAACCTGCCGGTCTCCCCTTCGATCTTCACTCTCTCATGGACCATGTCGTCGGTGAAACCACCCTTGGTTCTGTCGAAGAGCTTGAGCTTGTACTTCCGGTTCCACCCCGAATGCCGGATCCAGTTGCCCAGATAGCACGACAGCCACCTGATCTTGTAGCCGCTCATGACCGAAGACCCTGAGAGCACGGTTTCTATCTCCCGGGCCAGCTCCGGCGTGACTTCTTCATCCGCATCGACGGAAAGAACCCAGGCGTTTGCCACCGAATCCACCGCGAGCTGCTTGTTTCTGCCGTAACCCTTCCAATCGGCCCTGACGATCCGGCAACCGTATTGTTCGCATATCTCGAGCGTACGGTCGGTCGAACCCGAGTCCACAACGACTATCTCATCGACAAAAGCAAGCGCCTTCAGGCATCGCTCGATGTTTACTTCCTCATCCTTGGTGATGACGGCCGCCGAGAGCTTTCTATGCTTCATGGTCACCTCCCGGCCAGGCCAGGATTTCGTTCACCTTCCCAAACACCTCGTCCGGAGTTATACCGAATGAATCGTCATGCATAGAGTCAAACCCCGGTTTGTACAGATGATGGTGATGATCGAAGACCGAGGCGGGCGACCAGACGGTCGGATCGGTGGTACCGAAGATTGCCAGGGTCTGCGTTCCCACGGCGGCGGCGATATGATTAAGGCCCCCGTCGTTACATACGAGCAGGCGGCACCGCCCGAGCAGCGCTGCCGCCTGGTGAAGATCCGTCGGCGGTGCTACGGCGGGTTGCGTGCGCATCACGGCCCTGACCGTCTCTATGTCCTCGACCTCGCGAGGCACCCACAGCAGTATGACCTTGTTGTCCGTCAGGGTTTGGATGGAATCGGCCAGGCCGGCGAAACTCTCCGGTTTCCATCTCTTCTTCCTGACGGGGCTTCCGGGCGAGATACAGACCAATCGCCTTGGATCGAGGTTGGCTTCCGCGAGCCATGCGTCTATGTAGTCCCCGGCCTCCGGGGGGACGGGAAAGTATAGCCGGTAATCCTCCTCTTCGATACCCAGGGGCCCGAGGATGTCGAACTTGCGATTCGCGCTGTAACGGAGCGGCCCCCGGCCCGCCTTGAGATTGTATGCCCAGCTGAAGCGGGCATCCGCATAACCCAACCTGTACCTGGCCCCACTCAGGAACGTCAGCTGCCGGGAGCTGGGCTTGTTCTGCTGGTCGATAACCAGATCGAATCCCTCCGCGCGGATCGCGTGCAGGGTCCTCAGACGTTCGAGAGCGTAGCCAAGCCCCTGCCGTTTCCTGATGACCATGATCGCGTCAATAAGTGGGTGGTCTCTTATCACACTGTCGTAGGGTTCCTTTACTAAATAAAACAGCTTTGCCTCCGGCAGTCTCCGCTTGAGTGTCTCAAAGTATGACGTCGTCAGTAAGGCGTCACCAAAGGGGCCCAGCTGAATCACCAGTATCTTCCGGAGCCGGCTCAGTTCATCTTCTTTCAATTGTCTCAACTCTGCCGGCCATCAGTTGAAGAGAGTCCGGTTGCGGCGGTCGGGCTATCCACGGTCCTTGTTACTGTAGTCCACATACTCTTTCTCTTCGAGGATCTCGGAACCGGCCATGCGGCTCATCCTGGACTTTATCGCAAAGCGCTTGTCATTCTCGGTGTATACGGATCTCGCCAGCTCCATGAATTCCTCGTCGAACTCCCCGTCCCGCTCTTTAATCCGTATCCTGTCCTCTGTCTCCCACAGGCGGGCGTTAACCGCTTTGAGCCGGCGGACCTCATCCGAATCGATTGTAATCCCGGCAGCCTCAAGTGACTTTTGCAGAAGTTCGTACTCCCGCCCTATGTGCTCGAGCTTCTGAGGGTCCTCGATTCGCTCCAGTTTGATCTCAAGGATAGTGATCTTATCCACAACCTCGCCCAACGATACCTCGATCTTCATCTACCCTCCCCCCTTGCCACTCTCGAAGAGCTCCAGCACGATCCTATCGTATACCATTTTCGGGTCGATAGCCCTCATGCATTTCATGGAATCACACGGGGTTCGTGACACATGCGAATTGTAGCAGGGCGAGCAATCGACTTCACCGGATATATTGACGTTCTCCCGGTAACCGGAGACCTCGGCGAGGATGTAACCTCCGAAGATGATCGCCGACCGCGTGCCCACGGCCTTGGCCACATGCATGAATCCCCCCTCAAGCCCGAGGAAAAACCGGGCGTTCTTGATGATCGCTGCGGACTCTCTGACCGATAAGCCCCGGGCGTCCACCACGTTATCGAGGAGCGGATCCCGCGCCAGGCCGACCTGGATGAATCGATACTCCGAAAGCAGGTCCCTAAGCTCCTGGAACCTGTCGAGTCCCCATTCCCTTCGGTTTGCACTGAAAACACTCTTGCCGGTGGGACAGATCGTGACGTACCGGCCGGGATAATTGCCTGCGGCACGTTCGATCTCATCCTCCGTAAGATAGATATGCGGGCTCCCAACACTCCCGGAACCTACGTAGCTCAGCATCTGCGCAATAAACGGCCGGTCACCGCGCTTCTCGACACGATAGACAGGTTTGATGTGCCGCCTTGTCGTCTTGACGTGCTTGTCCGTCACCCAGTCGGCATGCGGGTTGTTCGCGAAAAGATCCTTCCAGGGTGTTTCCACCACAATCTTGTGGTCCGGCATACACTTTCTCATCTCGGGCAGGATTGCCGTCAACAGGAGATTATCACCCAGGCCGTTTGATGTCCGTCTCAAGAACACGGTCCGGGGTCGCAGAAGATAGTAGAATAGTCTGAGATAGGAAAACAAATCAGGGCCTTACCTTGCTTATTCTCTCCTGAAAGAAACGTTCCAGTCTGTCCACCATCATATCTTCCGAGAAACCGTTTTCGATTGTCTTCAATCCCGCCTGCGCCAGCCTCGATCTGAGGTCGCGATCACGCTGCAGACGGGAAATCGCATCGAGAAGCTGCCGGTCGTCGCCCACCTCAACCAGCAGGCCGTTTTCCCCGTGATTGAGGATCTCCCCCACACCCCCCACATCGGTGCTTACAACCGCCGTGCCCGCCGAAAGGTATTCGACAAGCGTATTTGGAAAGCCCTCCTGTGATGAATTGAGAATCGCTACATCGTAGGCGGCCGCTACCCTTGCCGGCTCATCCGAGAAACCCGCAAACACCACCCGTTCCGAGATGCCCAGCCCGGCCGCTTCGGCCTCCAGACGGGGGAGCTCCGGCCCCTCGCCGGTTATGACAAGATAGGCATCCACTTTGGAATCGACAAGGGTCTTGAATACACCGATCAACCTGTCGAGGCCCTTGACCCTGGCCAGCTGGGTGGTACTGCCGATGATGAAGTCCTTCTCCGAGAGACCCCACAATCGGCGTTGCCGGACGATCTCCTCCCGCGAGGAGACCGTCGGGTTCCTTCCGTTGTGTATGACCGTGTATCCGGCCGGATCCAGCCAGGTCACCCTCTTCTTTGCCTCATCCAGTACCGAAATCGACGGGGCGATCGTATAATCTACCAGGTTTTTCTGGCGCCAGCGAAAACGGTGGTTGATATCGTTCTCATTCCCGATCCTCCGGATACTCGGGATACCGGTCAATTTCGCCGCGCTCCCCCCGACCGTGATCTCTTTCTGGATATTGGTTACGACAAGGTCGATGTGATTGCGCTTTATCAACCGGACCAGATAGAGAATCATGAAGGGGTTGTAGTCCATCCCCAGTCTTTTCGGGATGATCCTGATTCCCCGGGGGGCCGAGACCGTGAATCTGGAGTCCGGATGCGACACTATCCAGACCTTGTGGCCGCGGGCCTCAAGCCCGAGTGCCGTCCTGTGCATCCAGCTGACTACTCCACCCCAACCCTTCTTGGATGAAACATAGAGAATGTTCATTACCATATGCAGAGTCTAAACGCCTGCGCGGTTTTCAACAAGCGAGATCCATCGCCGGGCGAACTCACGGTTGAGATCATAGAATTCCGCCTTCTTACCTGTCAACCGGGCTTCAAGGGAACCTCTCTCCCCCAGCAGCTTATCCAGCATCGAGAACACAAGTTGCCTGTCTGCCAGGCGGTCGCAGCTCAGAACGTAGTCCTGCATTCCCAACATTGCCATGTGGGCATCGCACTTCACATTGTACGACACTGCAAGCATCGGAAGGCTCGCTCCAGTCGCATATATCAGCGAGTGCCCACGCATTCCCACCAATACATGTTGCCGCTTGTAGAACGGCATGAGGTTCTCAGGCGATACCGGGGGAAAGGAGTCCATGCCCATCTCGCCCGCAAGCTCGAGACACTGCCTGTCCTCGTCCGGATGATGTGCCACTACCACAGGCCTGAGCCCGGCCTGTCCGGCATATGCGTCAAGGTGTTCCAGCAAGGTCTTGACTCCCTCGAGGCCGATGGCCCGCTTGGTCACATTGATCGCGAGCGTCGCCGCACGGGCATCCGCGCTCAGATCATAGAGCAGGAACATCGAGGGGCACGGGGTCAACATGGCGTCCTCGATACCCAGTCCCTTAAGGAAAGACAGGGTCTCCAAGTCGCGGACCCCGATGAGATCGGTGGTTTCCATAAACAGGCGTATGCTCTCACGGGTCTCCTCCGACATCACCCATCGTCCCTCGCTGCCATATTCGGCATTGACCCCGACACCGAAAAAACACTTGGGCAGATCGAGCTTGCCGTAGCGACTCCGGGAGATATTGAGATAGAACTTCGCCGCTCGCTTGGGACGGTTGTAAAGAAGCCCGCCTCCACCCACGATCATTCCATCGAAATCCCCGGCCAGACGCCGAGCCTCCATCCAACCGATGTTGCCCGCGTCCACGTTACGCTCGGTAAACCGGACATCACTGCGGAGGGACCGCAGGATGGTCTGTATCCCAAGAGCCGAACCCCGGTCACCCAGATTCGGCGTCATTGCATAGAAATGTGCTAGGCGCATGTATCACCCAATACCTCTGCAGAGTACCCCACCGGCCGATACCCCCCGCAGATCATACCCCATCCACCAGAATGTAGTTCTTGAATGTCCCGATACGCCGCCCCAGCAGCCGGTTCTCGATGAAGGTGAGCAGCCTGTACTTAAGGCGCTCGTGCTTGTGGGGATCCCTGTAAGGGTTGGGGCGTCCCCTCTCCTGCAACTTGTCTTGCCAGTCCATCTTCCCGATCAGGTCCTTCATC
>JALGWN010000161.1 GCA_025774115.1 bacterium
CACAAACTTCGTCGCGAGGTGCCGGAGATGCCGGCGGTGGCAAGGAAAACGAGTGAGCCGACCGGAGGCGTATTTGAAAGACACGCTGAGGACCGCCGAGCAAGGATGACGCCGCCGGTGCCGACAGATACGTCGCCGCAGCAGAGGGCTTGTGAATAATCCGGGCTAGGTGAAGCACTATCTCTACACCAACTAGGGTGCAAGTTGGGGTGCGCACAGACTTGGCTGCTTAGTCAACGGTCGAGAAGAACTCGCTGAGGGCGCGCCCTACTGTCCGGTGGCCGTTCCTGCTCCAATGAAGATCATGTTCGAAGGTCGTCTTCACTCCACTCGCTTCAGCATCCCGCAGAGGCTCGGAAAGGCCGGCAAACGGTATGCCGTGTGACTCAGTGAATTCTATGAGCTCAATGGTATCCTCGCGGTAACTATAGCCTCGCCTTACGTCAGGTATCCCGGTCATGACCAGGCGGCAATCGATCCTGTCACAGGCATCCCGCAGCGCCAGAATCAGAGCGCGCGTGAGCTCCTGTTCTTGCTTCTCCTGGGCCGTGACAGTATCCTGGCGTGTGAGGTTCTCGGCAAGATCTCTGAAGTGAAACCTGGCCACCCGGATCTTAATGAAATTGAGAAGGTGGGACTTCGCGAAGAGCGTGTTGTAGCCGGGTATCCACCTGGTGATCTGTTGTATCTTCCGCGAAGAGGTCGTTGTGGCATCGTGCTTGACGAGCTCCTCGTCCTCAAGGGTGTAAAGACCCGAGGTGATGTTATCCCAGTGATCAGTACCCTGAGAGAAGCATAGGAGGACGAAGTCAGGTTGGTATTTATGTCCTTCGGTCGTGAAGTATGCCAGCTGGTGTGCCGTGCCGGTGCTGCCAACTCCGGCATTGAGCACCTCCCACTTCCCGTTGTCCCCCTTACCGGCATTGAGCAGGCGCTCGAGAGCCTTCGAGAAGGTCTCTTCGGCCTGGACACCATAGCCGCATGTGAAGGAACCTCCAAGACAGAGAATTCGCCTAGTACCTTCCGGTTTCGCATATGCAAACTCCCTGTCACGAAGCCCTTTTGAGTTGATAATAAGATCGATGCTATAGTCTTGGTTCGTGACAAAGCCCCTTGCCCCCGGTACATGCCTCGTGCCCAGGATCCGGTCCCAGGTATTGACAGTAACGGCGAATCCCTTCTGCGGCCTGAGGATGCGTATGCCTACCTCGGTAAGGACAAGGGAAACGGTGATGCCCAGAATGAGAAGAAAGGCACTAACAAGCACACGTCGCAGCAGCAGTTTCACGCCATAGCCTCCCCGTGGGACCGACAACCTCAGATTCTAGAAAAGAACGTAAATGAAGGGCGCCAAAGCCGACCCTTCGGTCAGGATTATGAGCGATCCCAAGAGTATCGCAATAATGACTATCGGTGCAAGCCACCACTTCTTTCTGTGTCTCAGGAACTCCCAGATTTCCCTGATGGTGCTCAGCTTTCCCATACACTCATCCTCCATCTCGAGGTCAGCACACAGATACTCCCCCAGGGATATCCGCACACCACACGCTGCTTCTCGCCTCTTCCAAGGCTTCGCTCAACCCGATAGCCTCCGCCCACTCTCGGAACTTCTCTCATGCGCGGAGACCATAGTGAAGTCGCGATCTCACACATCATCTAGACCCCACTTTCTCCACAAGGCCCAGGTATATCTGTTCGGCAATCACGGTATTGGCTTTAGCGTTGGCGTGCGGGTCCTCCGGACTAACCCAGAGCGACTGAGGATCGTAGCCTCGCAGGCCCGGAAGCAGATCGACGAACGGCACATCAGCCTCCAAAGCCAGATTCCTTATGTAATCAGTTGCGTAGTCAAATGGATATCTGTTCAGCTCCCTCAGCTCCGGGACATTGACGACCAGTATTCCAATTCCTCGATTCTTGCACAGAGTCACCAGCTCACAGAAGGCCTCTCGATTGGCGGCAAGATCTCCGGAAGCGGCATCCGAATAGAGATCACGGTAGTAACCCTGCCACTGGAACCCCTCCTGGAGACGTGACCGGAGTCTTGTCAGCCGATCAAACAGGAAGGAGATAAAATAGGAGTGTTTGATCAGAGAGTAGGTGAAGCCGGACCGCCTCTCAGGGACAGGCTCAGTATCATTCAAGAAGTATACAAGTACAACGATGTCGGGATCGAGACGGAGGCCCTTCAGTTTAAAGAGCTCTACCTCCATCACGGTGTTGTAATTGCCGACCCCCATATTGATTACCTCGTGACCGCCGCCACCCTGATTCAACATCGTTTCCACCTGATGTGAGAACACGCTATCTGAGCGTACTCCCCAACCCAGCGTAAACGAGTCACCAAGGAAGAGAATCCTCCGGGTACCCTCGGGCTTCCCGGGGGAACGTTCAATGTCCCTGAAACCCATCGAGTTCGTACTGATGTCGACTCCGTAGTACTCCCCTCCTTCGTTGGGCCGGTGATGGAATGGCAATCTTGGATTGTCCAACGGTAGCTTGAGTTCAGCAGCGTATCTCCACACTTCCATGTTGTAGTTCGACAACCGGCCATAGAGAACTCTGACACTTGTCTCACCCAGTACCAGACAGATCACCACAAGGTATACTACCTGCAATATGCCTTTGAAAGAGGGGCTAATCCTCCCCATCCAATCTCCTTCGACCGCCTTGCAACCGCCTCGGTTTGACTCTTAGTGTATCACGAACTACCGCCTGTTCTCAAGATTTCTTGTGGCCGGGACAGGAATGGAATACCCCACGGGCAAGCCCGTGGTACCTGCACTTAACCACCTTCGCCAAGGCTTCGGCGGGTTATCCGCCACAGGGGGTGCCCATTAATCGACATCCGCCGAAGCACCTTCTTACGCATTCAACCATGGGTAAACCCATGGTCCTCTGCGTAGATGGTCCTCTGCGTAGGCGGATAGATCATGCAACAAAAAGTGTGGGCTTCTTAGTGAGCACCTCCATCCTTTCACGAAGTGGAGTCTCCGACAATCCCGGGGCGGTTCACTTCCTTGTACGACAAGAGGTAGAGGCCCGCGGATCGGTTCTTTGGATTTGATATGCTTTGAACCCCATAGGTTATGGTTTAGAATCTAATGAGATGGAGCGCTGAAAGTGATATTGTCAGCCGGGCAAGGCTGGAAATCGAGATAGTGTCGCGTGCAGCCAGGCCGGAACGTCGGGCACAGAAACCCGACGCTACATAGACCATTCGTTGCCGCAGGAGTGGCTATGCTGCGGAGACAATCTTGGAACGAGGTCAAGGAGACAGAGAGAGGGCTTGATATGATCGGTGCTATGCGGTTCATGGGCGCGGTGGTTTTGCTTGCGATTCTCTTCCCTGCATCGGGGTTCGGGCTGTCTCATGATATTGAAATCTCGATATTCCCTCCCGACCGGAGTCTCCTGGCAGTGGACAGAATCACCGTGACCCCGGATGATGTAGAGAACGGAGAGCTGAGATTCCTCATCAACCGCAACCTTATGATCGAGAATGTGTATATCGATGCCCTGCCGGCACGCTGGTATTCCGAGGAGGAGGTGGAACCGGCCATATTCCTGGCGGAGCCGGATTCCGACGCGGTCGAACTGGTGAGCCGGGCTAAGGGTGTGTTCATAGCACTCGATGAGATTGGCGCCGGCGACGCGCCGGTCACCGTAACAATAGAGTACTCCGGCGTCGTATATGACAGCCTCGAGGCCCCGGCAAAGACTTATGCCAAGGGATTTGGAACCACGAGCGGGCTCATAGAGGAGCGCGGTGTCTTCCTCAGTAACCAGACGCTCTGGTATCCATTTATCTTTGACCGCATGTTCACCTTCACCATGCGCGTCGATGTCCCGTACGAGTGGATGGCCGTCAGCCAGGGCGCCCTCGATGATGAGTACGTTCTAGACCTCCATGATGAGGAGCGGGTGGTGAGTGTGTGGAGAGAGGAAAACCTCACACCGGAGCTATATCTGGTAGCGGGAAGGTACTACAGGCACGAGGACCACCATAACCGAACACGGGTCATGACCTATACCTTCGAGCCGAGCGACAGCTTGGCCCGGGTGTATCTCGATGCCACCAAGAGATACATAGGTCTTTACGAGCGTCTTATCGGGGACTATCCGTACAGCAAGTTCGCACTGGTCGAAAACTTCTGGCAGACCGGATACGGCATGCCCTCTTTCACGCTCCTGGGCAGCAAGGTGATCAGACTTCCTTTCATCGTACACACCTCCTACGGCCACGAGATACTCCATAACTGGTGGGGAAACTCAGTCTACGTCGACTACTCCTCCGGCAACTGGTGTGAAGGCCTCACCACCTATGGCGCCGACTATCTCTACAAGGAGCAAATGGGTGAGGCGGCGGCCCGGGCCTACCGGCACGAGACACTCATGGCTTTCAGCAACAATGTGACCGCTGAAAAAGATTTCCCGCTGTCGGACTTTCGCGAACGGCATGATGCCTCCTCACAAAGTGTCGGCTACGGCAAGTCCCTCATGGTCTTCCACATGCTGAGGCAGACCCTGGGCGATAGTCTCTTCTGGGGGGCTCTGCGCCGGTTCTACGAGACCGCCAGGTTCAGCATGGCATCCTGGGAGGACCTGGAGGAGGCATTCAGTGAGGCGGCCAAGACCGATCTGGCCTGGTACTTCGACCAGTGGGTCAGCAGACCCGGGAGCCCCTTGATCCGCCTTGAAGACACCGGTTACCGCGAAAGAGACGGCGGCTTCCTTGTCGATTTCACCCTGCGGCAGGAAGCGCCTCCGTTCATGATCGATCTGCCCGTGCGTGTAGAGACCGCCGAAGGTGTGGAAACCGGCAAGGTGAGGCTTGCCGGCACCGACAGCACATATACCGTGGAGGTGCGAACCGAGCCAGTGAGTCTTGCGGTCGATCCCGACTATGATACCTTCAGACGGCTCTACCTGGAGGAGATACCCATAACACTGGGGACCCTCTTCGGTCAGGACTCCCCGGCTGTCGTTATCGGCAACATGGAAAGCGATTCCGCGCGGGCCGGGTTTCGTCAGATTGCAGCTGCCTGGGGGCTCGGCGATCGAGCAGAGGATGAGGAGGATTTCGACGAGGCCCGGATAGCAAGCGGGCACGTGTGGCTCATGGGAAAAGGGGACATCATGAACGGGCTGCTCGGCAGGCTGCCGGACAGACTGAGGTTTTCCGAGGCCGCGGTCAGAGTGGGGAATCAGGACTTCCCGACCGCAGGCGGCACCCTGATACTGACAGTGCGCAATCCCGATGACAAGCGCCTGGGGGTGGGGGTGGTAATATCCGATGATCTGGACTCGGGTGCATCTCTGGCCATGCGTGTCCCCCATTACAGCAAGTACAGCTATCTTGGTTTCTCCGGTACCATGCCGGTACTCAAAGGGACCTGGGAGGAGGAGAGAAGTCCCCTGTCTGTCGAATTGACCCGGAGGTAAGACCATGAAGGCAAGGCTCGAGCTCGCTCCGGTCGCACTTGCGGCAGTGTGTCTCCTTGGATGTCTGGCCGCAGATACCGAGAGCCCCCATCTCAAGGCCAATCTCGAGGCACATGTATCATACCTGGCGAGCGGCATGCTGGAAGGCAGACTGGTCGGCACTCCGGGCATAGAGAAGGCGGGGAAATACGTCGCCGGCGAATTCGAGCAGATCGGACTCGAGCCTGCATTCGGAGAGTCCTACTTCCAGGAGTTTGAAATGGATCTGGGATTCGATGTTGAGGGCGAGCCGGCACTTCGTATCGGGGACTCGGAGATGGCCTACCCCGGAGACTTCTCGGTGCTTCCCTTTTCCGGGAGCGGCACGGTTCGTGGCCCGGCAGCGATCGCCACGGGCTCGGATTCGACCGGTCGGGGTGCGGTCCTCTTAACCCTCATCGACCCGGGAATCGAGGAAGCAAGGTGGACCATGACCGGCCGCGACGGCCTATTGGAAGGGATGCAGGCCGTGTGCGCCAGGGCCTCGTTGGCAGGTGCGGCGGCGGTGGTCTTTGTGGCCGGAAGTCCCGAGGACCCGGCAGCATCACTTCACGAGTTTGCGCTTTCCAGAAGATACCGCACAGTGGATATCCCGGCCCTCGAGGTGACCTACCGGGCCCTTCACCAGGCGCTGGTATCTGAGGGCATCCCGCTTGAGAATCTCATTGTGACCATGAAGGCCCAGGGCCTTGCCGCAATCGGGGTGTCGCCTCAGCTGGAATGTGGTGTTGAAGTGTCTGTCGGTCCCAGAACCATCAAGGTCCGAAACGTCGGCGGCGTCTTAAGAGGCAAGGGTCCGCAATACATTGTGATCGGGGGCCACTACGATCATCTCGGTTACGGCGACATAGCATCATCCACACCGTGGCGACGGGAAGTGCACTATGGGGCGGATGACAACGCTTCCGGTGTCGCTGGGGTAATAGAGATAGCCAGAATCCTGGCGTCATACGGCCAACCCGAACGCTCGGCCGTCTTCCTGGCTTTTACAGCCGAGGAGCTGGGCGCCCTCGGCTCGGAGTACTACTGCAAGAACGCCCCCTACCCCATCGACAGCACGGTCGCCATGATCAATCTGGATACCGTCGGGAGGCTCGAGGAGGGAAAGCTCATAGTGTTCGGTGCAAGGAGCGCGGAGGAGTTCGGAGAGCTTCTGGGGGAGGCCGGGGAAGGCCACTATCTCGATACCATCGAGAAGGAGGAGATCTACGGCTTCTCGGATCAGAATCCCTTTTATGCCAGGGGAGTTCCAGCCCTGCACTTCTTCACGGGCGCCCACAATGACTACCATTCACCGGACGATGTTCGGGAGAAGATCGACTTCGAAGGCCTCAAGTCGCTGACCTCGTTTGTAGCCGATTTCGCCGGCTTGATAGTATTCAGTCCTACACCGCTCACACCGGTCGTGGTGGAACCCGAAACGCCTGTTGCCTCATCTCGCGGCAAGGGCGCCCATCTGGGCATCATACCCGATTTCGCCTATGCCGGTACAGGTGTGGGTATCAAAGGAACCGTCCCGGGAAGCCCGGCCGAGCAGGCCGGACTCAGAGACGGCGACGTAATAGTTGGAATCAACCACCAATCGATAGTCGATCTCAGGGGTCTCATGATGTTTCTTACCGGTAAGGACCCCGGTGAAAGCATCGAGATTCACCTGATGAGGGGCTCCGTCGTCGAGTCGGTTGGGGCAACCCTCAGCGTGAGAGCGCCCCGCGGGCAAAGTGACTGAGCCGGTACCCGGCTTCGGTGCATCGGACTGCAAGTGTGGTTCACGCCTTTTCTTTGCGGGATCAGAGGCCAAGGAGGTATGAAATGCGGGCAGCGGTTGTCATCTTCATTATCACTATAACAATCTCCGGTGTCGGTACGGGTGCAGAGAGAGCCGAAATCGCAGAGTTCTACGACTCACTGGCCCGGGCGCTCTTGGATATGGGCATGGCACCCGAGGATTTCCGCATCCGGCACGACTACGCGGAGCCCGATGTCTTTCGCCTGCCCCTTGTGGATTCCCTTATGCATGATCCTGCGGGTCTGCTTGCCACCGTGGACGCCCTCGCCGGGAGAATCGAGGAGAATTCCTCGCTTCATGGCTGTGCTCTTACGTTGTGGGATGCCATGTCGGTCGAGCCGGGCAGGTCCACGCCGGCAGCAGCATCGCTTCCGAGAGTGAAGGACATTGCCGGTAGACTCGCTCACCTCCGGCCTCCCTTCGACCGGGCCATCCGGGCCTATTCAGGCAACCTCGAGAAGATGGCGGGTTTCAGGCATCAGGCCCTGGCAGGAGTGGCCGCCGATCTCGACATCCTTTACGACGGCATACCGCGCATGCTCGCTCCCAGCCCTGAGTATGAAGGAATCGACCCATTCGAGCTTCACCAGCTGGAGAAGGAGCAGGAGGCGTTAAGCGATTCGGTGCTCGGGGTGCTGGAGGGTGTGGACATGGGGGCGGTTGCAGCACTATCGCTCGAGGCCTTGACTGCTGCCGGGGATCTCACGCGTGAACTTGCCGGCAAGGCGGTCGGCACAGAAGGTTTCAGACGATACACCGGACGCGGGGCCGGCTTCTCAGGGAGCTCGTTTTCAGTCACCGGAGATGTCATCTACATGGGACTTACTCCGTACGGCCCTGTTGTGATCGGAGATACGTCGCGCACGGTCTATGAAGGATGCTTCGCGCTCATAATCGATCCGGGCGGTGACGACGTCTACAACCTGGCAAATGACGCTCATGTGCACTTCCGCCTGATTGTGGACTGTGGCGGCGACGATGCCTATCGATCTACCGACGTGTCCGGGGTTGCAGGTGCAATGATGGGGACGTCGCTCATCC
>JALGWN010000037.1 GCA_025774115.1 bacterium
TCTTTCAAGGAGGCGCCTGCTTCAGGTATCCTTGTTGGCCGGCGTTACCATACCATTCCTCAGGCTCAAGACGGCCGACCGTGACGTCAACCCGTGGCTCATCCGGCCGCCGGGCTCACTGGCGGAAGAGGAGTTCCTCGACCGATGTATCAGGTGCGGCGAGTGCATGAAGGTCTGCCCCACCAACGGCCTCCACCCCACACTCTTCGAGGCCGGCCTCGAGGGCGTGGGTACACCCATGCTGGTCCCCTCCCTTGGGTACTGTGATTATGAATGTAACTCCTGCTCCCAGGTCTGCCCGACCGGGGCGATAAAGCCGGTGCCGCTTGCCGAAAAGCAGGAACTCAAGATAGGAACCGCATATTTCAACAAGAACAAGTGCTATCCGTGGAACGAGAATCTCAATTGCCTGGTGTGTGAGGAACACTGTCCGACACCTGAGAAATCCATAAAGTTCTGGGACGTAGAGGTCTTCGAACAGGAAACAAACAAGGTAATCACGGTGAAAAGGCCCTACGTTGTGACCGAGACCTGTATCGGATGCGGTATCTGCGAGACGAAATGCCCGCTTAAGGACGAGCCGGGTGTGCGCGTCACGGCCAGAGGTGAAGCACGCCATCCGGAACGCTATTCCGGGGGCAGAGGTGTGTAGGTCCGGGGATTTACCGCCCCGCACGTACCGAAAGGATGGGATGACAATGAGATCGAGTGTATGGCCACGACGGAAAACCTCAGGGGTAGGGCTCGCTCCCGGGCCTGTCATCCTACTTATTCTCACAATCGTTCTCACCGGTTGCGGCGAGCAGGCAGGCACAGGACCCTCTGCCGGGCTCTTCCCCGATCCTGCCGAGGTGGAGCATGTGACCGGGGCCGGGGAAGTGACCGAATACAGGGATGAGACCCTGTATGACTTCCTCAACGGCGGTGCGGAGCTCTACTTCGATTATGACATCGTGGCGGTAGCCTCCCGGGAATACCTACTTCCCGAGGATTCGGGCATCGAGTTGAGCATCTATGATATGGGTGAGCCCCGGAATGCGTTCGGGATCTACAGCATCTTTCGCTATGCAGGCGCCGACCGGGAGGCCATCGGAAACGAAGCGATCAAGACGCCGGCCACGCTCGACTTCTGGAAGGGCAAGTATTACTGTAAGATCTTCGCCTTCGGATCGTCGGACGCCGCCGAAGCCGTGATGGCGGCGCTCGGAAGTTCGGTCGCGGACCGGATCTCCGAGGCCGGCTCCCAGCCTGAGCTGCTGGGGCTCCTGCCCGGCGGGGCCAGACTGGCCGGGAGTGAGAAATACTTCCGCCGGCATCTCGCCCTCAATAACATCAGGTATGTCGCCTCCGAGAACGTACTCGGCCTCGGGGGCGCCACCGAGGGCGTGACGGCGGAATACCAAGCCGGGGACACCGAGTACACCGGATACATAGTCCGGTACCCTGATTCCGCTGAGGCCGAGGCGGCATTCACAAGGTACTCCGACTTCCTCCGAGCCAGATCCGAAGAGACCTCCCGGAACGGCATCAAAATGTCTATACTTGATGCTGGAGCAACCCAAGCGATCGCATTGGAAGGTAGCCACATCGTTGGCGTCTGGGATGCCGAGGCCGACGGGATCGGCTTCATCGAGAGCGTGCTCGCATCCCTGGCAGGGGCCGATTGAGAGACAGGGGATCCTATGTCGGATATGATCGATCGAAGGAGCTTCCTTAAAGGCCTTGCGGTGGCAGGGCTCGCCGTGACCTGCCCGAATCTCGCGGGTTGTGGTAAGGAGGAGAAGGCCGAACCGGCTGCCCGTTCGATGGCCGGGCAGGCTGCGCGAAAAGATCTTGGGCTCGCTATCGCCCGGGGCGGTGACGACCCTAAGAAGCTGGTGACCGCGGCGCTGGAGAACCTCGGCGGGATGAGGCAATTCGTCTCCAGCGGAGATCTCGTGGTGGTCAAGCCCAATATCGGATGGAGCCGCACTCCCGAACAGGCTGCCAATACCAATCCTCAGATCGTGGAGGCGCTTGTGGAAATGTGCTTCGATGCGGGGGCCAAGCAGGTCAAGGTGTTCGATCTTCCATGTAATCCTGCTCGGAGGACATACAGCATGAGCGGCATCGCCGATGCCGCGCGTCAAGCCGGTGCGGATGTCTCCTTTGTGGACGACCGGAAGTTTAAGGACATTGCGATCCCCGAGGGCGAGGCCGTGAAGTCCTGGCAGATGTATACCGAGGCCTTCGACGCCGATGTTCTAATAAACGTTCCGATCCTTAAGCACCACAGTATGGCGCGGGTCACCATGGGCATGAAGAACCTGATGGGTCTCCTGGGTGGTAACAGGGAGAGCATCCATGTTCACTTCGACCAGAAACTGGCGGACGTAAACACGGTAATACGGCCGCATCTTACCATCATCGACGCGTTCCGGGTGCTCAAGGCCCACGGTCCGAACTCCGGAACGCCCCAGGATGTTCAGCTCGCAAGGCAGGTAATCGCAGGCGCCGATCCCATCGCAGTGGATGCCTATGGAGCCCGCCTCTTCGGCGAGGTTACAGGGACCGGTCTTAGAGGTAACGACGTGGGTTACATCCGTATAGGCCACGAGATGGGGCTCGGGGAGATCGATCTGGAGAAGGTCGCCCAGCAGCATATAGAAGTAGCGTGAGAATCCTCGCGGAACCGGGCCCTTGAGGGAGGAGGACAGCAACAATGGATCGCAGGGAATTCATAAGGACCGGTACGGCGGCTGTGGCTGCAAGCCTTCTGCCTCTGAACCTGTCGTCTGCCGAGGGAGCCGGGTCCATTGTCTGGGAAATCACGGGCGCACCGAAGCCGGCGCTCGATGCCCTCTTCACCGAGTTGGGCGGCATCAAGGCTCTTCTTGAGGCCGAACCCGCCAAGGTAAGTGTGCTCATAAAACCCAACCTTTGCCTGCCTCACCCCGGCAAGATGGCCACGACCACCTCCTCGGCGACCGTCGATGCCCTCTGCACACTCCTCGGGGAGTGGGGCGTGAAGAAAATCACAATCGCCGATCACACCCTCCAGAACGCGAACCGCTTCGCCAAGACCGAGATGGCCAAGATGGCGGCAGAGCATACTCACGTCGAACTCGTATTCGCAAATGAACAACGCTACTTCGAGCCTGTTGAAGTCGAGGGCAAGGTCCTCAAGAAAACTGAGGTCCTGAAGCTTCTTGCCCGGACGGATCTTGTGATCAACTTCGCCACGGCCAAGCATCACTCCGCGACCGGTGTAAGTCTTGCCCTGAAGAACCTTATGGGAACGATCTGGAACCGCTCGGAGTTTCACACGAAACTCGGTCTCCACCAGGCCATTGGCGATCTGGCTCTCGCCGTAAGGCCCCATCTCAACCTGATCGATGCCGGCCGGGTGCTTCTAAACGGAGGGCCCACCGGCCCAGGTCCGGTAATCAAGGGTGAGCGCTTGTTCGCAAGCACCGATATCGTCGCCCTGGATTCCATTGTGGCATCCCGCTACGCCTTCGGCGGCAGAACCCTGAAGGGCACCGATATCTCCCACCTGGTCGCAGCCCACAAGAACCACCTAGGCGAGATAGACCCCGAGAAGATAGAAGCCAAGAAGCTACAGGCCTAACCCCCGAATCCCAAGCCCGAACAGCCCGGCTCCCTGCGCATCTCCAGCGCCTTCATCGGCACAGCCCGGAGGGGCGAGACGCCATCCCGGCGTAGCACCGGGTAAAGTGTTTGCTCAGCGTGGCCGCACGGGCTACAATCTACTGCAGTTCAAGGTTGCAATCTTCGGGTTCTTCTACATGCGATGGGAGCACACATGAACAGGTTTAGAATGTTTGCGGTGGGGCTTGTGACAATATCCGCCATTGCCATGCTATCGGATGGAGCGGTGGCCGGATCGGATGAGGCCTGGACGGCTCTTGAGAATCTTGAGATCGGCAGGGCGAAACAGCTCTTTGAGGAGGAGCGCGAGAGATCACCAGACGACTTTGGGCTTATGAGGGGCTTATTCCTCTGTGCATGCTTCGACTTCGACACAGAGACACAGGACCGGCTGGCGAGAGACATGGTCCAGGCCGATCCCGGCAATCCTTATCTCTTGGCCTTGTTCGAACACGTCGTCGCCGAGATGTCGGATTGGAGCACCTATTTCGAGCTCTGCACTCTAATGGGGGAGGCGCTTGCCCGGCAGGGTGATGGGCGCCTCCGCCTCAGCGGCTTCCGTATGAAAAACTGGACGGACACGGCTAAGAACCGGAAGCCCTCCGATGACTGGCTCGACCAGCTCGGTATGCCTCCAGGTTATTGGGTAACCGGCCCCTTTGAGAACCAGTCAAACATCGCGGCATACCGACCCGTACCTTTCGAAGGCGAAAGGCTTGACACCCTGGAAGTCGTTGTTGGGAAGGACGGCAAGAGGGCCGGATGGACTTGGCTGGCAGCCACGCGCTGGGGTGATTTGCGACCCGGCGTAGCGATCGGTATTACCACCGACTTCGCCTGCCAGGCTCGGTGCTTCTTCGAACTGCCTGAGGAAATGGAGGTGCTGATACTTCCCGGCGGGGCCTGCTCCATGAGAATCCTCGTCGACGGCAGGAAGGCATATGATGATCCCAAGTACAGGAACGCTGCCCAGCGTGAGGGCTTCCGCATTTTGCTGCCCCGGGGGCCGCACGAGGTTGCGGCCGTGCTGGGATCGAGCTGGCTCGGAATAAGCTTCCACCTGGCCGTCCTCGACACGGACTATCGGCCGATCAAGAACCTGAAATGGCTCCGGTTCGCACCGGTGTCTACAGAGGAGTTTGGCCCAGTCGAGAGGATTCACCCGATATTCGATCCATTCGATGAGTACACGAAGCGTGTCGGTACCGAAGAGGACACACCCTATTGGAAGGCAATCCTCCGCATATACAACGGGTACGAGGCGGAATCGGTGAGGGAGCTTGAACGGGCGCACGAAGCCGGGAATCTCTCTACCCTCGGTATCTGGGCGCTTTATCGGTCACTGCTTCATAATGACGAGGAGGCTGCGGCCGTCGAGCGCCTCGGCAACATAAAAGAAAGAGTCTCCACGCCTTTTACCGACTACCTGTGGATAGAAGCCACCATAGAGGATAGGGAGGTGCAGATCAGCGCCTACGAACAACTTGACCGCATCTATCCCGATCACCTTATGATCGACCTAAGCCTTTCATTCAGAGATCTCATCACCGGCGATTATGCAGCACTTCTTGAGAATCTCGATGCACTGAAGGACAAGTATCCGAAGTCGTCAACCCCATACACGTTTAAGCGCCTGATCTATCAGGGAATCGCCAACGACCCGGAGTCGGCTTATGAGGAATTCAAGAAGGCATCGAAGCTCATGGGACAGAAGGCGACAGAGATTCTGGAGGCCCCATACTACTTCATGGCAATGAGAGACTATCAGGAAGCGGTTAAACGCGCCGAGGCTGCCTATAAGGCCTCCGATGGCAGTAACTATTACCTGGGTCGACTGGTCACTGCCTATGATCTCGCCGGTCGAAGCCCGGAAATCGCGCCAAGGCTCGAGGAGATCCGGAGGAAGTACCCTTACAATCTGGACGTATACAACAGTCTCTATCACATTTACAGTGCTGCCAGCCAGTTCGACCTGACCCAGAGCATTGTCGAAGAGTACCATCAATTGGAACCGACCGCCATTCTTCCATACATATATACCGACTCGCTGCACAACTACACGAGCTACGACAGCATCTTCGGCAGTACGGACGTAATGGATCTGTGGGACCGCGAGCCATCGGAAGCCGAGCTGGGGGAAAGCCAATACTGGGCGATTCTTGACAAGAAGCAGAAGATCGTCTTCGCCTCAGGGCTCGTCCTGGAAGACATCCACATAGCATTCGCCCTCCTTGATCAGACCTCCGTTGAGAGCATGCAGGAGTACTATCTCGGGTTCGATCCCTCGCAACGGTTCAGCAATCTTCTGGTCGCCCGCCGCCTCCGCAGAGGCCAACCCTCACTCTCGGGTAAGGCTGCCGGAGAATTCGTTGTGTTTCAGGATCTCAAGCCGGGTGATGCCGTGGAGATACGCTATCGTCTCTGGCACGTCGGATCCGGTGACCTCTGGAGAGATTTCTGGGATGATTACAACATATACTCGGACTATTTCCAACGATACTGGGAGTACACCGTCTATTCCAATCGTGATGACCTGCATTATGCCGCCATCCCCCCGGCCGGCGAGCCGGTCACCGGTGAGCACTGCGGTTTCAAGATGATGAGCTGGCGCGGCGAGCATACACCTGCAATGAACCTCGGTCTGACCTTGCAGCCGATTTGGGACGACATCATAGGTGAGGTTCTCATAAGCTCGGTTCAATCGTGGGAAACGGTAAACAGGTGGTATGGGTCTATAAGTGAGGCTGTGCTCGACGAGAACCCCCGGTCCGCCGATCTAGCCCGGAAGATCGTCGGTGGTGAGACGTCGGATGCTAAGAAGCTTGATTCCTTGTATGCCCACATTGTTCTCGATATACCTTACCAGATCATAGGTTTCGACTACCACAGCGCCATTCCCCAAAGACCAGACGACGTACTCCTCAACCGCTGGGGAGACTGTAAGGACAAGGCCCACCTACTCATCCGAATGCTTAGAGAGGTGGGCGTAGAGGCTTGGCCCGTGCTCGTAAGGTCGAGAAGTTATGGAACCGTTTTGCCTATCCCTTATCTCGGCTTCGACCATCTGATCGCAGGCTGCGTAATCGACGGGGATACGGTCTTGGTCGACCCAAGTGATACCACCTTCCCACCGGCATGTTCCATCTCGCGGGAATTTGCAGGCCAACCTTGCCTGTCGATTATTGGCGGAACTCCCGCAGTGATTGGTCACCTACCCGCCCTTAGCGTGGAAGCCAATGTGCGCAGGCATGAGCTCACAATCAAACCGGCGGCCGATGGCGGTTTTGTGTTCATCGATGAATCGAAATGGCACAATCAGCAGGCTGCCGAGCGTCGCGAGATCCTGGAGGGGTACTCGCGGTCGGAGCTTGAGCGAGTTCTTGAATCAATGTATTCCGAGAGCTGGAACATGGTCGTGGCCTTGGACTCGACTTACATGGATCCGTGCAACTCGATAGATCCCCTGTTTCGCTTGACCATGTCCGGCAGCATAGACCTACCCGTACGGTCGGTCGCGACGACCACGGTGGTGAGCCTTCCCGATCTTGGGCCGATGCGCAGGACGCTGGTTCCTTCGCTCGCTGCCGGCGGCACGCGCGATTTCCCGATAGACTTGAGGGAACTCGCCGGGAGATACGAGACCGCGATCCACTTCTATGCTCCCAGTGAATACGGGTCCCCTCAGCTATCCGAAAAGGTCGCTCTCGCCGACTCGCTGCTCAGCTTCACATATGAGGCCCGGTGGGATGGCCGGAACCGCATTCTCTCGATGGAGTCCGTCCTGGAAATCGAAGACGGTCTCACCGACCTAGGGCGCTTCCAACCATTCTGTAAGCGCATGATTGAGAGCTACGATGCCCCCCTGCTTTTCACCGGTGACTGACCGGCCCCGCGTCTCTTCAGGCGCGGGTTCAATGTTATGCGCGCGGATGCTTCCGGCCGGCCCGGCTGTTTCACTCTATGGAGATGGCAAAAAGCGAGATGCCGGCGGCGACGGAGGCATTCAGGGAGTTGATGCTGCCCCGCTGGCCGATTGAGACCACAAAGTCGGCGGTATTGATGATGAACTGGCCGACGGCCGCATCCTCACCACCCACAACGAGCAGGAACTTGTCGGCAAGTCGGCTGCGTACAGTCCGGATGTCCACGGATCCCCTCGCGTCAAGCGCAACCACCTGGTAGCCGTTTGCCTGCGCGGTCCGCACATAGGAGTTGGCCGAGGCATCCTTGGCTATATCAAGGAACTCCGTGGCCCCGGCCGATACCTTGACCACGGATGGATAGATGTCGGGCACTCCCTTCCTGGACAGCAAAACCGTATTGAAACCGAAGATCTCCGCGGTGCGCAAGATGGCCCCGACATTGTGTGGGTCCTCCACGTTATCCAGAAGGAGGATACGCGGCCGGCCCCAGAGGACCTCCGACGGCTGATATGGATAGATTCCCGTCTTGAGCACGACGCCCTGATGGTCCCTGTTGCCCGAAAGATCGTTCAGGCGACTCTTGCTTACCCACTGAACCGGAAGATCCATCTTCTCCAGGTATTGGGCCAGCTTGCGGATACGCGGCTGGCGGGCTGCCGTTTCGTTTAGATATGCCTCGTATACCTTTCGCTTACCCGCGCGCACCACCTCAAACGCCGGGTTGATTCCATAGATATATTCTCGACTTCGTTTGGTCATCATCCATTCCCCATAGCGAGAAAGGGTCTTGGGCCTTTTGGTTGCCCGTCCCCCACCTTCATCGTCCCCAACGGACCGAATATACAGGACCAACCGGACCCCGTTCAAGCCGCAAAAGGGCCCGGCGCCCGAGCACGGCCGAAACCTCTTTCAACATGGCTGTTGCATTCACACCGAAATATGCTTTAATGATTACTTCTGTAAGGGCAACTGCTAAATTTTCGGATGTAGGAGGTGAGAACCTTGCCAAAGGGCCGAGATGCCAGGAAAGAGAAGAAGAAGTCGCCCAAACAAACGGCAAAAGAGAAACGAAAGGCCAAGCGAGAGAAGAAGAAGGAATAGGGGTCAATGCGTCGATTTGACCCCATTTGTTAATGGCTGGTATAGCCAAGGGCCTGGAGCTTCTTGTAGAGGTCTTTCTCAACGCCGGACTTTCTGACCACCATCTTAGCCGATCCGGTCTCGTACGTCGATGTCGTCTTTACGGGGTGCCGGACCAGGAATTCGGGGCGTATTATCTCTTCAAGCACCCTCCCCTCCATGTCCTCCGCCACCGGAATCCCTGCCAGCGCAAGCAGAGTGGGCGTAATATCAAAAACACATGCGTCCTTGATCTCCACACCGGCCGGGACGCTCGGCCCGCAGGCGATCAGGATACCATCCGGACCGTGGTAGTGACCGGCCTGTTGAATGCTCCGGTAGGTCGGGCTGAACCCGTGATCGGACACAATTATGACATTGGTGGTGTCGCCTGCAATCTCCATGAGCGCCCCCAGCACGCTATCCACGAAGACATACTCCCTCTCGATCGCACCGCCGTACCGGGCGAGATCCTCCTCGGTAACGCCCGAGTAATATTGGGGCTCCATCCATTTCCACTTGAAGTGCTGAGCACCGTCGGGCTGATTGGTGTAGATGGTGAAGAAGTCGGGCCGGTACTTCTCATATAGATACGGCCCCACAGCCCCCTCCCAACGCTCCTCTCTGAGGATACCTGTGGTCACCCGCTCATCAAGGTCTTCGGGGAAATAGACCTCCCCTGCCAGGAAAGCCCCCGGTTCCACCTCGCCCCGGCGCACCTTTGCCGCCACATCTCCGGCCATGCTGCTTATGAGAAAAGGTTCGACCTTCTCGGCGGGCCAGCTCACCAGGGCTCCCGCGACCCCGGCACTTCTCCCCATCTTGTTCATGATACACCAGACAGGCGTCGAGCGTCTGAGGGAGCGGTTGGCGATGATCACATCGATCAGCTTGTGTTTGAGCGCAAGCATCAGGATCCGGGTCATCCCCAGACCCCGCTCGGGGGGTACCAGGGGCGTCCGGATCCCCGGAATGGTGTAATAGTCGAAGCCGTAAATCCCGTGATGACCCTTGCCCTTACCCGTATAAATGGTCGTCCAGATCTCAGGCGAGACCGTATTTCGCAAGGTCTTGAGATTGCCCCGGGCCCCCCGCTCGATCAGGTCTTGGGTGTTGGGCATGAGCCCTTCATCAATAAGCCTATCCATGACCACCCAGGTGGCCCCGTCCCATCCGAGCAGGATAATCTTCGGGATGGAAGCATCTCTCTCAGTCGGAGGAAGCCACGTGGTGGTCTCGTCCACCGGCAGCCGGCTCTTGAGGTTTACAGTCAGGCTCGCTACCGCAATGAAGACGGCCAGCCCCATCATTACAACCCTGGGGGCGCGCCGGGTCAAGCGGTAGAAGCCATAACCCGCGGCCACGGCGGCGGCCCCGATCAGTACGGCGCGAAGGGTGAAAAAGACCTGCATGGCCCGGTGGGAGTTTATGAAAGAATACTCATAGAAGTAGAGGTCCTCATTGTAAAGCCGCATACCGTAGAGGAAAAGGTAGAGGGCAAGCACTATCCCGAAAGAGCCCGAGAAAACCGTTCCGGTCCTCACCTGCCTGCCCGGAGCCGTCAGCACCGCAAAAACGAGCCCCACCAGGAAGCCGACAGCCGCGAAGAATACACCATAGATAAGAGCAAAATATATTCCGATCAAGAGGCTGTCCGAGGTCATCCCTATGATGTTCCTCAGAACGGTCCGCATAGCCATGAACGAACCGGCGCAGACGCCGACCGCCAACCCGGCCAGAATCCCTACCAGCACAGACCTGAGGATGAAGCCTGCTCGACCATCTTCCATGGTTTAAAGGTCCTCCGTCTTCGGCCTTAACCGCCAATCCCACATGATGCCAAAACCGATAGCCCCTTAAGTATACCAGCGGCATAGGCCCGCTGTCAATTTGCCCGGATATGCTGCCTGTTATCTTTGGATGCCGAGCAAGTCAATACAGTCGCTCAGTAGAAGATAGCAAGAGGGTGAGGGTTCCGGCGCACCGGCGGTCATGGTATCCCAAGGCAACGCCTGCCCGCCCATCGTACTTGCCGCGGGGTGGTCTCCGTGATAGGCTTATATCGACCATCTTGGGTACGGCCTGCGGCCGGAGTCAGGCCGTCGGAACGGAGCCTTTAAAACGCAAGGGGGTACTCCGATGAGACACATGGCTGTGATAGCAATCGTGCTGGCCATCTGCACAACCTCATTGGCGTGGTCGCAGGACTACGATCAGCTTATTGAGGATGCTGGGAACAAGATGTACGCCTCGGAATATGAAGCGGCCCTGGAACTTTACCGCCGGGCTTTCGAAATCGGCGATGGCGGCCTCAATGATCTCTTTAACGCCGCCTGCGCTGCCGCGCGAACCGCCGATCCCGATGCGGCTTTCATGTATCTCAATAGGGCGATAGCCGACGGCTTCATTGAGAGACACTGGTTTGAGGAGGATGAGGACCTGGTAAGCCTGCACACCGACGACCGCTGGAACGACCTGCTTGCGGCCCTCGACGCCAGGTTGGACGCCGTGGCGGCTTCATTCCCGGAGGCTCATCCGGCAGGCCCGGTAGTCGATCTACCGGAGCCTCGCCTTCTAAGCGATGTATCTGTGGAAGAGGCCCTGCAGAGTCGCCGCTCCGTGCGAACATACATGGACCTACCCTTAAGCCTGGCTGAGGTGTCCCAACTGCTGTGGGCTGCATACGGGCTTAACAAACCGATCGAAAACGCACCGGATTTCCTGCGGGGAGGGTTGCGGACCGCGCCCTCGGCGGGGGCGCTTTATCCGCTGGAGGTTTACCTGGTGGCACGTAACGTGACTGGGCTTGCCTCCGGAATCTATCTCTACAGGTCGGAGACCCATCAGCTGATAACCCTGGTCGGTGTGGATAGGTGGCAAGACGTGAGTGATGCCGGGTTTAACCAGCCGCACTTCGAGACAGCTGCGGCAGCCATTGTGTATTCCGCCGTATTCGAGCGGAGCACCCAGAAATACGGCGACCGCGGCCGGGAGCGTTATGTATGTATGGATCTGGGCCATTCCGCCGAGAATGTGTATCTACAGGGCTATGCCCTTAAGATCGGAACCTGTGCCATCGGAGCCTTCAGCGATCTGGCCTTGAAGCAGGTGGTCCGGATGACCAAGGCGGAAGAGCCGCTTTATATCATGCCGCTCGGTAAAGTGGAATAGTACATCGGGCGCAGAGACCTCCACGCTACGCAGGCTTCGCAGCGTTGTGACTCCTGTCACAACGAATGCCGTATCGGACAATGCAAGTATGCAAGCCTGACACCGGGTTCACCGGGTTACAGGCTTTAGAACTCTTCATCACCCCCGAACATGTCCCGGTCCTCGGTATCATCCCGCTCCGGCTTGTAGTTGTTGAAGTTGTAGGTCAGGGTCAGGGTCACACGGGGGGACTTGCGTGTGAATTCCCTGTGACTATAGAAGTCGGGACCCTCCGAGGTGAATTCAAACTTGCCGGTCCGGAATACGTCCCGAACCTGAAGGGCCACCGAGAGCGCCCGATTCATTAAATCCTGCCTCACGGCCACGTCCGTAAGACAAAAGCCCTCACGCTCGCCCTGGGCCGACACGGTCGGACTGTTGTAGAAGCCGTTGACCTGGAAACGGGTAGACTTGGTCAGCTTGAAGGTGTTGTTGGCCCTGACCTTCCAATTGAAGCTCTCCTCGGAGAAGTCTTTATCATACAGGGTGCCTTCCACACGGTAGTCATAGAAGTTTCCCATGAGATTGATGTTCCACCACCTGACGAGGCCCAGGCTCAGCATGACTTCAGTACCGAATACGTAATCTTTGCCCACGTTCTCGACCGTATGGAGCATCACGTTGTCCTCGTAGACCGACTGGACCCGTTCCACCTTGTTGTGGGTCAGCCTGTAGTAAGCCTCGAGCGAGATCATGCTGGGTCCGAAGTGCTTCTGGTATCCCAGTTCATACGAGTCGATATACTCGGGCTCAAGCGACGGATTACCCTGCCGCACGGTATAGGCATCGGACCAGGTAATGAAGGGCTCGAGATACCAGTGCCTCGGCCTGTCGATGCGGCGCGTGTAACTGGCCATCACCTGATGCCCCTCGGACAAGCCGTATGACATATGAAACGTGGGGAAGAAGTCCCAGCGGTCGATCGTGAAGGTCTCGTCCTCATCCACAAGGGTTACAAGGCGATCCACATATTCAGTCCGAAGCCCTCCCTGGTAACCCAGCCGGCCAAGCGCACCGGCGTAGAGCGCATAGATGGCATGGATGTCACGCTCGTATTCGGTGGTGTGGCTGAATTCCGGCCGGAATTCATACCGCACACTCAGCGTGTCATACTCATAGAACTTAGAGGCATTCTCCGACCTGTCAAACCTGCTCTGGTAGCCTGCCTCGAACCGCTTTTCCCCGTTGAGTGGCAGGGTATAGTCCAGGTCGAACCGGAGGCGGGTCGATGGACCGTCTTCTACCGATCGCCGGCCGCTGGTAATGGCCTTGTACGTGTCCAGAAGCTCGGTCGCCGATTCCTCATCGCCGTCATAGCGGACCGCCACAACCTTTCCGAGCACCTCGTGCCCGTCATCGTCAAACCTATGTTGATAGTCCATACTTCCCTGGTAGAAATCCCCTGTGCGCTCCGATTCGCTGTGGCTTCTGTACCGGTTGTGTTCGGCTCCGGGTTCAGTCCATGCATCGAAGTCCTCGTCCTTGTTTCTTCCCCAGGATCTCCCACCGCCCCTCGCCTCCAGACTCAGAAGATCGCGGGGTGTGAGGCCGATCTCGACCCCCGCCTTGCCGCTATACATGGTCCACTCCCAGCGCGAATCGCCACCGGAGTTGACGAAAGACGCAACCGTATCCCGATAGGTTCGCCTCTCCGACTCCACCGTGCCCGGGGATTCCCTTCTGTTATAGTCCATACCCAGATAGGTGTTCACGTTCTCTCTTCGATAGCTTACCAGGACGTCGCCCCCGTAATTATAATTAAGACCTCCCTTGAGGTTCACGATACCGCTTATCCCACCCTGCTTGGTCTTCTTGGTTATGATGTTGATTATGCCCGAAACACCGTCAGGGTCATATTTCGCCGAGGGGTTCGTGATGATCTCGATGTTGTCGATCGTGCTGGCGGGTATCTGCTGAAGCACTTCATTGGGCTCGAGCAGGGTCGGCCTGTTGTCAATGAGTACCGTGAAGCTCGAGCTCCCCCGGAGGCTGACATTACCCTCGATATCGACGGTTATCGATGGAACGTTTTCAAGCACATCCGCGGCCGTGCCCGACCTGGCCGTAATCTGCTTGTCGACATTGATCACCTTCTTGTCGATCTTAAAGACCATGTCGGGTTTCTCCGCCAAGACCTCGACCTCTTCCAGCGCAATTACGGCACGCCTCAAGGCGATCGTTCCGAGATCGACGGCCATCTCAGGCGGCATCAGCCTTACACCCTCTATCCGTCTGGCATGAAACCCCATGAACTTGATCTCGATATCGAAGATGCCCGGGCGGAGCGGTGCGAGCTCGAAGTGGCCGTCTTCGTGACTGATCGTGCCATCCACCTGGGACCCGCTTCGGGTGTCAAAAACGATTATGTTCGCGTATTCCAGCGGTACCTGCGTGAGGCTGTCAATGACACTCCCCTTAATGGAGCCGCCGCGCCTTTCGGGATCTCCCCGGTCTCTCATCCCAGAGGGTTGCGCCGCTAGGTTGATCCAGGTCAGGGCCAGAATGAACACCACCAACAGCCCGATATGTGATCTCACAGATGCCGCTCCTTTCGCGCCTGATTCCAGGCGAGCTCAAGCATGCTCACGCCCGCGCGCCCCCCGGTCATTGGGCCCCCGCTCCGATAGGCTTGACCGACCCGCCGGATCCCCGCCCGGCTGCCTCCGGGACACCGTATGACTATACGCACCCCTCTTCCCCTTGGACAATCCGAGTATGCTTTTCACTCCCAGGCAAAGCAGAAGAGGACCGGGATCCGTCTAAATCATTGCCTACAGGGGTTCTATAATCGAACATATTTCGTTTCTCGCGGCAAGCCCCCCGGTCCCAAGCGTTTGTCACCTCAACAAACCCAGGCCGGTCAAAGGCGCCCGGATGCATAACATTCTGTAGCGTCGTGGTTCCACCCACGACGAGAGCCGTCGGGCACGGAGACCCGACGCTACCGGCGTACGCCGCAGTGAGATGGTGACGAGCGTAACGCAGCAGATGGGCGTTTTTCACCGGCCTGTCCCTCAGTTTCTACCCGTGATCACATAGGAGAAGTGCGCCGTAACCTCGAGATATTCCTCGGGGAAGTCCCTTGGCAGGGGCAGAAACGGCACCGACGATTCGATGGCCCTCACACTGGTCCGGTCGAGCGAGAAATGAGCATCGCTGCCCAGGATCTCCAGACCCCTGATCCGGCCGTCGGGCGTCACGGTGAAGTGAACTGTATTCGTTCCGCTTACCATACCCATATGCGTGAAGGCATACGGTGGAAAGAGGTGGTTTTCTATAGCCCTTTTCATGGCCAGCATATAGGGTGCGAAATCCCAATCATAGGTGTTGAAACTCATCCCGCCTCTTCTGCCCACATCGGAGAGGAGGTTCCTGAAGATCCCCGGCCTCCCGGGGGTTCCGTTCCGATCATTGTCTCCCTCATCGACCACATAGCGGGCGATCTCGTCCGGCGGCACGTCCCCCGCACGATCCCCGTCCTCCTGTTCATCATGCGCTTCCCGGCGATCCGGCTCGGTTTCTACCGCTTCGGGCCGGGCCCGTGCGACCTCCGCCCCGATTTCCTCAAACTCTCTCACTTCGGTGTCTCCATCGGAGTAAGGATCAGCCGACTTCTCCATATCCTCAAGTCTCATATCCGCAGCCCTGGCAACCCGGTCCGATACCAGGTTGGCGGGCTCGCTAGGTTTCTCCTCACGGATACTAGCCGGGACCTCGATCACCTGGAAAGCATGGCGCGCCTCTGCCCCGACATCCCGGCCGGCTGCGACCGGCTTACGGAATCTCAATCCCGACAAACCGAAAAGCACCACTACCAGGACATGGAGAATGATGGATGCCAGGAAGTATACGTTGCCGCCGCGGCTTTTGCCTCTGATGTCCGCCCCCTGAACGTTCTTGCTTGCCTGCAGGCCTTACCTATTAGACAATCGGAACCCGGATTCTGTTCCACACAGGCAAAAAACCGCATTTGCTTTGATGATCACTTGGGTGCGCCTTGTTGGTAGTACTTGAGGGGATCCCAGGGTGCGAGCCCGCAACATCGGAATAGCACGCGATCATGGGCAGATCGCCGTAAAGTTCTGGTAGGGATACGATATATCCAGATTCTCGATGCATCGCTCTTCGGGCTCGAAGGTGCACCCGGTCTTGCTTGGAATCACACAGTATCCGAATCTGCTGATCAGGCCCTCGACAATATAATCACCGTTCTCGTCGGTCTCGACCGGATCCTTGTCCATCCCATCAACGCTTATCACAACACCCTGGATCGGATTACCCTCCCCGTCCTCCACCCGGCCGCTGATGCTGCGCCAGAAGATGCGGGCGGGGTAGGCGGTGAAGTCCTGATTCTCGAGGTTCTCGTTAATATAGTAGCAGCGCTTCTCGGGCTCGAAGGTCCAGTCGGAGTCGCCGGGGGCTATGCAATAGCGCCAACCGGGGATGTTATTGGGCATGATGTAGTGGCCCTTCTTGTCTGTGAGCACCCAACCCACACCCTCACCACTCCGGAGAACCTTCACATCCTTCATGGGTGTGCCCTGAAAATCGTGCACGTAGCCCGCTATGTTACAGTGGCCCGTCCAGCACTCATGCCCCTCGGGCTGGCTGGGATCATCAAAGAACCCGCACCCGGCCGGCAGAATGAGAAGCAGCAACACGCTCACCGACGATATCGTCCATCTAAACATAAGTCGTCCTCCACTCCACAACCCCTACTTTAGCACGACCAACATCGAATGGGAATGGTTTCTTCTAACCGATAAGGGCAGTCCAAAGCGCCTTGCAGCCCTATGCATCCTGCTTGAGACCTTCCAGCCTCCGGCGCGCGTCCTCGACCGCCGGGATCCCGGGATCTGCGTCCTTCCAGATATCGAGGAAGGTCTCATACTGCTCGATGGCCTTAGGCTTCCAGCCGGACCCTTCGTATGCGAGGCCCAGCAAGTAGTGGGCTTTGACCGACTCAGTCGGGGTCATTGCCCTCACCTCGTCATATCTGGTCAGTGCTGCCTCCAGCAGGTCCACGGCTTCGCCCAGTCGGCCGGCTTCGATTGCCATCTCCGCGGCAATTGCCCTCAGATGCAGGTAGGGTTCACCCACGTCAATACTCTTGTCCAAGTACCGGAGGGCTTCGTCCGTATTCCCTTTTGCGAATTCCAGCAGGCCGAATATCATGAAATCCGATTGGGTTGCCGCTTCGGGGTGTTCGGCGTGAAGCGCTATACGCGGAGCGGCCAATCTCTCCGCCTCATCGATCTTCCCGGTCAAACAGAGGATGCTTATGTAGAACTCAGATGCCGGATCATTTGGACGGGCTTGCGCGCGGCCCTCCATGCACTGACGGCCCGCCTCGACCGCAGCGGCAGACTCCTCCATTTCAATATGAATCAAGGCCATCAGGCGGTGCTTCGAGGCCGCAGAGCTCCCCAGATACTGCTCCAGCCTGTCAGCCGCCACCCCGTCCTCGAGAATCCGGAGAGCTTCCTCAAATCTGCCTCTGTACATGGGCACAGTGGCCAGGAACATCCTGCCCACTGAGCGGTCCCCTCTGTCGGCACTCGTAGCCAGTGCGTTGAAACAGCTCTCCGCCCTGGCATATTCACCTTTGAAAAGATACATCGCGCCTTCACGCGGGGTGGAGAAAAGCGGCTTTATATCGGAGGCTTTCCTGTAGGACTCAAGCGCTTCATCTATCCTGCCATTAAAGGCGTAGAGATCGCCCCTGGAATCATATGGATTGGCTTCATCCGGGGCGAGCGCAATGTACTCGTTTATGGCCCAGATGGCATTGTCAAGATCACCGGCATCATCATAAGCATAGGCCAGCTGATTGTAGGTTTCCTTGCTGAGCGGATCGATCTCCAGGACCCTCCTGAAAGATGGGATCGCCTTCTCGGGCTCCCCGAGGTAATTTCTATGTGTTACTCCCAGGCTGAGGTACGCCCGAGCGTCATGGGGATAGCGTTCGGTGAGGCTTGTCAGGATCTCCACCGCTCGCCTGTAGTCACCCAAGTGTCTCGTCGCCATCGCGCCGATATAGCCCCGCTCGAAATCGCTCGCCTTGTCGGAGTGCCTGACTGCCCTCGCCATCAGGTTCGATTCTTCAGGCTCACTCACGATATAGGACAGTGCCCAGTTGG